>CAISZM010000001.1 GCA_903889965.1 uncultured Elusimicrobia bacterium
GCCTGACCGACGCCTATGATCTGGGCGTACAGGTAGCCGTCGGCGTTCAGTTCTGATCAATATACTGTAGTGTGAAGATAGCCGCGGGCCAAAACCCGCGGCTATCATTTAAATAAGTCGTGTTCATAAAGAAGGATCCCGCCACCATGAGCGGTATTATGCGCAAGATCTTAAGAAAGTAAGAAAAAAACGATCGGGGGCACAAATGTCATTCTTAGAAAGGCAAAGTCTGGTCATCCCGCTATTAGGACTTGTTGGGGGGATAGTCCTGCTTGTTTATGGCCTTTTCAGGCACAGGCTGATGAACAGGTTTAAAACAGTTCCATGCTTACCTATCGGCGCCGTGAAGTCTGATACGCCGCTGTTCATCACGGGGCAGGCGCATTCTCCGGGCATCATAAACTCCCCGATTTCTAAGACCCCCTGCGTATTTTATGCGGAAAAGATCGAAAGGATGGTCAGAAACGATTTATCGCAACCTGTCTCCTCCTACGATTTTCACTGGGAACTGGACTCTATTGATGCCTGCGGCGGTTTTTTTGTCCGGGACAACTCCGGAACGGCGCTGGTCGTGCCCACTCCGAAAAGCCTGGATATTGCCGTCAATGCAAGCGCCTCTGATGACGCTTTATTTGCCGGGAAATACGACAGAAACATCACCAGGAGATCGGAACAGATCGTACAGGAAGGCTCAAATGTGACAGTATTGGGGACTCCTTGTTCCTTGAATGAATTTATGGAGTACATGCACCGCAATGACCCGTTGGAAATGCCTTCAGATCTGGTAAAAGAACTAGTCAGCCTCAAGAGCAACCCGGATGCCGCGATACCGTGTTTTTTCGCGGATCGCGTGGAAAAAGTCGCCTGTCTGTCTTACAGCGATTACGCGGCCGCAACAGCATCTGCAGCCTCGAGCCTTACGCTGACAGGCGCGCTTATCACGTTAGTGAGCGCCGCTTTTCTGTTCCTTGCGTTGAGAAACGCCGTTCCGCCTCCCTGGTTTTAGTTATAAAAAAGCACAGCGCGCCGCAGTAACTGTTAGCCTCCGGGCGTTCATATAAGGTTCGAGATTAAAAAAAATCGAGAATTCCCATCGGCGGACTTATTCCTGCTCCAGCGATAATTTATCTTTTGCGTCCGGGCTGGCTATAAGGCGGTATGTCCTGCCGCCAGCCGAGGCCTCGGCCGCAAAACCCGCCCCAGTCGCGGATATTTTCACCGACGGTAATCTATCCCCGATATAAATAGCCCACGCAACAGCGGCCTCTTTGCCATGTATGCGCGCGACCACACAGGGGACCCTGACATCGGCGGTAGTGCCAGCTCCCGTCCCCGCCCATACCCGGGCCGGCTGAAGAGCCGCCACGGAAATCCCCACGTCCAGCCGGCCGGATCTGACAAGCGGCAGAGGTCCGGCAACAGCCGTCATGCCGCTAAGATACTTGTAGCCTATCTTGTCCGGCATCCGCACAGCTTCCCCCTGCAGCTTAGCCGTCCATTCCCCGGTATTGTGGTAGGCCAGATCGAAAGTATGCTCCTTATCGGCGGATACCATGTCCAGCACCAGCACAAGCTCGCGGCCGATCAGGGCGACAGCCCTGCGGTAGGCAACGCCGGGATAAATGGGCCCAGCGTCCGCAAGTACCCCGCTCCATGACGAAGTGGAGATGAAGGCCAGGCTGCTCCCGGTGGCAGGAGCCTGGTCAGCCTCGTCCACCACCAGCGTATTGTGCGCTATCGATGTCCTGCGCCATTGCCCGTGTATCGGCGCGCCATACAGCCCGGTGCCGGGATCAAAGCCTAAAATAGCCGCGCTGCTGTAGAGTATGAAATTCAGCTTGTCGGGATGTCCATGTCCGCCGCCGTGCGGGCCGTATTTAAGACACAGCCAGGTGGCGTTCTTGCCCTTGCCTTTGCGCAGGACGGCGTAACCCGCGCCGGTATAATTGCGGCTGCCCGGTTCGGTTTGCGTGGCGGAGGCCGGCAGGGGGTAAACGCCGGCTATGAGCGCCTGCAATGAATCGCGTTTAGTCCCGCCGAGGATCCCGGCGAAAGCCGTATCGCCGTAATGTGCGAGGCCCAGCTCGTAAAGCGGGGCCTCGCTCAGGAGATTTACCGCCGATGAATCGTTGAAGGCCGGTAAAGTCATGTCCGGCAGGGCGAACTCCAGCGGAGCTTTGAACATCCTGTAATAACTGTTTCCGCCGGCTGTATAACCGTAAATGTCCAGGCCGCAGCGCCGCCCGGCTTCTGCCAGCGGGGCGACGGCGCTCATCGTGTAAAAATGATAGGTCCACGAGCCTTCATACCACTGCCCGTCGCCGTTGATGCCTTTGGCGATCTGGGCGTAGAAGCCGTGTTCCGAAGCGAGCGCGTCGGACACCAGCGCCTCATCGCCCAGCAGAAGGCCCGCCAGGGCGACCGCGGAATTCTTCCAGCACTGGATATTGTGTATCTCCATCTTGTGCCTGAGTATCACCTGCGCGGCCGGCCGGAAAAGGCCTTCCGCAAGACGCTTGCGGTCGGCGCCGCTCAATCTATCCCAGATAAGATCCGCCCCCTGGCACATGGGGATAAGCCATGTGGACTCGTCTAAAGTCTGCGCCATCACGCGTCCGGCGCTGGCGGTATCCTTACCTTTAATGTCATGCAGGGGGTATGCGCGGTATCTTTCGGCGTAAGCCAGAAGTATTTCGCGCGCTTTGTCCGCGTATTTCCGCTGTGAGGTCAGGCGATATATAAAGCCCAGATCCCTGACGGCGGCGGAATAGGAGTTGTGGATGTTCCCCAGCAGGACGTCGTCATATGGCCAGCCGGTGTAGACCCTGCCGCAAACCGGGCACTTGTGCGTGGCGGAGGAAACCGTGACCAACCGCGCGCCGTCGTCCGCGCAGGCATAATAATGGCCCCACTGCCCGCCGCGTTCCGGAAGCCCGGTTTTTTTCAACACCCACTCGTCCGCCTTTTTGACCATGGCGGAGTAGCGCGCTTTAAGGACGGGGTCTTTTTCAATTCTGGCCTTGATGGCGGGTATCTCGGGGTCGGTGATCAACAGGCGCGGATGCGCGGGCAGCGGAGGCAGGGATCCTGTTCCGGGGGGCTGTGCGGATAATATGCCTGTAAAAAGGCACAACAGCGATAGCGTAATGGGTGATATTTTCATTGGTGACCGGCTTTGCCGGGGTCTTTTTTGTTTTGTATAGTTAAATATGTCGTCTTCCATCGGGAGTCCCGCTGAAAATTATGCCATATAAAGATGCTCCGCATAACGAGCCGGTAAAAGGCCCCGGCTTCGCCGCTTTTATAGACTTACACGACTCCACCTACGCCTGGGACCAGAACGCGGATACGGCGGCCGAAATGATACGGGAACTCTACAAGTCGGTAGAGGCGGCCGTGGACAAGTACAATGGGCATGTCGGGAATTTTACTGGCGACGGTTTCCTGGTGCTTTTCACCAGCGTGGAAAGCAGTATTTTGTGCCTGAGCCGGATCATACAGGATTGGGAAAAGACCCGGGTGAAGTATATTGAAAAATTTTCCGTCGCCGGGGTGTCCGTCCCGGACGGCCATTTCCTGGCTCTGCGCACCGGTATCTCTTTCGGTAATTTCGGTCCCCTGGCTATAAAAAACACGACCCACTATTCGGGTTCCGGCATAAATAAGGCCCAGCGCTGCGAGGCCGCGTCAAAAGAGTACTTCAGGCGGGAGACAATAGGGCAGCTTGTCTCCCCGAATTACGTTTTTGTGGACAGCAGCGCCGAAAACCTCATTAACGTAAGGAGCGATTTTTCTATTTCGGAACAATTGCCGGCGCAATTTAAGGGATATTCCCAGACTCACGTGTCGGTGGACAAGCCCGAGTTCGAATCCAGGAAACAGTTCATTTATGCCGTCTGGCCCAGGGAAAAGGCCGGCTCAGCCGGGAAATCGGGGACCGAATTGGAGAAACTGGCCCTGGCCCAGACGAAGGCGGATATAGGCGACAGGCTTGTGCTGGCGGCGCAAACGATAAGGTCCGCCAGGATGTACCACGAATTGTCCGAGTCGGCCATGGGGAAGAACCGCAGAAAGCTGCTTGAAGAAGCGGTCAAAGCCTACCAGGATGCCTTGAAGTCTTACACCCCCGATTCGTCCCCGGGCGATTATGCCAATGCGCAGAATAATCTCGGCAGCGCGCTGTTCGACCAGGCTTCCACTCTGGCGGGAGGGGAAAAGAGACAAAAACTCGAGGAAGCGGTAGCGGCGCACAATGAAGCGCTGAAAATATACACCATTACCTCGGCTCCCGACGACTATGCCCGCGCACAAAGCGGCCTTGGAAGAGTTTTCAGTTTCCAGGCCGACATCCTGGCCGGCGAGGATAAGAAGAAAAAACTCAGGGATACGCTGACCGCTTACAAAGAATCTTTGCGGGTCTGGACACTCGCTTTAAACCCGGCCGGTTATGCCTCGGGCCAGCGCAACCTCGGTTCGGCGCTGGCGGACCAGGCCATGCTTATGGCCGGCGAAGAGAGGAAACAAACGCTCAATGAGGCCGTTCTGGCGTACAGGGAATCCCTGCGGGTAAAGACGTTCGAAGCAAACCCGGAAGACTATGCCTTCACGCAGCAGCGGCTCGGTTCTACCTTGAGGGATCAGGCCACGCTTCTTTCCGGGGAAGAGAGGCGGAAAAAACTTGAGGAGGCGGCGACGGCGCTCAAAGAAGCCCTGCGGGCCTACACTTACGATTCCTCGCCCAACGAATATGCCGGGTCACAAAACAATCTGGGAAACACCCTCAGGGACCAGTCACTGACCCTTGCCGGTGAAGAAAAAAAGCAAAAACTTAAAGAGGCCGTCACGGCGTATAAAGAAGCCCTCCGGGTATATACTTTTGACGCATCCCCGTCCTATTATGCCATGACGCAGAACAATCTCGGCAACTCAATAAGGGGCGAGGCCGTTTTTTTTCCGCGTGAAGAGCGTGTGCGTATATTCGACGAAGCGATAGCGGCCTACGCCAAGGCGCTGCGGGTCTACACTTTCGAGTCCACCCCCGCCTACTACGCCGGGGTGCAGAACAATCTTGGCGAGGCGATGTGGGAAAGGGCCGGTTGTTCCGCCGGGGAAACGAAACGGGAAAAATTAAACGAAGCTATTGCCGCCTACAACGAAGCGCTGCGCGGTTACGATCTTTCCTCGTTCCCGGGCGCCTATGCGCTGGTCAAATATAATATCGGCAATGCCTCCAGGGATATGGCGGGAACCCTGGCCGGCTTGGAAAAACAAAAAAAGCTGGAAGACGCGGTAGCGGCGTACACGGAAACCCTGCGGGTTTTTACCTTTGAGTCGGCGCCCTGCGACTATGCCGACGCGCAGATAGGCCTTTCGGAAGCATTGGCCGGCCAGGCGGAGCTCCTGGCGGGGCATGAAAAGAAAGAGAGGCTTATAAAAGCTTTGTCGGCCTGCGCCGAAGCCATGAGGGTCTATACCGAAACCGATTATCCTGACCGCTGCATTGAGCTGAAAAAGAGAGCGGCGGAATTGAATTCATATCTGCGGTGATCCCAGGATCTCCCCAGGTCCGCAGGCGGACCAGCGCCGCTCGATCGTCGCCGGCCCACGCGCAGGCCGCTGAAATCAAATATACACGTTCTGTCCGGCAGGGGGGCATGAAACCGGCCCGCAAAACATGGTTCAGCTTGCGGGATTTATTTTGTAAACTGACGATAATGTCCCCTCTCAAAACACGCAACAAGCTGCTGAAGCCTTCCCAGGCCATTCACGCGCTGCACCCGGAGGTGCCGAAGAACGAGGTCATACACGCTTTGCGCGAACGCGTCAAGGAGTTGACGGCGCTGCATTCAACGGTCTGCGTGCTGCAGGACGACAGTCTTTCCACCAGGGAGGTTCTTGACCGCGTGGTCAAGCTCGTCCCGCCGGCATGGCAGTACCCGGAGATCACCTCGGGACGTATAATTGTCGGGGACTGCGAAGGCCGGAATCGCGGTTTCAGGCGTACACGCTGGCTGCAGGCCTGCGATTTCCGCGTAAGCCCCAAGCTGACCGGACGCATAGAGGTTTATTACCGCAAAAAAATGCCCAAAGAGGCTGAAGGCCCGTTTCTCGCCGAAGAGCGCAACCTTATTAATTCCCTGGCCGACATGCTCAGGGTCTATTTTGAGCGCAAGCTGGCCTCAAAGGCCCTGATGGACGCCCACAAAGACCTGGAGCGCCGTGTGACGGAACGTACGGCGGAGCTGCAAAAGCTCAATTTCGCGCTCAAGAACGAGGTAAGGGAGCGCGAACTGCGGCAAAATGAAATACTTTCGTACCAGGAAAAACTTAAAGGCCTCTCTTCCGAGCTTATATTGACCGAGGAACGCGAACGCAGGGAGATCGCCACGGATCTGCACGATATCATAGGCCAGACCCTGGCCATGGCTAAAATGAAGGCGGGGGTTTTGCGCGGCTACTGCTCAGCCGCCGAGGCCTCCGGCGAACTGAAGAACCTTTCGGGCTTTATAGACGAGGCGATACTTGCCACCCGCAACCTCACCTTCCAGCTCGCTTCTCCCATACTTTATGAACTGGGGCTTGAGAGCGCCCTGGAGCGGTTGGCCGAGGATACCCGCAAACGCCACGGCCTGGCGGTAAGTTTCCGCGCCGAGGGCGGACGCCTGCCATTGCCGACCGAGACCAGCGTGCTTATATTCAAGTCCGCGCGGGAGCTGCTTATCAACGCAGTGAAACATTCCGGCGCTTCAGAGGTAAAGCTGCGCGTGCGCCGCGCCGGCGGCAGGATAACCGTAACGGTGAGGGATAACGGCCGCGGGTTTAACCCGGTGGCCGCCTCGGTTTATGACGGCGCCAAGGGCGGGTTCGGGCTTTTCTCCATCAGGGAGAAAGTCTCGCGTCTGGGAGGGGCTTTCCGGCTGAGCTCCCAACCGGGTTCGGGCACGCTCGCTGTAATAACAGCGCCTCTCGGCAAGGACAAATAACTATGGTTAAAAAGATATTGATCTGTGACGACCACAAGATATTCCGCGAAGGTCTGCGGGCATTGCTGGAAAAACAGACCGACATAAAGGTGGTGGGCGAAGCAAGGGACGGAATAGAGGCGGTGCGTCTCGCCGGGGAGCTTGCCCCGGATATCGTCATAATGGATATTTCAATGCCGGGCCTGAACGGTATAGAAGCCTCGCGTAAAATCGCCAAGGCGCATAAGGCGGCGCGCGTTGTGGCGCTTTCAATGCATAATGACCGGAAGTATGTTACCGAGATCTTTAAAGCGGGCGCACGCGCCTACCTGCTTAAGGATTCGGCCTTTGAGGAACTTCTGGACGCGATAAAAGCCGTGAACTGCGGCCGTTTTTTCCTGAGCGCCGGTATTACCAGCCTGGTGCTGAGCGATTACATCAAGGGCTCTGCCGGAGACCCCCGCAGCCCGTTCATCATGCTTTCTTCACGCGAAAGGGAAGTGCTGCAGCTCCTGGCTGAAGGCCTGCGGACCAAGGAGATATCGCACAAACTGGATTTGAGCATTAAGACCGTCGAGACCCACCGCAAAAAGATCATGGAAAAAATAGGGATACAGAGCATTGCCGGCCTCACCCGTTACGCGGTGAAAGAGGGGCTGGTAAGTTTGTAATGTCCCTGTTCCCCGGAGAACTGGCTGCGATACCATGGCCGCCCGTAAGGTTTTTCCACCATACCCATCAGGGAATCCCTGATACCGCCGTTCCGTCGCAATCCGTATAATTTATTCGCGGGGATAGCTGCCGCGAATATAAATACGGAGGGAGATCCTATATGTTTGATACCGGAAATACCGGGTTTATGCTCGTGTCGACAAGCCTCGTCATGCTCATGACCCCCGGACTTGCCTTTTTTTACGGCGGGCTTGTGGGCCGCAAGAACGTGCTGGCCATAATGATACAGAGTTTCGTGTCGATGGGCGTAACCACGATCCTGTGGTACGCTTTCGGCTACTCGCTGTGTTTCAGCGGCGGGCAGGGCGCGGTGATCGGCAATCTGGACATGGCCTTTATGCACGGCATAACCCCCATGACCGCCTTCACCGGGTCCAGCAGCATACCTTTGTTGGTGTTCTTCGCTTATCAGATGATGTTCGCCCAGATAACGCCGGCGCTCATCACCGGGGCTTTCACCAACCGCATCAACTTTAAGGCCTACCTGATATTCCTGGTCCTGTGGCTGATATTTGTGTACTTCCCTCTGGCGCACATGGTGTGGGGCGGAGGCCTGATGTCCAAGTGGGGCGTGCTCGATTTCGCCGGAGGCATAGTGGTCCATGCTACCGCGGGTTTTGCCGCTCTCGCATCCGTGTTCTTCGTGGGCAAACGCAAGGTGGCGGACTCCGGCGCGCATAGCATCCCCCTGGTGGCGCTGGGAACGGGTTTGCTCTGGTTCGGGTGGTACGGTTTTAACGCCGGCAGCGAACTGAAGGTGGACCCTGTAACGGCTCTGGCCTTTGTAAACACCGATGTCGCCGCTTCCTTCGCGGCTATAACCTGGCTGTTCATCGCCTGGTCGCTGGAAAAGAAGCCCAAGTTCGTGGGCCTGCTGACGGGTTCCATAGCGGGCCTGGCTACCATAACCCCGGGCGCCGGCTATGTTACCACTAAAGCCGCAGTGTGCATCGGCATTCTTGCCAGCGTAGTCTGTTACATGGCCGTGAACATGAAGAATAAACTGGGCTGGGACGACGCTCTTGATGTGTGGGGCGTGCATGGCGTGGGCGGCGTGCTGGGCGTGATAATGCTTGGAGTGTTCGGCACTACGGCTGTAAACGCGGCTGGAGCCAACGGCCTTTGGCACGGCGATGCCGTGTTCTTCTTCAAGCAGGTGATAGCGGTAACAGCTACGGCCATTTACGCCTTCCTGTTCTCCTACGGCATGCTGTTCGTTATAAACCTGTTCACTCCGGTAAGGACAGAGGAAAAAGAGGAAGAGGCCGGTTTGGACGAGGCGCAACACGGCGAGACGGCCTACCTGCATTAACGGCGCAGCGAATTGCCCGTCCGGGAAGCTGTCCGGGCGGGCATTTTTATGTCACTTGGAGGGGGAAACATGAGAATACCTTATCTTACCGCCGCGATACTCCTGCTAGCCTCGCTGACCGCGAAAGCCACTCCTTCCACGCAGATCTGGATACCGTCGACCGATATACAGAAGTACAAGAGCCTGCATCTCAATATCGATAATTATGTGGCGGCTCAAAAAGAGCCCGGCGGATTATGGAAAGCCCCTGTTTTTGTGGCCGGCCCCACAATCGGCGTGCTTCCTTATGAAAAGATCCAGGCAGAGGCAGGTTTTGACTTGATGAGGAGCGGTTTGCCTTCCGATAACTATCCTTTCTATTTTCACGCCAAGGTCGGTGCTCCGGAAGGCGCCGTTTTTCCCGGCTCTCCGGCGCTGGCTATCGGCGGTTATAATTTCGGCCTGAAACGCGAGGTTACCGATCAGAACATCATTTACGGCCTGGCCGCAAAGAACCTTCCCGCGATAGGCAGGCTTTCAGCCGGATACTATTCGGGAAATAAAAAATTGCTTCTGGATGAAAATGGGAAGAAGGCCGATACGGGCGTACTTCTCTCCTGGGACAGGGTATTAAGCGAGGTTTCGGACAAGCTTTGGGCGGCGGTGGATTATCAGGGCGGGGAATCGCCGCTTGGCGCGTTCAACTTCGGGGTTTCATGGACCTTCGCGCCGGATACGAGCGTAATACTCGGTTACGACATGTACAATAACGTAAAAGTGGCCGGGCGCGATACCTTTACCGTACAGCTGGATATCAATCTCTGGTAAAAAACAAGCCAAGACGCGCAGGATCTGAATTACCCCGGGTAAGGACCCGGTACCTTGTTGCGCGTCGGCAGGGCGCTCCGGCGGCCGGTATCCGTTATGCCGCGGCGCCCGTCAATTGAAGAACTGCATCAAGGCCGCCAGCGCCGGCAGCAGGATCGATCCCACCATCGCCTCTCCCGCCACCAGGCCCGAGGCCAGGGGCGTAGCGTAATGCCCGAAAGACCCGTTCTCCTCCGGCGAGAAATGGTGCCATACGGCCGAGATCACGCTGCCTATGGCCATGCCGATGTTCAGGGTGGCCGGCAGGATAAGCGCGAAGCCCAGCGCCGCCGGTATCGGCACCCACCAGAAGCGGCTCACCTCGTGGCCCTTCTCGTTGGTCTTCTTGAAAGCGAGCAGCAGCTCGAAGAAGACGCCGATGAAGATGGCTATGATGGACGCCTCGAGCGCGCCGTGCGGGAGGAAGGACAGGCCTTTCTCCATCACGATGGCGAGGGTGGCTATCTTGAGGCCCGTGGGGGCGGCCAGCTGGCCCGGGTTCAGGCCTATGCCGTAGGTGCGCTCCAGCAAATTGAACATGAACGGCGTCAGTATAGCGCCTATCGGTATCACTATCAGCTGGGCCAGTATCAGGGTCTTGAACTTGCCGCCCAGGCGCTGGGCCACCCAGAACGAGGGCACCACGTTCTCCGAGGTGGCCTGCGGGTTTGCGCTGATGTAGGCGGCGGTGAGGTTGGACCTGATCTGGGCCGGCCAGAGCAGGCCGAACATGAACTGCGTGGCGTTGGCCATCAGCGAGACCGGCCCGGAGCCGGTGATACCCAGCACGCGCAGGCCGGCGATGATAAGGATGGGCTGGATGGCTACCGCCAGCAGCACCTGCTGCCAGGGCATGGAGAACCAGGAGCTGGTCATCCAGACCAGCAGCGTGACGGTGATGGCGATGCCGGTGATGGTCCACCAAAGAGGTATAGTCTCGTCGGCCAGGGACTTGAATTCGTGCTTCTCGAACTTTACCTTGTCCCGGTGCATGAAATGGAGGACCAGCGGGATTATGATGCTGGTCAGCGCGGCGGCTATCATCATGGCCGTGGCCGGCCACATCATCCACTGGACCACGTACTTGAAGTGGGAGGCGGCGCCGGCGAACTCGCCGGCTTTGCCGCAGGTGGTGTTCAGGAAATCCATTGCCTGCGCCTTCTTCGCGCCATCCAGGCCGCCCACTGAATTGAGAGTGCTCAGGCAGCTGCCGAAATTCTCCTGGGTCACTCCGGAGAGGGCGGAGTACTTGGCCACGGTCTCGCCGAAGGCGCTTACCAGCCAGGTGCCCAGCAGGCCGGAGAGGCCTACGGAGAGCGGCACCAGCATGCCTATGCCGCAGGCCGCGAATTCCGCCCCGAGCGCGATGTTCAGGGCGGAGTTGCCCACGATGGAGGGTATGACTCCCAGCCCGTCGCGCAGGAAGGTCAGGAAGCCGGCCACGCCGGTGCTGACCAGCAGCACGCCGCGCTTGGTCTTGGTGATGGCCGTGGCCTTGGGGTCAGTCAGCGTCTGTGCCACGCTGAGCGTCGCCTTGCTGACCGGCCACGGTATGGAATGGTCCTTCAGTATGGAGCTCCTCGGGAGGATACCCATGAACACGCCGAGGTTTGCGGAGACGAGCAGCCAGATGAACATCTGCCAGGTGGTCAGGTTGAAGCCGATATTGCGGCCGAAGACGTTCTGTATATAGTAGAAAGCAGCGAGGATGACTACCATGAAGGCTATGCTGGACACGAGGCCTATCATGGTCTGGATGATATTCAGCTCGATGGCGAGCGCCTGGCCCTCCATGCGCTTGCCCAGCACGTAGGCGGCCAGGAACATGCCGCCCATGGTGAGGTCCACGCTCTGCCCGAGCTTCAGCGTCACGTAAGGGGTAGCCGCCGCGGCTATGGCGCATAACAAGCCGCCCAGCAGTAAAAGCCGCCAGTTCAATTCTTTCATGTTGTCACCTCATGGTCTCGGCACGTATAATGATCGGAAGTGGATCGTACAATTCCGCGAAACACTCTTCCTTATAAAAAGTATTCCCGCCTAGTATGTTTACTTATGATACAAAAAGAGGACCGCTTGCCGAAAGGATGGCCTGTTCCGGCCTTCACCCGGAAAAACAGGCCGGCTGAAAGTTGTTAAAATAGATATAGTCTCGAAAAAGGTCGGAAACATGCAGGGACAAATTAAGATGACGGTTTTATTATGAACGATCGTTTCGCGGTCCGCGCCCTGCTCGCCGCCGGCTCCGTCATGGTGGTGCTGGCGGCGGCGCCTTACCGCATGTTCGACCTCGACCGCTTCTTCGCGCCCAAAGAACTGGTGCTGCACGCGGCCACGCTCGCCCTGGCGCTCCTGAGCCTGCGCGGCGTGAAGGCGCTCAAATTTAACCGTATCGATATGCTGCTCGTCCTGTACCTGGCACTCAGCTTCGCCAGCGCGCTGTTCGCGGCCGACCACTGGCTATCCGCGCGCGCTCTGGCGATCACGCTCTCCAGCGCGGGATTGTTCTGGGCCTCGCGCTCCGCCGCGGATGCCGGAGCTCGCCGCACGATAGTGGCGGCCGCGGCTGGGGCGGCGGTGATCGGCGCCGCCATGTCGCTGGCGCAGGCTTACGGCATATCAAGCGGCTTCTTCAGCCTCAATCGCATCCCGGGGGGGACCCTGGGCAACCGTAATTTCATGGCGCACCTTGCCGTCCTCGGAGTTCCGGCTCTCATCCTCGCCGTTCTCACCGCGCGCCGCTCCTGGGCCGCGGCCGCCGGCGCCGTGGGGCTGGCGATCATCACGGGCGCACTGGTGCTTTCACGCTCGCGCGCGGCCTGCCTGGGCCTGGCCGCCGGGGCGGCTGTGCTGGCTTTCGGGCTCTGGCGGGGGCGCAGCCTCTGGAACGATACGAAAACGGCGTTCCGGTTGAGGTCACTGGTGCTCGCCGCCGCGGCGGGGGTGCTGGCCGCGCTGCTCCTGCCGAACACGCTGGAGTGGAAGAGCGAATCCCCGTACCTCGACACGGTTACAGGCCTGGTGAACTACCACGGGGGGAGCGGACACGGGCGCCTCGTCCAGTACTCGAGAACGCTGCACATAGCGGCCGTGCATCCGCTGCTTGGCGTGGGGCCGGGCAATTGGGCGGTCGCTTACCCGAAGTACGTCGTGCTTTACGATCCCTCTATAGACTACGCTACCGGGACGACCATAAACCCGTGGCCGAGCAGCGACTGGATGGCGATAGTCTCCGAGCGCGGTGTGCCGGCGCTGGCCGCGATACTGCTTGTATTCATCGGTTTGCTCGCCGGCGCATGGCGGCGCGCCGCTCAGGCCGCGAGCTCAGGCGAATATCTGGAAGGGCTTACGCTGGCGGCTACCCTGGCGGCGACAGCGGTGGTCGGGTGCTTCGACGCCGTGCAGCAGCTCCCGGCGCCCTCGTTCATAGCCTGGGCGCTTTTCGGCGGGCTCGCGGCGTCCTCTCCGGCTCTGCGGTCGGTGGCTCTCTCGCAGCGAGGCCGGCGGCGGCTGGCGGCGTCGGTGGCGCTAATCGGGGCGGCGGCGGTGCTGCGCAGTTCGGGGCAGGTGGCCGCGATGGCTGTCTTCAGCAAGGCGCGTTCGGCAGCGCAATGCACTAAAGCGGCGCGGCTGGACCCCGGCAATGCCAGGATCCGTTCGCGCTGCGCGGCCCTGCGGGAGAGGGGATACTAGGCCGTGCCGCTGTCCGGGATCACCCGGCTGTAAAATGCTTAAATGAGTTAGGGGAAAAGGTTAACGATCTGTCCCATCTCCAGTGTAAGGCAACCGGTATAACACGGGAGGCGGCATATGAAAACTGTAATTGCGGTAATAGGCCTGGCATTGATGCCTTTTGGTATATTCGGGTGCGGTCCTGAAAAAGCGGTGGACAATATCGATCTACCCTTCATAAACGACCCGGAGGTGATAGGCGACTGGGTCAGTGTGGACTTCGTAGTCGAACCCTCGCTTTTTAAACCCCGCAAAAAAAACTCCGCGGATGATTTCTACCTGGAGGGGCTTACCTTCCTGCCGGCTGGCAAGATGCCGCAAAATTATTGGACCTGGACCAAGGGCGTGGTGATGCATAGCGGGGATAAGACCGCGAGCGCGTACACTATTAAAGAAATTGCCGGCCACACATACATGTTCTTTGAGTGGAAGAGCATCGATTACATTATCCACCACATGAAACCTAAATACTACGTGCTGGTGAAGAAATAGCTGCCCGGTGCGGCAGGCAGCCGCGAGAGCGCGGAACACCAGGGGCAGCCGCCTGTAACTAGTTTGAAGCGCAGGTTTTTAACTTTTGGCTATTGATCCTTAGAATGGTCAACTAGTTGAGGGCGGAGTTTGAAAAAAAGAGTCATATGTGATGCGCAAGCGGGACGGTGGATAAAGTTTTATTTTAATATGACAGGAGGTTTATATGGACGTGAAAGAGGCTATCGAGAAGAGGCGGTCTTACAGGGCTTTTATGCCGGTGGAAGTTACGGACGGGATGATAAAGGAATTGGCTGCGGCTGCGCAACTGACGGCTTCGTGCTTTAACAACCAGCCGTGGAAATTCGTCTTTGTACGGTCGAAGGAGGCTCTCGCTAAGGTCCATGATTGCCTGAGCAAAAACAACGACTGGGTAAAGGACGCCTCGGTAATAATAGCCGCTTTTGCCCGGAAAGATTACGACTGCGTGATAAAAGAGAGGGAGTATTATCTTTTCGACCTGGGGATGGCGGTTTCGGCCATGCAGCTGCGCGCCACCGAGCTCGGGCTGGTGGCGCATCCCATAGCGGGTTTCGATAATGAAAAAGTGAGGCTGGCGCTGGGGATACCGGAAGGGAATATGGTTATCACCTTGGTGAACCTGGGTAAAAAAAGCGATGATATGAGATCCCTTACGCCGCAGCAGGCGGGGATGGAAGGCGGGCGGCCGCCGCGGCTGGCGCTCGAGAATATTTACAGCATGGATTCATACGACGAAAAACTGGCTGTAAAACCCGCGCATTGAAGTAATGAAACGGCGCGGGTACCTTTTGGCGCAACTTTGCCGGTGCTTTTTTGTTTGGTATAGTTAGAGCAAATAGCGGGGAGGTATATTATGTCCACTGAGGGGAAAAAACGGCATGGCTGCTTGACGGCCTGGCTGGTTCTTATGATCGTTATGAATTCCCTGGCGGCTCTTGTTTATCTGCTGGGAAACGCTATTCTCCGCAGATCGTTCCCCAACGCCCCCGGGTGGGTGTTTTCCGTTCTTCTTATGGTGAGCGTGTTTAACCTGGTGTGCGCTATCGCCCTGTTTAAATGGAGGAAGTGGGGCTTCTGGGGTTTTTTAGCATCCAGCGTGATAGGGGTTGTTATCAATAGCAAGATGGGCTTTGGTTATACCGAGACCATTTCCGGCTTTACCGGCGTATTTATTCTGTACGGGATACTGCAAATCGGCAAGGACAAAAAAGGGTGGCCCCAGTTGGAATAGATCGAACATGTGTGAAAAATTGCGGGATCCGGGCAAGAGGTTACAGACGATGAGCGAACATTTTCCCACTTTTATTAAAATCTCAAAAGGCAGCAGGAGCCTTTTTACATGGTTCCTTCACGCGGGTGAGGGTCCGGGCGCCCTGTCCTATTTTGCCATAGCGCTGCGCAGCACGCTCTGGACCACGGTCTTATGGGTTCCGGGTCTCGTTAGTTTATTCGGCTTCCTCGGTAACACCGGTTCTGAGGCATTGCTGTTCCTTCCTGTTATCTTTTTTCCATTAGGGTTCCTTATCGCCTATATCGCCTCCGAAAATTCAACTGGCATGCGGGATGCGCTGCTCAGGAGTCTCAGTTCGGTCGCGATCTTCGTTGTTATAAATGTCCTGCTATTCTTTTCGTTAGTTATACTCCCGTCTGCATATGCGTTTGTCATGATTCTGCATGTTCTTTCTTATATGCCCCCGGATAATCAGGAGGCGTATATCGGGCTGGTTTGGTTTGGCAGTTTGTTAGTGGCCTTGGGTTTCCTCTTTTTCGCGGGTTTAGGCGGAGCGGCTCGCTTAATGTATGACCGCCGCCGGGCAAACCGTAAGTAAAGATGCCGGCCTTTTCCAAGTAACAGAGAATAAAAACCCGCCTTTTTAGTCCTGATAAAAAACTGTCGGCCAAAGTACCTAAAACGGATAGGCCAAAAAACAAATCCTCTTTGGGCCCTCCTGCTCATGCTTAATATGTACAGAGTGGTTACAATATATAAGCGGTAATAATGTTCGTTCGTAATTGATGGAGCAGGATTAGGAGATAAAAAACAATATGGTGAAAATACTATTCACGGCGGTCCTGGCGGTGGCGGCCCAGGGAGTATACGCGGCCGATTTCAACGATTTACAGGCCCTCAAAGCGAATAATATCGCTAAGGCGGCTAATGAAGGCGCTGTCCTGTCCGTCCCCGCGGCCGATAATGCCGCCGGCGCGCCTGCCAAACAGGTAGAGTGGGTAGCCATCAACGGCGGTAAGTTCATGATGGGCAACGACAGCCTGGCCGAGGCCAAGCCGAGCCACGAGGTTACCGTTAAAGCCTTCGAGATGTCCAAATCCGTGGTGACGGTAGAACAATACGCGGAATGCGTTAGCAAAGGCGTGTGCTCCGAGCCGGTAACCGCCGACATGGACAATGAGAATTTCTGCAACTGGGGCTTGGCGGACCGCAAGGATAACCCCGTGAATTGCCTTGATTGGGACCAGGCGAACCAGTACGCCAGGTTCAAGGGAGCGCGGCTGCCCACCGAAGCGGAATGGGAATACGCGGCCAAGAGCGGCGGCAAGGACCAGGCTTATCCCTGGGGCAATGACGCCCCCAACTGCGACAATGTCGTGATGTATGCCGGCGCTTACTGCAGCCGTATCTACACGGCGCCGGTGTGCTCGAAGCCCGCCGGGAATACCGCGCAGGGTTTGTGCGATATGGCCGGGAACGTGTGGCAGTGGGTCGAGGACACTTACCAGGGTTCGTACAAAGGCGCGCCGGTCGACGGCAGCGCGGTAGAGGGCCAGGGCCTGCGCGTGATGCGCGGCGGCGAGTTCCCCTGGTGGACACCCAGCTATTTCCGTACCGATGACCGCTACTCCATGGAACGCGGTTCCCGCAGTTCCTATGTCGGTTTCCGCATCGCGAGATAAACCAAGGTAAAGAAAAGTTTATTTACCTTTTCATGAAAAAAGACCCCGGCCGGTATGCCGGGGTCTTTTTTTGTCAGTCCGTAAGAGGGGGAAAAGGTGTCTGTTCCCTTTTATCCCTTATTACGGCTTCTGAGGAGGAATATCCTCGGGCGGTTCGGTCTGAGGCGGAATATCCGGGGATGGTTCGGCGTGTATGTATTTAACTTTGGCCGGATTCTTCGCGTTCGTTGCCCCTATACCGCACCTGGGGCAGCGGCGCAGGCAATCTTTGTACGTGTTGGCGGGCGGAACATTGTTAGCGTTTACCGGGCCCATGGCCTTGCCGCAGCCGGGGCACCGCAGTCTGGGTAATGTGATCATATTTTAATTTTCGCGGGCTCCTTCCGCTTTTTCCTCCTACCTTTGGACGTGCAGGCGGAACAGTTCCCAGAAGAGCGCGGCTAAAATAAGCAGCGCTATCAGGATCGTCCTGGCGCGGGCCGATATGCCGGACGGCTTTATGGGCGCCGCGGAGGAGCCGGCGGACCCGCCGGGGGCTCCGGCCTGGTGTTTTATGTTCAACTTTATCTCAAAATGTTTCTTGACGCTGACATGGCTCCCCTGCCCGGACGCAACCGCGCCGGCGGCCGCGGTTTCAGCCGCTGAACGGGCGGTTTCCAGCTGGCGGCGCGCGATCTCGCGGTATTTTTCCGGTATATCGTTAATATTGCGGTATTCCACGCCTTCGATGGTTATCTTGAAGTCTTCACCGTCCATATAGCGCTATTATACCATACCGTTTTTCCATAAGATGTTTGCGCCGGTACGTTGTTTTCGGCAGCAAAAGGAATCTTGAGCATTCCCATGCGCCCGGGAAATCCCAAGGCGAAGAGCCTGCGCCATGCCGCCCCAGGCGGAAGGCAAAAGATCCGCGTTGTTTCTAACCTGCGGGCCGCCATGGGCCTTAAGGGTAAATTATAGCGGCCAAAAAAATCCCGTTGCCGGGCCTTACGGCCCTTTAAAAGCCGCGGTTCCTGAGGTAAATTATAGGCGGGCGGGTCGTTTATCCGCAGCCTCTCACGGAGGACCATAAATGAATAGTAAATCGATAGCGCTGCTTCTTTGTTTTGGTTTTGTCGCCTCGGCCAGGGCCGAAATAAATTTTGACAAGGGAGTCTCCACTAAAGACGCCGCCTCCGCCTTCAATGAGCGTAAAGCGGCGCCGCTCCCCGAAGCGGCTTTCCCGGAAAAAATATCATCCCGTTTCGACACTTCGGGGTGCTCGGTCCAGGCTGAAACCCGCCAGCAGGGCCCTGTCTCCGTGACCGTAACGCCCATACCCCGCAATAACTGCTGGAATCTGGGCGATGGCAATATATCCGTAGAATACAAATGGACCCAGGCCAACAGCTCCGTTCCGGAAAAAAACAATATCGGCTTCTGGTTTTCCCTGAATAGCGCGGCGCAGTTTAAGAAGGCGTCCTCCTATAATTGCAAACCCGCCCCGCAGGGCGGGTATAGTCCCGACACCAGCGGCAATTCCTATTATGTCTGCGCGGCGTCGGCTTATTTCCAGTTCAGCGCCTACCCGCGCCTCCTGGATTTCGCTTACAACCAGGGCGGCGGCCGGAACGTGTGGGATACGCAGGTAGCGGTTTCCCTGGACGACAACGGGAATTGGGACAGCCTGAACGGGAAGAATTATTCATTTCGTTTCTGATAAACCCGGCGCCAGCAGTTGCCAAAGTCCTTATCGGGCTTGCGATGAAACCTACGCACGGAAAGCCGGCAGATGAGAAATCGTGAACAGGCCGGCCCGGGAATCCCCTCCGAGGTTCACGGATGCTTTCGCGAAATGAGCCGCGAAAACAGCGCTGAGATATAAGGTGTAAAACACATAGTATCTTTGCGTGTCCATACTAGGCGGTATGCTCGGCCTTTTAGTATTATTGAGTCTATTCCGGGCACCAGGCAGGGGGAAAACCTGGCATTAAAGACGCGGACACGGGGATGTTTAACCGGTCCGGCTCCTGTAAAAATATCAGCCAGCATACGCGGCGCAGGCGAATTCTACATTACCCGCTAAGGACCATACATGAACGTAATAAAACCGGTTAACAGGCGCATCACGATAGAAGACCTGCACACACCAGAATGGATGGATATCGTCCTGGAAATGCATTCCATGATGAATGTCCCGCGGAAAAAGATGTGCCAGTTCGGTTATTGCACGGACAGGAAAAGCCTGGTCCATCGCGCCGAATTCGAATCTTTAAAGCATTGGGAGTATCCCTGGCTTATAAAACACGGGGAATTTAAGCCCGGGGCTAAAATACTCGATTGCGGCTGCGGCCGCGGCATTCTGCAATTCTACCTGGCAAAAAAAGGTTACGACATAACATCCGTGGATATCAGCACCCTTAAAGCCCATCAGGTCCAGGGGTTCTGGAACATCGTGAGGAAGTTGGGCTTGCCGATCCGGGAGGACAAGGCCTCCGCGATGAAAGCCATGGCCCGCCGTTACGGCACTTCCGTGGATTTCCATGTGGCGAATATCGCCCGTCTTCCTTTCGCGGACGAGACCTTCGACCATGTTTATTCCATTTCCGTGCTTGAGCACATGGCAAAGGGCGAGGATGTGATGGCCATAAGGGAGATGAGCCGGGTCCTGAAAAAAGGCGGGACGATGTTCGTCACCGTGGATTTTTCGCCGGTTAAAATGGAGATGAAGGCCTACACCAAGGAAGATATACTTGCCCTGATATCGGCTTCGGGGCTGCAGTTCGACAACGAGTACGATTTCGAGGTCCATGACTGGGATAAATATCTGAACGAGTTGACCGCCGCGTTCAGCAAGAAAAATAAATGCCAGGTGTCGTCGGCCGCGTTCATGCTGAAAAAGGCGGCGTAAAGAACGGCCTGGGGGAACTTTAAAAGCGGGGGTAAATAAGGAAGATATGCCCGGTGACGATTTTTCGAGCCAGCTTATAAAAGCCCGCACGGCGGCGGGGTTCGATACCGCTTATAAATTCTACCACCGCAACGGCGGGCGGAAACATTTCGGTTTCACTTTTGTGCATTACATGCGCATAGAGAAAGGCGCCTCCGTACCCAGGCCCGAATGGATGGAGCGGATAATGGTGGCCCTGCGGCTGCTGCCTACCCAGGCGGAGGCCAGGGAGCTGCTGGCCGGCTACCTGCGCGGCATGCTGGGCGGGGGGCACGGCGCGGAGTACGTGCTGGGCCCGCTCCTGTCCGGGCTGGAAAGCCGGCCGGGACAGCAGGGCTCGATGCAATGGATGAAGGCGCATTCCTCGGTGCACATGACACCCGCAGAATTCTCCGCGATGGCCGCGAGCGAGACCGCCTACTGGTGCGGCGAAGCCCTCTGCAGCGACGGCGGCAGCTGGACCCCCGCGGAACTGGCCGGGAAGCTCTCGCTGGACACGAAAGCGGCCGCCAAGGCGCTGGAATCCCTGAAGAAGGCCGGCATAGCCGTAAAGACCCCGGCCGGAAAATACAAATGCCGCCACCAGGGGAAGTTCTTCACGTACCCCGGCCGGCTGGAAGGCATGGCGCCGCAGCTGCTTGCGGTGACCGGCTACCTGGACAAGGCGGCCAGATCCGATTTCTTCGAACGGTTCGAACTGGTCCGCGCCGAAGAGGGCGCGATGTCGAACTACAGGCTGCAACTGGCCCAGGTCATGGACGGGGCTAACGCCTACGCCACGCGTTCCGCCGGGGAAAAAACCGGTTTCTACCTTATAGAGCTCCGTATGCGCAAACTTAAACCTTTCTGACGGGCCGCGGGCGGGATGGTAACAATATCTGTTACCAAAACCGCCCTTACGCTGCCACTTCGTTCTGGGTCCAAAGACCGGGCTTTTTTTCCCTAATGTCTCAAGCGCCGACCCGTCGGACCCGCTATACTATATTAAGCAGCAGTTCAGTCGGGGGATTAAAGGAGAAGAACATGAAAATACTGATCAGCGCGGCCTGTATATTTACGCTTGGAAGCCAGTTGAAGGCTTTAGACCTGCCTTCGGTAAATGCCTCGGACGTGCGCGCCATCAGCGCGGAGACCGTCATGCCGCCCGCGGCCGCTCCTGCCGTGGTTTCCTCTCAGGACCATTCGGACCCCGGGATCGCCGCTAAGATATCCGTCATCAGGCTCGGTACGGGGGCGGAAAAATCTTCCCTGGGCGGAAATACCGCCGTCATTACCCCCGGCTGCCACCAGCCCATTGTCTACATTAAGGGCGGGGATATATACAGGGACAACTTCCTGCTGGGACGCAACGCCGTCGATTTTAAGACCGCCTGCTCGGGCGACGTAGCCTGGACCGGCAACGGCAAGATATACAAGAACACCGGCATGATAGGCCGCGACCCGGTCGAGTACAAGATGGCTTCGGGGAACGGCGATATCGTCTGGGTTCAGGACGGCGGTAAGTTGTTCAAGAACACTCTGCACCTCGGTGACGGTCCCGTCTCGTTCGAAGTAGCCGCCTTGACCGGCGACGTGGCCTGGGTAAACGCCGGCGGGGATGTTTACAAAAATATAAGCCGTCTTGGACATGAAGCCGTAGACTTCGGCATAGCCGACATGACCGGGGATGTGGCCTGGACGGACAGCAAGGGCTCTCTTTACAAGAACTACGGAGTCATCGCGCATGGCGCCTCCGGGGTGCAGTTATACCCGGATGGAAGGCTGCTCTGGAACGATGAGAATGGCGGTTACCATATCAGGTGAGCCGCCGCCCGCTGTATACTGAATACGGCGGCATAAGGCCCCGGCGGGAAGCCGGGGCCTTTTTGTACCCGGTATTATTCCGGACGGACCGGCCGCGGTATATCCGCCGCTAAAAAGGGTAGAATAGCCGTGGCAGCTGTTTCGGGGGATCAGGAAAAATTATCGTACCCTGCCGGCCTACGGGCCGCGATCCGTGTCATGAAAAAATATAATACCGGTTCATCCTCGCTGGCCTATGAGTGTTTCGGACCTGAAGACGGGATCCCCATGGTATTCCTGCATGGCGCCACGGTGGACCATGTCTCCATGAAGAACACTTTTGAGGAATACTTCTCCGGCCTGGACCGCGAATACAGGCGTGTCTACGTGGACTTACCCGGACACGGGGTTTCCGATTATTCTTTCTTCAGGGCTGATGTGGACAATATGCTCAATGAGGTGGGGGCTTTCCTGCAGGGGAATTTCGCGAACCCGCCATGCCTGGTCGGCTATTCCATGGGCGGTTTTCTGGCGCTCAAGCTGGCGGAAAAAACGCCTTACCCGGCCATATTTCTGGTAGCTCCCCCGGTCTACACCGACAACGACAGGATCGATAAGCCGCCGACGGCGGGGCCGGCCGCGGACGAGTTGAACGAAGAAGAGAGGGGGAGCGCGGACCGCAGGTATCTGCTGCTGGCGGCGAAAAAGACAGCGGTTACGCTGAAAAGATACAAGGCCAATCTGGCGGCCGGATTCTCCCCGGGGCGCTGGCTGTACCAGGCCAAATTTTTCCATAACGCCGCTTCGGCGGACATGACCATCGATCCCGGCCGGATCGTGTCGAGAACGGCCTTTCTGGTGGGCCAGCGCGACCTGCTGGTCGGCTACAGGGACCAGTTCGAGCTGTCTTCGAGGCTGAAGTTCTCGGAGTACCATTCTTTTAACGACTGCGGGCACTTCCTGCCGATAGAATGCCCGCAATTCGGGAGTATTTTCCGGAACTGGCTGGCCGCCGCGGCGCAGGACTTCCCCACGGAGGCCGCGGCCGCGCCGGCGCAGGTGAAGCTTTAATGCAGGGACCGGCCGGCGGTCCTTTTTGATCGCATGAGCCGGCTTTTATTGCGCGTTTATCCCGCAGGGAGCGATCAAGGGGAGCTTTACCGTGGCGAAAATAATGGTCGTGGACGACGAGAAAGCCATCGTGTACCTTATAAAGGTGCTGATGGAACGCGAGGGGTTCGAGGTGATGGAAGCCTACGACGGCCTGGAAGCCTATAGGGCGCTGACCGGCGCCGATCCCGCCGCTCTCCCGGACGTTATTATCCTCGACGCTATTATGCCAGGGATGGACGGCTACACATTGCAGTCCAGGCTGCGGGAAACGGAGCGGCTTAAAAATATACCCGTCATCATCCTCACCGGCAAGGATAGCCGGACCAGGGAGCTGTTCGCCCTTTCGGACAACGTGTTCTCTTTCCTGGAAAAGCCTTTTGAGCCGAAAGACCTGGTTAAAATTACGAAGGACGCGCTGGGATCGCCAAAGCGGGCCTGAATTTAAGGGTTGGGACCATGGATAATACTTCCGCCAGTAAAGTTTTTAAAGGAGTCGGCGCTTCAAAAGGCGTAGGCGTAGGGCGGATATTTATCCTGCAGGATTACGGCTCCCTCGTCAGCCGGAAAGCGCTTCCGGACAGGCCGGAGGCCGAACTTCTCCGCTACCGGGCCGCCAAGGAGCGGGTGTGGCTCCGCTTCCGTCAGGACGCGGCGCACATTTTCAAAGAGCTGGGCCCCGGCAACGGCAATATACTGGACGTGCATGCCCTTATACTGAAAGACCAGGTCCTGAACCAGGAAATAGAGCTGCTCATAAATAACGGCAAAAAGGCCGAAGTGGCCGTGGAAACGGTTTTCCGCGAATTATCGGACCGCCAGAAACTGGCGAAGAACGAATACCTGCAGGAGCGGTTCACCGTATCGCGCGATATAGGAAGGCAGCTGGTAATAGAGCTGCTCGGCGTACACCGCCTTGAGGTAGTGAGGGGAAAGGGGGACGTGATAATAGTCGCGCGCGAACTTACTCCTTTCGCGCTGGCCGAACACCCCGACAATATAAAAGGCTTCGCGGTGCAGACCGGCGGGCCTACCGGCCACGCCGCCATACTGGCGCGCGCCTACAATATCCCGATGGTGCTGGGCATCCCGGACATAGAAAAGGCGGCGCAGGACGGCGCCCAGGCCGTGCTGAACGGCTCCACCGGCGAGCTTATTATAAATCCTCTGCCGGAAGTTCTGGCGGATAGTCTGCGGCTCCGCGACCGGGAACTAGTGGCCGCGGACAAGGCCCGGGCCGAAAACGCCTCGCCGCAAACGAAAGACGGCCGCCGCGTGGATCTGCTGATGAACATAGAGACCACCCGCAATCTGGACGTTTCCAACGCAAACGGGGCCGACGGCGTGGGGCTCTTCCGGTCCGAATTCCTGTTTATGCACAGGGAAACACCGCCCACCGAGGAAGATCAGTTCCGGGAGTTCGAGAAGGTGGCGAAAGCCTTCTTCCCCCGCAAGGTGGTCATCCGCACGGTGGATTTCGGCGGGGATAAACAGCCGCCAGCCGGCCTGGAAACCGGGAATTCCTCCTATTCCGGCCTGCGGGGGATAAGGTTTTGCCTGGCGCACGAGGAGTTTTTCGAAACCCACCTGAGGGCCATACTGCGCGCCGGCGCCGCGGGCAATGTCAGCGTGATGTTCCCGATGGTGCCCGGACTCGAGACTTTCCGGAAAGCCAAGGCGCTGCTTAAAAAGGCCAAGGATAAGCTTGAGGCGGAGGGTTTTAAGCTTGGGGCCATGCGGACGGGCATAATGATAGAGGTGCCGTCCGCCGCTTTAACTGCCGGTGCCCTGGCGCGGGAGGCCGATTTTTTCAGTATAGGCACCAACGACCTTTTGCAATACACCCTCGGCATAGACCGGGAGGATTCCTCCTACTCCGGCTACGGGCTGTTCCTGCCGCCCAGCATGATACAGCTGGTGCAGCTGGTAGTCGAATCTGCCCATGAAAGGAAGAAACCTGTCGCGGTCTGCGGGGAACTTGCGCACCATACGCTGGCGGTGCCGCTGCTTATCGGCCTTGGCGTGGATGAGCTGAGCATGGACGCTTCGCATATCCCCGCTACGCGGCATGATATACGCGCGCTTTCCTACGCCGCGTGCCGGGAGCTGGCGCAAAAAGCGCTCGCGCTGGAAACCCCCGCCGAGATCAGGGAGCTGCTGAAAAACGCTTTGAAGTAGTATAGGCGGGGGACTGCCGGAACATGAAAAGGAATGCGCGGGAATGTTATACTATGCTCTCAAGGGGAAAATAATGGCAAGCAAAATATTATCGGCGCTTTTGATCCTGTCGGCGTTCTGCGCTCCGGGCTTCGCGGCTTCTAACGCCGGGAAATGGGATTTCCGGGACGAGACCATTTACTTCGTGATGACGGACCGGTTCGTGGACGGCGACACCGGGAATAATAATATCTACGGCGACGAATACCAGCCCGGCAACCTGAAATACTACCAGGGCGGCGATTTTAAGGGCCTGATACAGAACCTGGACCACATAAAGGACATGGGTTTCACGGCCATATGGATAACCCCGCCCGTAATGCAGCCCCCGGGGCGCTACCAGAACCAGGACGGCTCTTACGACGCCGCGGGCTACCACGGCTACTGGGCCTGGGATTTTTCGAAGATAGACCCGCACCTGGAATCCAAAGACGCCACTTACGCCGACCTGATAAGCGCCGCGCACTCTAAAGGCATCAAGATAATACAGGACATAGTGGCCAACCACGGCCACGGCGGCTACGTGAACCCGTCGGTGAAGTGGTACGACCGCAAGGGGCAGGTATTCGGCCTGGGGAAGATGTTCGATTATAACAACGACACGCAGAACTGGTTCCACCACAGCGGGCCCGCCATAGCCGACCTGCTCGACTTCAACGAGGACAACCCGGAAACGGTCAAATGGTTCGTGGATATTTACAAGGGCTACCAGAACATGGGCGTGGACGCGTTCAGGCTGGACACCGTGGCCTGGCTGAAGCCGGAATTCTGGAAAACCTTCACCACCGAACTGCATAAGAACAAGAAGGATTTCTTTATGTTCGGGGAGGTGTGGACGAACGGCGACTACAACTGGCTGGCGAGCTACACCAACCTGGTCCCAGGCGATTCTATGAACTCGGCCATGAGCGTGCTGGATATGCCGGGGTCAGCCATGAGCAGCTGGGGACAGCTTGAGCAGGTGTTCAAGGGCGGGGACTATACCCGGGTGGACAGCGTGCTGGCGCAGGACGCTAAATATAAGGACGCCACCTACCTGGTGACCTTCATGGACAATCATGACAAGCCGCGCTTTAACGGCCCCGGCTGGGACGGCAGCTCCGCCACCACCGAACAGTATTTCGACGCCCTGAACTATTATTTCACCGCTCGCGGAATTCCCTGCGTCTATTACGGCACCGAGGTGGAGATGATGGGAGGCAACGACCCGGACAACAGGAAATATCTGGGTACGGACGGGATAAGAGCCTCAAAAACGGATCCCGTCTACCTGCATCTTAAAAAGCTCAACGCTGTGCGGCGCGCCAGCCCCGCCCTGATGAAGGGCGTCCAAACGCGGCTGTACTCTTCCAGGGACCAGTACGCCTTTAAACGGGAATTCAACGGTGAAACCGTTTTTGTGTTCCTTAATAAGGACATGAACGGGGCTTCCGTGTCGCTGGGAAATATCCCTCCCGCAAGCTATACCGATATCTACAGCGGCGAAACATTCGCCGTGAAAAAGGGCCGGTTCCAGATCAATATACCGGCGCATGGCGTACGCGTGCTCACCAGCGGCGCCATCAAGGGGGAGCCCTGGAGCCTGCCCGAGAACAAGGACATCGACTTGAAGGCCGCCCCCGCCGCGAAGGACACGGAGTCTTCCATAGAGGGTGAGGTTAGCCTGCGCGGCTGGCAGGCCAGGCCATAGCCCCGCGCATTGAGATAAGTAAAATATTACCGGAGTATCAGCTTCTCCTACCTGGAAATGTAAAAAGCCCCTTAACCAAGGGGCTTTTTACATTTGGGGGGCAGCCTTTAGTATTGCCAGGCTGGCTCCGCGGCGGCTGGTCAGGGCTTGATCGTGTAGCCCAGGCCGCCGGCGGGCTGTACGGACGGTAAGATGTCATCTTTCGTGAACGGGATATTGTCATCGCCGACGCTGAACAAATAATACTGGTTCGGGTTGATCAGCTCGTAGTAAAGCATCCTGGGAGCGCCGCTGGCATCGGTGCGGGACGGGTCATACGCGATGGCGGCCGACCCGGCAGGCAGGGAACCGATCAATTCGTTCAGGCTCTCCGGGTATTTCCCGGTCTTCACCTTGTAAAACTCTATCGCCTGTACCGCCTGGTCCGCCACGGTCACCGTCAGCTTCGACCGCAAGTCGGCAAAAACCCCGGTGCGCCTGACCAGGCCAAAATAATATAAAGAGCCGAACAGGAGCAGGGACAGGAGGATACCGCACATGCCGATAAAAGCGAGTTTGGGCCCGCCTTTTCTCGCCGTGAATATGCCCCAGATGATGGCGGCAATGCCGAACACGATCCCGATGCCCGGAATGAAAGACAGCCCCGCGATGACGTAAGGGAATGCGCCAAGGTTCTTATTCCCTTCAGCTTTCCATTCCGCCTGCCAGGCGTCGTCTCCCTGTACAGCGGCGCCGCAGGACCCGCAGAATTTAGCTTCGGGGCTGTTTTCAGCCTGACATTTTTCGCATTTCACGGCCGTTCCCGCGCCGGCATCGGGGTTCCCGGGGGCGGCGGCGTTTCCGGGCCGGCCGCACGGTGCCCCGCATTTGCCGCAAAAACCGGCATCATCCTCGTTTTGAAAACCGCATTTACCGCATTCTTTCATGATCCTCTCCTGGCCGCCCTACGGACCTGTCAACCGCGGCTCAACTGAAAATAACGGGGAGTGTGTAACCGTCCCGTATAATTGAAACATATTTTAAAACTTAAATCAGCCGGCAGCCCGGTTCCCGGGAATAAAGCCGGCGGCGAAAAGACCGCGCCGCCCATTCACCCGGGGAACCTCTGAGTTGTCATCCCCATCGACGCCGCTCCGGTAGTTCGCCGGGATGTTGAAGGTGATTTTATATAATGAGTGGATGCATTTTATCCCCAGCCCGCCTTTATCGGCCGGACGAGCCCCGCGTATATCGGCCGCAGCCAACTTAAGCGTATACGGGACAGCGCACGCCGCGGTGGATTGCGCGTGCGTCGCGGTGGTTTTCAGTATTTTTTCCGGTGGGCAGGTGTCCGGCCAGGCTTTCGCCGGATTGTTCATCCTGTACAATGTGCTGGCGTTCGGATCGCAGCCGATCTTCGGATTCGCGGCGGACAGTTTCCGGGCGCCCCGTTTTGCGGCGGTCGGGGGCTGCGCCCTGGCGGCGGCCGCCGCCGGAATGGCCGCGTCTTTTCCGACCGCGGCGATCATCGCGGCCGGGCTCGGCAACGCCGCGTTCCATGTTGGCGGAGGAACTATCGCTTTAAGTCTTGATCCCGGAAAAGCGGCGGCGCCCGGCATATACGTAGCCCCCGGCGCGCTTGGCGTTCTTGCCGGCACGCTGCTGGGCAGGCACTGGAATTCAGCGGCCTGGCCGGTTATCGCGGCGCTGGGGCTGTTATGCGCGCTTATGCTGGGTGTAAGAACGCCCGCGGTAAATTACGGCCGGCGGGCGGCCGCGGAACCTCCCCGGTTTAAACTTATCCTGGTTTTGGCCCTTGTCGCCATATTCGGCCGCGCGCTGGCAGGCACGGCGCTGGTTTTCCCCTGGAAAAGCCATATGGAACTGCTGGTCGCGCTTACAGCGGCGACAGCGGCTGGTAAGGCTTTCGGCGGCGTGCTTGGGGATCTTTTCGGCTGGCTGAGGACTTCGGTCGCGGCGCTGCTGCTCTCTATTCCTTTCATCGTGTTCTTTCCGCATCTGGCTGTTCTCGCCATCTTCGGCGTGTTCTTATTCAATATCGCCATGCCTATAACGCTTGCTTTGATCTCCGGGCTCCTGCCCGGGAATCCCGGGTTCGCCTTCGGCCTTACCTGCCTCGCCCTGCTCGCCGGCTCGCTGCCCTCGTTCAACGCCATATTGCTGCCGGTCCTGGGCGGAAAATGGATAGTGTTTTCGGTCGCGTGCCTGGCCGCGCTCTCGCTTTATGCAGCTTTGAAAAACTACGTGCCGGGAGAAATAAAATGCGTAAATTGACCGTCTTGAAAGCCGCGGGTGTGTTTTTCTTGTTCGCCTCCTCGGGCCTGGTCTTCCCCGTGGCGGCCCGGGCCGATGTGTCGCCATGGCCGCGGCCCAGGGATAATAGTAAGGAGGCCCCTCCGCGGCCCGAGCCGGCCTATCCCGAGAAGGTCCCCGGGAGATACGTGATTAAGCTGACGCGTTCCGCCTGGGACGTGGAACCCGCTCCTTCGCCCACGGTAGTTCCGGAGGTTTCAACCGTGGCGACGGTTGCGGCCGTCCCGGCGGCTCCGGAGAAGGAAGCGCCGGTCAATACACCGTCCTTTTCCGCCTACGCTGTAAACGGAGCGATAATACTGCTGGCGATAGCGGGTTCTTTCGCCATACTTGTTAAGATCAGGCGAAAAAATGGCGGAAAATAGCGCCCTTCTCCTGCCCGCCCTGGCGTTAACCATTTTTATCGAGACAGGGGTAGCCTGGCTGCTGGCTTACCGGCGGAAGACGGAAATAGCCGCGGTTATTTGCGTAAACGTCATCACCAACCCGGCGCTGAATTATTTTTTGCTGCTCAAAGGCGTATTTGGCGCAGCTCCGGCTACTCTCCTGCTGGTTTTGTTTCTGGAAGCGGGGATAGTGTTCGTGGAATGGCTGCTCCTCTGGTTCGCGCTCAGGCGAGACCCTTTGAAAATACTTTTCCTTTCATTCGCTATGAACGCCTGTTCGTATCTTGCCGGCGTTATCCTCTTTTCGCGCTAAGATAATTCCTGCCGGGTAAAAAAATATTATCCAGCCTTAACCATAAAAAAAGGCGCCCCGGTGGGGCGCCTTTTTTTATGCGGCGGCAGCTGGGTCAGTGCAGAGGTATGTAGGTAACGCCGGCCTCGTACATGGAACCGTTCTCGCACGGTACCATATATGATTCCAGTACGGTATAGCCCTTGGCTTCGTAATTCAGTTTGGTGGTTTCCACCCAGAAGCGCATGGTCGCGCCGGTGTAGGCGTTGGCGTCATTGCTGATGGTCTCGGTTTTTATCGCCATGCCTTTGGAATCGTTGCGGAAATATTCAACCAGGCTGCCTCCGCCATCCAGGTCGGAGCGGCGTATCGCTACCATGCCCAGCCCCAGCAGCTTGAAAGTTATTTCCCTGGCGGGGGTGTTCTTGAAGAGTACGCTGTCGGCGCGGTAGCCGCCGGGGGTGTAGGTGTAGGTGATATGAAGACGGGAAAAACCGTGTCCGGTCCCGTCCTGGACCCAGACGTCGGTTACGGGTATGTTCATGCGCGCGAATTCGTTGAGGATGCCCGGCTCGGCGGCCTGGAGTTCCTCTATGGTCTTGAAGCCGGGTTCGTACATCAGCGCCTGCGTTCCGGCCTTGTCGGAAGACAGGACCGCCGGCGGGGCGCCCGCGGCGTTCTTAAAATTGTATTCGGCTGCCCCGGCGGAGGCCGAAGCGCAAATCACCGCGATGAGGGCGAGGAGTATCTTTTTCATTTTTTCCTTTTTTGGGCGGCCATAACTGCGGCCTTACTGAAAGTTTAACAGAATGCGCGGATCCGCATAAGAGGCTTTCGGGCAGTTTACGACAGACTTAGGACCCAGATAAAAAGCCGGAGGGCCCAGTGGCGGGGCCTTTTTGTATTTTCGGGATGCTGAATATTAACTCCGTAAAATGTAAAATAGTCTTGACTCCCCGTTAACCGCAACAGTGACAGGAGACCAGGTGAAATCAGACTTTATGGCGCCATCAGGAAGACCCGACCCCGTCATTATTGCCGGCGGTATGGGGGTGCGCATTTCCTGGTGGGGCATGTCACGGGTGGTTTCGGCGCTTGGCGGGCTGGGTGTGGTCTCCGGTACGGGGCTCGAGGTAGTGTACCCCCGGCTGCTGCAGGACGGGGACCGGGACGGCCACGTGCGCCGGGCCTTCGGCGAACTGGCCCGCCGCCAGCCTAACCTGGCCAGCCCGCTGCGCAAGCTTTTATCAAAATACTACATAGAGGGCGGCCGCCGGCCCGGCGAACCATATAAACCCGTGCCTATCTGCCGGCTTACCCGGGTAGATGGTTTCCAGGGAGCGGATTCCTTCTGGGAACTGTCCGGCGAGATGCAGGTGCTGGTGCTGGCGGCTAACTTCGCAGAAGTCTGGCTGGCTAAAGAGGGGCATAGCAAGCCTGTCGGCATAAATTTCCTGCGCAAGGTGGAGCGGCCGCTTCCCTGGGCTCTCTACGGGGCAATGCTGGCCGGGGCTGATTACGTTCTGACCGGGGCCGGCAGCCCGGACGAGCTGCCCGGGATGATAGAGAAATTATCAAGGCACGAGCCCGCGGCCATGTCGCTTAAGATCTTCGGGGCGCGTTCCGATTCCGGCGGTTTTTACGCCCTTGCGCGGCCGCAGTCGCTCAATACCGGCGGCGCGGCGCTGCCTTCTCCTAAATTTATAGCCATCGTTTCCTCTTTCGGCCTGGCCAAAGAGCTTGCCGGCAAGCCCTCGACCAGGCCCTACGGTTTTATAGTTGAGGGTTCCGAGGCCGGAGGGCACAGCGCGTCCCCTGCCAAGGCCAGTTTCGACGGCGGCGGCCGCCGGACGCTGGTGTACACCGAGAAGGACCAGGCCGATATAGCGGCCATAGCCGGGCTCGGCCTGCCTTTCTGGCTGGCCGGGGCTTACGCCAGCCATGTGCGCCTGCGTTCGGCTTTATCCATGGGCGCGGCCGGCATACAGTTCGGGACCCTGGCCGCCCTTTCAGCGCAGTCCGGCCTGGCGCCCTGGCTGAAGTCCAAAGTTCTGAAGCTGCTGGCGGGGGGTAAACTGGAGATTTCGAACCTGATGGTTTCGCCCACGGGTTTCCCTTTCAAGGTGGCGCAGGTTCCCGGCACTATTTCCGACGAGGCGGTTTACCTGGCGCGGGAGCGCCGCTGCGACATAGGCCTGCTGCAGGTCAACTATCTTAAGCCCGGAGGGGAGCTTGGCTACCGCTGCCCGGCCGAGCCGGTGGCCGCTTTCATCGCCAAGGGCGGGCGGGCGCAGAACACGGAGGGCCGCGTATGCCTGTGCAACGCCCTGCTGGCAGCCGCCGGGCTTGCGCAGTCGCGCCCGGACGGCTACGTCGAGCCGCCTATAGTCACGCTGGGCGAGGACCTGGACTCCGCCAAGGACCTGGTGGCTAAGCTGCCCGCGGGGCAGGAAACCTACAGTATAGTTCAAGCCCTGAAGCTGCTGCGCAAGTCCGCCTGATTTCTATAATTCCTTAATAAAAAAGCAAAGAAAGGCCCAGTAATAAAGGCCTTCCTTCCGTTCTGCCATCTGTACGGCGGGTTAAACTGCTGATTTAACCCGTAAGCTTAGCCTTTAAAGGCCATGACCGCGAGTTCGTAGGTGGCGGCGGAGATCAGGGCCGCCGCCGGTATGGTGATTATCCAGGCCCAGACTATCTGGCCGGCTATGCCCCATTTTACCGCGCGTATGCCTTTGAGCGTGCCGACGCCGACTATGGAACCGGTGATCGTGTGCGTGGTGCTTATCGGCACGCCTATGGCCGAGGCGCCGAACAGCACCAGCGAGGCTCCGAGCTCGGCGCAGAAACCGTCCACCGGGCGCAGCTTCGAGAGCTTATTCCCCATGGTCTTTACTATACGCCAGCCGCCCGTCATGGTGCCCAACGCTATGGCCGCGTGGCAGGCCAGCACTATCCAGAGCGGGATATGGAATTCCTTACCCAGGTAGCCGGCGCTGAATAGAAGGCCGGCTATAATGCCCATCGTCTTCTGCGCGTCGTTGCCTCCGTGGCCAAGGCTGTAGGCCGCGGCCGACAGGAGCTGGCCTTTGCGGAACAGGTGGTCTACCTTCGCCGGGGTGGAGCGGGCGAAGAGGTTGTAGACTATCGCGCCGAAAGTAAGCCCCAGCAGCATTCCCACCACGGGAGAGATCACTATGAAGGCCAGGGTCTTCATTATGCCCTGCACTACCAGCGCGCTTGGGCCGGCTTTTACAAGCGCGGCGCCGATGAGGCCTCCCACCAGGGCGTGCGACGAACTGGAGGGGATGCCGAAATACCAGGTGGCGAGGTTCCAGGAGCAGGCGCCCATAAGCGTTCCGAATATAACGTAGCTGTCTACCTGAGCTATGTCGACTATCCCCTTGCCTATGGTGCCGGCCACGTGCAGGCCGAAGAAGGCGAAGGCGATGAAGTTGAAGAAAGCCGCCCAGAGCACCGCGTACCTGGGTGAAAGCACGCGGGTGGCCACTATAGTGGCTATGGAATTGGCGGCGTCGTGGAAGCCGTTCAGGAAGTCGAACAGGAGCGCCAGTCCGACAAGGAAGATTATGGCTACGGTATTATCCATGTTTCACCAGTATGGACTCGATTACTTTCGCCACGTGCTCGCAGTTATCCAGCGTCCCTTCGGCCACCTCGTACATCTCTTTCCACTTTATGACCATCATCGGGTCCTTCTCGGTCTCGAAAAGGCTGCTGATGGCTTTTTCGCGCAGCGCGTCGCCCAGGTTCTCCAGGCGGTTCACCTCTATGCAATGGTCAAGCACGCGGCGGGCTTTTTTCGTGTCGTGCATGTGCTTTACGGCGTTAGAAAGGGCGGCCGCGGACTGGTCTATCAGGTCGATGAACTGGGAAAAATACGTTTCGCCCGGGTCCAGTTTATAGAGCCTCATGCGGCTGGCCATCGCGTTAAGCAGGTCCAGGACGTCGTCGAGCTGGTTGGCCAGGGCGAAGATATCCTCACGGTCTATCGGGGTTATAAAGGTGCGGTTGAGCATGTCCGCGATCTCGTGCATGAGGGTGTCGCCTTCGTGTTCCAGGTCGTGCATCTTCCTGGCGGCGAGTTCGTTCATCACCCCGTCCTTGAGTACGGACTTGAAATATCCAGAGGCCTTCACAAGGTTCTCGGCCTGCAGGCTGAGGTAGTCGAAAAACTTCACTTCCTTGGGCATGAAATTAAGGGCCATAGTTTCCTCCTTCGCTCGTCTTGAGGATAGTTTAAGAAAAGCGCGTGAAGGCCGTTTAAAGCCCGTGTAAAATATATGTAAAGAGTTGCGGCGGGGAAACAGGGAGGGTCAGGTATTCGGTAATGTAAACCAGAAGGTGGAGCCGCGGCCTTCGGCGCTTTCGACGCCCGCGCTGCCGCCGTGCAGTTCTACAAGGTGCTTGACTATGGAAAGGCCGAGGCCGGTGCCGCCCATTTCCCTGGAGCGGGCCTTGTCGACGCGGTAGAAACGCTCGAAGATCCTTGGCAGGTGCTCCGCCGGTATGCCGGCGCCCGTATCTTCCACTATAACTTTTACGCCGCCGCCTTCGGCCATGGCCGAGATGTTTATCTTCCCGCCTTCCCGGTTATATTTAGCGGCATTGTCCAGCAGGTTTATAAGTACCTGCGAAAGCTTGTCGCGGTCGGCGTACACCTTAAGCCCGGCAGGGACCTTATCCGATACGGAAACCCTCTTTTTGGCCAGCACTGACTCCAGGCTTCCTGCCGTTTCGTCCACGAGTTCCTTCAAGTCCAGGGCGGCCTTCTCTACGGCGGCGCGGCCCGACTCGGCGTACGAGATCTTCAGCAGGTCGTTAACTAAATTATCCAGGCGCATGGCCTGCTCGCATATGCTGCGGGCGAAGCCAGGGCCGTGTTCCCTGTCCTCCAGGGCGCCGTTAAGCAGCGTCTCGGCGCACCCTCTTATCGCCGTAAGCGGGGTTTTAAGTTCATGCGAGACATTGGCCACAAAATCACGCCGCATGGCCTCAAGCTTGCGCGGCCCGGTAATATCTCTCGCCACAAGCACGCAGCCGCGCACGGCGCCCTCCTCTACGATAGGCGAAGCGCTTACGCTTAAAACCGTGCCGGGGGAGGCCGGCGGTTCTATTTCCAGGAAAACGGGAGCGGCGCTCAAAAGGGCCTTTATGGCCGCGGAGGATAATTCGGGGCCGGCTGGCATGCCGGACAGGCGCATGCCCTCGGCGTTAAATCCGCGCGCGCCCATCAGTTCGCGTCCCCGCGGGTTGATGCGGGTTATTACACCCGAGCCGTCCGTGACCACTATTGCTTCGGACATGTCGCGGAAAGCCGCCTCAAGCTCAAGCCGCCGCACTTCCGCTTCGCGCATTCTCGCGCTTATCTCTCCCGCCATGTAGTTGAGGGTCTCAGAAAGCTTTTTCAGCTCGCCGAAGGAACCGCCCGGGATGCGGTAGCCGAAATCCCCGGCGGCGAAGCGCTTTGAACCTTGTATTATCTCCCCGAACTGCCTTCCGACCAGCAATTGGAGGGCGGACAAAATATTCATTTATTTTCCGGTTCGAACCTGTAGCCGTAGTTCTTCACGGTCACTATGCGGCGGCCTTCGGCGCCTATCTTTTTGCGCAATGTGCCGATGTGCACGTCCACGGTGCGGGTCTCTATCTCCATGGCGGCGTCCATCGCCCAGGCCCTTTCCAGCAGGGTTTCCCGCGACAGCACTTTACCTCCGGCGGCCATCAGCGCTTTTAAGAGCTCAAATTCGCGGGCAGTGAGGTCCGCGGGCTTTCCCTTAACGAGGGCCAGCACCCGCGCGCAGTCAAGTTCCAGGTTCCCGGCGCGGTAGACCTCCCGGACTTCGGCCGCGGGCACAGCCCGGCGCAGCACGGCTTTTACCCGGGCCAGCAATTCTTTAACGCTGAAAGGCTTGGTTATGTAATCATCAGCGCCCACGCCGAGGCCTACCAGCTTGTCCGACTCTTCGCCTTTGGCGGTAAGCATAATTATAGGTATGGCCGCGGTCCTGGGATCAGTTTTTACGCGGCGGCAGACTTCCAGGCCGTCGAGGCCCGGCAACATCAGGTCGAGGAGGATCAGGCCGGGCAGCTCTTTAGCGGCCAGCGCGGGGGCCGCCGCCCCGTCATGGACCGCGGCCACGCGGTAGCCCTCTTTTTTTAGGTTATATTCCAGCATCCTGGCGATATCCTTTTCATCCTCAACGATAAGTATTTTCTTTTCCATAAAGGCCGGTCAGGTAATTATTATGGCAAAAGGCCGGTTCACTTTGCCATATCGAAACCTCCTGCAGCTATTTCTTTGCCGGCCTGGCGTGGCGTATTAGTTCAATAGCAATAAAAATGGGGACCAGAAGCGGTCCCCATTTCTTTCAATTGGCCGGGTTTACCACTTGACCATGGCCTTAAGTATCGGCCCGTAGTGCATGAGGTAGGGGAAAGGGTCCGCGCGGACGTGGGCGGTGTCCTTTTTACCCAGGATGTCCCCGCCGCCGAAGGAGAAGTCCACCTGGCCGCCGAAGTTGTAGCCGAGGCCCACTGACAGCGTGGCGGCTTTAAGGTCGCCGCTCCACATGGCGCCCATGGTGACGTCGTAGTCTACGGCTATGGCGGTCAGCGACCGGTTGGAGATGGTCGTCCCGGGATTGTTTTCCGCCAGCCAATGGGCGGCGTCGGCGCTTATTTTCAGCGCGCCGGCGCCTATCTTGTCCTGCGAAGTGGCCCAGAAGCCGAAGCCTTTAGCGTCCGACATCGCGGCCGCGGCCAGGGTATCAAAGCCGAACATGGCGGTATATATCTTGTATTCCGCGTCGTCCTGGTAAACGGCATTCCCGTAAACGATATCGTTCCTGGAAGGGCTGTACAGTTCGGCGTTTACCTGCACCGGCATGGAGTATGAATTGTAGCCGAGGCCGTAATAGAAGCCGCCGATGGGGTTTTCCGGGCTGCCGACCACGCCTTTCTTGGGGCTGCTCCAGTAGAGCAGGTCTATGTTAGTGTATTTATTATCGAATTTCATGGTGGCGGGCATATCGCCGGGCCTTAGGCCCGTCCAGGTGGCTGTGCCGCGCAGTTTGCTGTTCTGCACCCGCAGCACGAACTTTTTGTAGCCGATGAAACCCATGAAGCGGTTCAGCTTGCCTACCATGTTATTGTCCACATCCGCGCTGGCGCCGACTTTCAGGCCGGTTTTATTGTGCCACAAGCTGCCCTCGTAAGTAGAGAGGGAAGACTGGTCGAAATCCAGCGAAAGATAGTCGTGATACGAAACGAACTGGCCGGATTTCCAGGTATTGGTCGGCACGATGGCGAAGCCCAGCAGGGTCTGGACGGCGGGCGTTTTTGATCTCGGTTCCGGCTGTTCAAAGGGATTGGTCAGCTTTGCGGGGACCGGAGCCGGCGTCACGGCGGGCGCGGCGGGGGCCGGCACAGCAGCGGGTTCGGCTGCGGGGGCTTCGGCCGCGGGGGTCGCGGTTGCGGCAGGCGCGGCAGCGGCGTCCGCCGGGGTTACGGCGGAAGTCCTGCTCCTGAGATCCTGGGCGCCCGCCGGGAGCGTTGCGCAGGTGAACAGTAATGTCAGTATAACCGGAATGCTTTTCATGTGGTTTCTCCTGTAAGTTATAGTCAATTATACATAAACCGCCGGTCGCGCGGACCGAAATGGCCGCTAAAAGGGGCGCAAAGGCTTTATTTCCGGGCCGTAAACGTATCAAGCGGCTTTCGCCGCCGGCCTGGTCCGCGCGATCGGGCTTAGTTGCTATAATCTAACAGAAGCCCCGGGTTTTTATTGCCCGGGCGGGCGACGAATGATGAAACCACTTAAAGTACTGCATTGTACGGAGTCTTTTGGCTGGTCCGGTGGGGCCGCCCAAAGTCTTTGGCTGGCGTCCGAATTGAGGAAAAAGGGGATAGAGAACATCTTCGCCTGTCCGGCAGGCGGGGACCTGGGTCAAAAAGTTAAAACAAGCGATTTTAAGATCATCGATTTTAACCCTGCCAGCAAGATGGACCTGCGGCTGGCTTTTAAGATGTCGAAGGTGATAGATGAATTGAAACCCGACGTGGTGCATGCCCACCATCCCAAGGCCCACAATGTCTGCCTTGTAGCTAAGATCCTCTCAAAGCACAAGCCGGTGCTGGTCGTTTCCAGAAGGGTTTCCCACCGCCTTCCCGACAATTTCCTGGCGCGGCTGAAATATAAAACCAGATACGTCGACGGCTATCTGGCCGTCTGCGAACACGTGAAGCGGATCCTTGTGAACTACGGCATCGAAAAAGAAAGGATAGAGGTGGTCTACAGCGGAGTGGACAGGCTGAAATACCACCCGGAAAAAAAAGATATTAAATTCAGCCGTCAGCTCGGGATCGGGGAAAACGATATCCTCATCTCCATCATCGCCAATTACAGCAGCGATAAAGGGCAGGATATACTGGTTAAAGCCCTCAGCGTCCTTCAAGGGGGGAGCTTTAAAGTCCTTTTCGCCGGAAGGAACACGGACGGGGAAGAATTAAAAAGCGCGTTCCTGAAGGAAGGCTTAAGCCTGGACCGCGGCATCTTTCTGGGGCTCAGGGACGACGTCGCCAGGATACTGAATATCAGCGATATAAGCGTGAATTCGTCCAGGACCGAGGCCCTGGCCGGGAGCATACGCGAATCTTTGGCCTGCGGTGTTCCCGTAGTGGCCAGCGATGTCGGCGGCAACGGCGAGATACTGAAGGACGGCGTGAACGGCTTTTTGTTCGAGAGGGGAAATTACCGGCAGCTCGCCGGAAAAATAGAAATGCTGATGAAGGACCCGGACCTGAGAAAAGAATTTGCGGCGAGGGGCGTGAGGTCCGTAGACGAAAAATTCAGCGTGGAGAAGATGGCTGAAAACACCCTTAACTTCTATCTAAACAGGATAGGACTGGCCGGAAGGCGCTAAACCTATGTTCGGATGTAAAAGAACCCTCCCGGTCATCGCTTACCACCACGTGGCTCCCGACCGGGAGATAACGCCCGGGATCTTCGAGGCCCATCTGCGGCATTTCAGCGAAAAAGGCTATAAATTCCTGTCGGGGCATGACCTGCTCGATTTCCTGGGCGGTAAAGCACGACCGGGGAAGGCCGTCATGATCACTTTCGACGACGGTTACGCGGATAACTGGGTGTACGCCTTCCCTCTCATACGGAAATACAGGGCTAAAGCCCTGATATTCCTGCCGACCTCCTATATACAGAACAGCGAAAATGTCCGGCCGACTTCCGAAGAGGGCGGCGGTATATCCGATACCATAAAAAACGAAAGGGGCGCGGAAGGATTTTTAACCTGGGGCGAGGCGCGGAAAATGTCGGAAAGCGGGTTCATAGAGTTCGGCTCTCATACCGTCAGTCATAAAGATTTTAAAAAAGAAAATGAATACCGGACTGGAATAGGATACGAGCTCTCCGAATCTAAAAAGGTCATAGAAGACGCTCTGGGCAAAGAATGTTACCAAATGGCGTGGCCCTGGGGATATTATAAAAAGGAATGGCTGAAGTCCCTGGAGAACTGCGGATATAAACTGGCCTATCTTTATTCGCCGGGGCCGAACTCGGAGGGCTCCGACCCTTTTCTCGTATACAGGTCCGCCGCCCGCGCGTCCGGATGCTTTTTAAGGAAATTCCGGCTGTATGAGAACTATTATTTCATGTTCCTTTATAAAAGGATCCATGGCATTGACGCGAGGATCAAGAGGAAGCTGAAATCGCTTTTTGGCAGGCTCTTCTAAACCACGGCGTTAGTTACCGATTTACCGATTTAATAACTTGCCGGGAGATACGGACTTGGTCCGCTTTTCCGGGGATGCCGGCGCGCGGCTCAGCGGCTGTGTATGCCGGCCGGCCTGATATCGGTGGGCCTTATGTCGGACGGTCCCGTAGTTTGAAATTGGCTTGTTTTCATCCGCGGTATGGCGGCGGACCGGCCGTCGTCCGCTGTTTCAGCGCCCTTCGCGGAATAGGTCTTGATGAAGTCCGCTATCCTGCCCCCCTGCGCTTTATTGAAAAGTTCGGTCCTGGACGGGGTGCGCGGGCCTGAAACCCCGGGCCTTTCAGCCGGGGCCGGGCCATCTAAAGCGCCGCTTGCCCCGCCCAAAACGGACAATACGGGCCAGGCGATGGCGAAGAGCAGCCCGAAGCACACCGCCGCCAGCCACACCATAAGCGAGATATTGAAAATTTTTACCAGCAGCTTGAGGCGGTGCAGGTGCCTGTCGTAATGCAGTTTGCCCCGGGCGATCAGGGTATCGTCGAGCCGCCCGGCTTTTTCGGCTATCTCCACGCTGTAACGGTCCTCTTTCGGCAACAGGGGAGCCAGGCTCGCCGAGAACCCCGTTCCCTTATAAAGCATTCCGGATGCGCGTGATAATCTCCAGTGGTCTATCGGGTCGTCCTGCGAGAACTGGAGCAGCACGTCCATCATAGTTCCGAGCGGGAGCCCGGCCCTAAGCAGCAGGCCCATCGTGGTGTAAAGGTAATAAAACCTGCCTTCCTCGGAAGCGAACCGGAAACCGGGAAGCCAATGCCCGGCGATAGAACCGAGTTTGCGCCCGGGGCCGGAGCGTATGAACATGCGGCCCGCAAGCAGCAGCGCGAGGACGAATAGCGTTAAGGGCGGCCAATTCCGGTACAAAATCCCAGCGAAACGGGTAACCGCGAGAGCCCGCGGCGGCAGGGCCGCGCCCGCTTTCAAGAGCGGTTCGAGCACCATCGGGACGACCTTGAAGGAGACGAGCAGGAACAGCGCGCCGGCAAGGATGACGGCGAAGGCCGGGTAAACGAGCATGCGCTCCAGGCGCCGGCGGAACCGCACCCGGACATCCAGGCAGTCGGCGTAGAGCTCAAGGAATTCGTCCGTCTTTCCGCTCTCCTCCCCGGCACGGAGCAGGGCGATAAAGACCGGGGGGAATGCTTTCTGCGCGCCGAAGGCTTCGTGCAGCGCGGCGCCCCCGGAGGCCAGTTCATAGGCCCGGGTGACGACACTCCCGTACCTGCCGGACCTGGCCAGGCTCTCAAAAGCTTCGCTGAGCGGAAGCCCGCTGCGCACTGTGGAGACCAGCGCGCGGCAGAAATCAGTCAGCCTTTCATCCGATATCATATCGGAAATATGATACCAAATCGGCGCTGCCCGGGCCTTTCCGCCGCGGCGGAGCGTGGGCGGTCCCGCTAAAAGTTATAATATGGTCTGCGGGGAAATATGCGGCGCGCGGGGAGCGCCATATGAGCGGAAATCCGGTATTTATACCGTAGGTTAAAGCGTATCGAGGAGGCAGCATGAGCGTATCGTCACACCTGAACCCGGAACCGGAGCGCCGGCTCTGGATCATGTACGAGAATACGCGCCGCGCGCTGGAATGGACCGACATAAAGCTGGGGGCGCTTACGATCTTCGCCGCTTTCCAGATGGCGCTGATCAGGTTCATCTCCCCGGAGGGGCTGGCGAGTTACGCCGCCATCGTGTTATTGGCCGTCATACTGCCCATAGGTATTCTCGCATTATCCCCTTTGATAGAAATGCCTATACGGGCGCCCTTGCTTGAACCCGGGGCCGACAAGCGCGGCTCGTCCGATTGCATGCTGGCCGTGGGCGACATAGCGAAACATCCGCAGATGGAGCTGGTTATACTCCTCGACAAGTACCTCGGCGGGGGGATAACCGCCACGCAATACCACGAAGACATCGTGGGGCAGATCCTTACCAGCGCGCGGATCGCGACGCGCAAACGCCGGCTTTTCCTCGCGGTGTGCGTCCTGGCGGGAATTGCCCAGCTGTGCCTGATCGGGCAGCTCTTCCGGCATTAACTCCGTAAGTCCCCGCATCGATCCGCAAAAAACGTCCGCCGTTAAAATAAAAACCCCGGCCGCCTTTCAGGGCGCCGGGGTTCTTTGTATCGTGACTCTCGGCTTATGGCTGCTTGGTTGCCGGCGCCGCGTCTTTATGATGCTTTGCGGGATGATCTTTTCTGAATTGCGCTATTTCATCCTTGCATTTTTCCTGGAGAGATTTGACCGATTCTTTCTGGGCGGCTTTCATTTTATCCACGGCCGTTTTTATCTCTTCCTGGGGTTTTCCCTTCATGCTGTCCCTCAGGGCCTTGATCTCGTCAATGTTGTTTTTCTTCAGTTCGGCCATTTCGTCTATGTGCTTTTTCCTGAGTTCCACCAGTGTCATCGCTTTGTCAGGCGCGGCTGTGACCGCGGCCGGCAGTACGACTGCGCTAGTGCTGATCCTCGGTTCGTTCCCGGTGCTGGTGACTACTATGCTCCCGGCTTGGGCAAAAGCGCCAAACCCGGTTATTAACGCTATCGCGATCAATGTTTTCATGGGTTCCTCCAAAAATATTCTGCTCTCCGTATATTACCATAAGTTCGGCCCGCAAAACATCGTATGGAGGGCTACAGCCATTTGTGCCTCGGGTAGCGCCTGGCCAGCTGCGGCCTGAGCTTGGGATAGCTTTCGGCCCAGAAACTTTTAAGGTCCTTGGTGACCTGTACGGGGCGCATGGAGGGGGCGAGTATATGTACCACCAGCGGCACCCGCCCCGCGGCTATGCGCGGCGTTTCGGTCAGCTGGAACAGGTCCTGTATCTTGGCTTCCAGGAACGGCTCCCCGTTCTTCGGGTAGCGTATCCTCGCCCTGCGCCCGCCCGGCATCTCCAGGCGCGCCGGGGCGTGCTTGTTTATAAGGCGGTTCTTCTCCCAGCCGAACCATTCTTCGAGCGCCGGCAGCACGGGCCTGCCTTTAGCTTCGGCCACGCTCCTGGCCCCCGAGCAGATCTCGGCTATAACAAGCTTTAGGTCTTCATCGGTAAGCGGCTCGATCCCCAGGTCCGGGCAGGCTTTCGCGAGGAATTCCACCCTGGCAAGCCAATCGTCCACCTCTTCGTTCCAATTCTGGAATTTCTGCCTGCCTCCGGTAAATTCCTCCGCGATCAGGTCGGAGGAAGGCTTGTCCGGTTTCGCGGCGGCTATCTCCCGGCGTATGGTAATGTCTCTGTAGAGCGTCAGCTTTTCCGTAACCGGCGTCAGCATGGTCTCGTCCAGCGCCGGGCGCGAGACCGTCCTTATGTCGGCGGGGAAGGCTTCCAGCAGCCACTCTTCCTTTATTTCGGCGGCGAAAGAGAGCGTTATATCCGCGCCGGTTTTTTGAAGGCTTTCCATCGCTTCCCCGGCGCAGATAAGCCGGGCGCCCGCGGCGGCGCTTTTGGGGGAGAGACGCGCCCGCCTGCCCCCCGGAAGCTGGTAACGGCCCCGCTCGGCCGAGAACAGCGCCCCCACCCTTTCGGGGAATGCCCTGAGGAAGCATTGCGCGGCCATGGATATTTCCCGGGCCCCGCCCGGTTCCGCGCGTCCGGCCAGGCGTTTTCCCAGCCGCCAGGCGTCGCGGGCCGCGGCGTGTTTCAAACCGGCGCGCTGGCAGGTATATGGGTCGAAATCCGAACCGGCGCAGGTTTCCAGCGCCCTTATTACCGCGGCCAGGTCGGAGCGCGTCCCGGCGCTTCGCGCGTCAGGGCCGGCTTCGTCCAGCCACAGGCCCCGCCCCTGCGCCGCGGCGGCGATGAGAGCGCATTCGTGGGCGCAGCCTAGCCGGGCTCCCTCCACCATCATCCTGGAGTACCTCGGGTGCAGCGGGTAGGCCGCCATGGCGCGGCCCTCCGGTGTAAGGTCTCCAGCGGCGTTCGCCGCGCCCAGGTCACGGAGCAGCTGCTCGGCGCGCGAGGAGTCCTGCCCCGAAGGCGGGTCGAGCCAGCGCAGCGAGCCGAAATCTTTGAAGCCGCAGGCCTTCAGCGTAAGCAGGGCTTCGCTCAGGTCCAGGCGCAGTATCTCGGGCTGAAGCGAGGCCGGCCTGCCCGCGTTCTCGCGCTCGGTCCAGAGGCGGGCGCAGAGTCCGGGCGCCGTGCGGCCGGCGCGGCCGGCGCGCTGGGCCGCGGAGGAGGCGGCTATGTTCTCCGTAAAAAGCGTGTTAATGCCGCGGGCCCCGTCGTAACGGGCTATCCGCGCGAGTCCGCTGTCCACCACGGCCGTTACGCCTTCTATCGTAAGGGAGGTCTCGGCTATGTTCGTGGCGATTATGATCTTGCGCTTGTCCGAGGGAGCGAGAGCCGCGTCCTGCGCGCGCGGCGGCATATCGCCGTGCAGCGGCATTACGGAGAATTCCGAAAGGGCCGGGATGCCCGCTATAGCCGCGGCTGCGCGGCCGATCTCGTAGGCTCCGGGCATGAAGACCAGCGCGTGGCCGGCTTTTGCCGCGGGCAGAAGGCGGGCGCAGGTCCTGGCGGCGGCCTCCCAGGGAGGCAGCGCGGCCGTGGCGGGATCGCAATAGAGCGTGCGCACGGGGTGCATGGTTCCTTCGGCCGTCACCGTCCCGCAGGGGGACATGTAGGCGGCCAAAGCTTTTTCGTCGAGGGTGGCCGACATTACCACTATCAGCAGGTCGGGTCTGGCGCCTTTCTGCAGCTCCAGGCAGGCCGCCAGGGTTATGTCGCCGTGGATGTGGCGCTCGTGGAATTCGTCGAGGATTATGGCGGAATATTTAGTCAGGCGCGGGTCCGAGATCAGTTCCCGCAGCAGTATCCCCTCGGTCTCGAAAATTATGCGGGTTTCGCGGCCGGTCTTGTCTTCGAAGCGCACGCGGTAACCGACCTCGCCGCCCGAGGCCCCTCCGCGCTCTTTTGCCACGCGGTCGGCGAGCATGCGGGCGGCCAGGCGGCGGGGTTCCAGCACGGCTATCCTGCCTTTCAACTTCCCGGAATCCAACAGGAGCTGCGGGACCTTGGTAGACTTGCCGGATCCCGGCGGCGAGGAAATTATCAGTCTGCGGCTTTTGGCCGCCGCCCGCAATATGCGCTCCGCGCACCGGAGTATGGGAAGTTGTTCCATCGCCTACATTCTATAACTTACCGGGCGCCCAGTCGTACATGGCCTCGGCGAAGAAGGCGGCGTGGTCCGAAAGGTCCCTCCACGGGCCCTTGTTCAGCACCTGCGCCTTGAGGATCCTGAACCCGCGCGTATAAATGCGGTCCAGCGGGAAGACCGGGGTACGGGAGGGGAAGGTGCGGAGTTTGCGGCCGTAAAGCTCGAGGCCTGCGTCCTTCATCAGCAGGCGCGTCTCCAGTTCGTCCTGCCTGTTCCTGCGCCATTCGTTGAAGTCCCCGGCCACTATGACGGGTTCGGTGTCGGGGACTACCCGGCGTATGTATTCGCAGATCCTGGTGAGCTGCTTCCCGCGCGAAAAGCTCAGCAGCCCCAAGTGCAGGCAGAAGCAGTGCAGCGGCGGTTTGCCTTCCGGCAGGGCGACGCGGGCGTATAGCATGCCCCTTTTCTCCACGCGGTTGGTGGAGATGTCCAGTTTTTCGGAATGCAGTATGGGGAAGCGGGAGAGTATGGCGTTGCCGTGATGTCCCGCGGTATAAACGGCGTTCTTGCAGTAGGCATGGCTGAACCCCGACTTTTCGGTCATGTACTCGTGCTGGGGCGCGGAAGGCCAGCCGAAGCACTTCCCGGCTTTGCGCAGGTTCTGTCCCACTACTTCCTGCAGGAAAATTATGTCCGCGCCCGTATCGTGCACGCTGTCGCGCAGTTCAGGCAGAACGAAGCGCTTGTTCAGCGCGGAAAAGCCCTTGTGGACGTTTATCGTAAGCAAGCTGAGTTTCATGGCCCCCCACGGCTATAATACAAAAAAGCCCGGGTTTTTTGCCCGGGCTTTTTATCGCGCGCGAAGGTTAGTAGCGGTAATGGTCCGGCTTATACGGTCCGTCCACTTTTACCCCGATATATTCGGCCTGCTGCGCGGTGAGCTTCGTCAGCCTTACGCCTATCTTCCCGAGGTGCAGGCGGGCTACTTCCTCGTCCAGCTGCTTGGACAGCCGGTATACGCCCACGGACATCTTCTTGGTCCAGAGCTCTATCTGCGCGAGCGTCTGGTTTGAGAAGGAATTGCTCATGACGAAGGAGGGATGTCCCTTGGCGCAGCCGAGGTTCACCAGGCGGCCTTCGGCCAGCAGGTATATGGAGCGCCCGTTGGGAAGGTCGAAGCGGTCGACCTGGGGCTTGATATTTACCATCTTAACGCCCCGGGTCTCCTTAAGCTTCGAGACCTGTATCTCGTTGTCGAAATGGCCGATATTGCAGACTATTGCCTGGTCCTTCATCTTCAACACGTGTTCCACGCGTATGATGTCGCGGTTCCCGGTGGTGGTGACGTACACGTCGCCCTCGCCCAGGGTGTCTTCCACCGTGGCCACTTCGAAGCCTTCCATGGCGGCCTGCAGGGCGCAGATGGGGTCTATCTCGGTGACTATGACGCGGGCGCCGAAGCCGCGGAGCGAACGTGCCGAGCCCTTGCCCACGTCGCCGTAGCCGCAGACCACGCAGACCTTGCCGGCTATCATCACGTCGGTGGCGCGCTTGATGCCGTCCGCAAGAGACTCGCGGCAGCCGTAGAGGTTGTCGAATTTTGATTTAGTGACCGAATCGTTCACGTTGATGGCGGGCACCATCAGTTCGCCGGCCTCGTGCATCTGGTATAGGCGGTGCACGCCGGTGGTGGTCTCCTCGGAAACGCCCCGCCAGTCCTTCACGGCCACGTGCCAGCGTTTCGGGTTTTTCTTAAGTTCAGCTTTAAGGCAATTGTTCAGTTCCAGTTCGTCCTCGCCGCCGGCCTTGGCGTCGAGGATCTTCGGGTTCTTCTCGGCCGCGAAGCCGCGGTGCATCATCATCGTGGCGTCGCCGCCGTCGTCCACTATAAGGTTAGGACCCTTGCCGCCGCCGAAGTTGAGCGCGCGGTCGGTACACCACCAGTATTCGGCCAGGGTCTCGCCCTTCCAGGCGAATACCGGTATGCCGGTCGCCGCTATGGCCGCGGCCGCCTGGTCCTGGGTGGAGAAAATGTTGCAGGAGCACCAGCGCACTTCGGCCCCCAGAGCCGCCAGGGTCTCTATCAGGACGGCGGTTTGCGTGGTCATGTGGAGGGAGCCCATGACGCGGGCGCCCTTCAGGGGTTTTTTAGCCGAGAACTTTTCGCGTATGGCCATCAGCCCGGGCATTTCTTTTTCCGCTATCTCTATTTCGCGGCGGCCCCACGCGGCAAGGCTCATGTCTTTTACTCTGTAGTCTGTATTCATTGTAGGTTTCTCCTTGGTCGCTGCGGGCATATGGCTCCTTTGCGTAAATCCTGTCTAAATTATAACTTTTTCTCCGCTGCGGGGGGAAACCCGAACCCGGCGGTTTTGTACAATTTAACAATGTTTAAATACAAGCCGGCGCTGGCCCTGGCGGTCTGCGCCCTTTTAAGCGCCCCCGTATTTTCCGCCGACTGGGTAATACCCCGCACCACTTACTATATAAGCGCGGAGCAGCAGGAACTGCCCGGCTTCCCGGCCCCTCCCGCCCCGGGTTCCGCGGCGGACCTCAGGGACTTGTCCGTCTTAAAGAGCTGGCAGTCCAGGCGTACTCCGGAACAGTGCGCGAAAGCGAACGCGGCCGCCAACGCCGGGTTCGAGGATTTTTTCCGGGGCATAAGTCCTTTCCCGTCTCCGCTCCCGGAGGGAGCCGCGGTCATATTTGCGCGGGTTAAGGCTGAAACCGACGGCGCGGCCGCGGGGATAAAGGAAAGGTTCAAGAGGGACCGGCCTTTTCTGCGCGACGCGTCCCTTGAGCCCTGCCTTGGCAGGATAGGCGGCCTGTCATATCCCAGCGGCCACGCGGCCATCTCGCGGATGTTCGCGCTGATGCTGGGGGACCTGGTCCCGGCCCGGAAAAAAGAGTTTCTGGCCCGCGCCGACACCGCGGCGCTTGAAAGGGTTATAGGCGGCGTCCATCACCCTTCGGATATCGCCGCTGGGAAAGAACTTGCCGACAGGCTCTACCGCGCTTACCGCGAAAGCCCGGCCTTCCGCGCGGACATGGCGGCTCTGCGGGGCATGCTGAAAAAGGACGCGCGGTGAAAGACCTCACTACCGGCAACGAGGGACGCCTGCTCTGGGATTTTACGGTTCCCATGCTCATAGGGAACGTCTTCCAGCAGTCCTACAACCTCGTGGACAGTATAATAGTCGGGCGCGTCATAGGGAAATCCGCGCTTGCCGCGGTAGGGGCCAGCTTTCCCATCATTTTCCTTTTAGTTTCGCTCATTATCGGCGCCACGATGGGGTTCTCCATACTGATATCGCAGTTCTTCGGAGCCAAAGATACGGGAAGCGTCCGGCGGGCCGTCGATACCGCCTACGTATTCCTCTTCAGCGCCTCGCTGCTCGCCACCGCGGCCGGGCTGGCGTTCTCCGGGAGCATACTGGCGCTCTTGAACACGCCCGCGGATATTTTCCCGCAGGCGCTGGTGTTTTTGCGCGTGACCTTCGGCGGGCTCGTTTTCCTCTTCGGCTTCAACTGTGTAAGCGCCGTGCTGCGCGGCCTGGGGGATTCCAAGACGCCGCTTTACTTCCTGGTATTTTCCACTCTTCTGAATATTTTGCTGGTTATAATCTTCGTCAAGGTGCTGCGCTGGGGCATAGCCGGTTCGGCCTGGGCCACAGTGGCCGCTCAGGGAGTTTCTTTCCTGCTGGCGGCGGCCTACCTCGACAGGACTAACCCGATGCTGAGGTTCCGGTTCAGGGGGTTCGAATTCGACCGTGTCATTTTCAGGAAAAGCATGTCTATCGGGCTCCCGTCGGGGGTGCAGCAGATGCTGGTGGCCGCGGGCATGATGGCCTTGACGCGCATAGTCAACGGTTTCGGCACGGACGCGGTGGCTGCCTATACCGCCGCCGGGCGCATAGACACTTTCGCGGTGATGCCCGCCATGAACCTTTCCGCCGCGATCTCCACTTTCGTAGGTCAGAATATCGGCGCCGGGAAAATGGAGCGCGTGAAAAAAGGCTTTAAAACGGCGCTTTACATCTCGGGGGCCACCTCGCTGCTGACAACGCTGGCCGTGGTGGTTTTCGGCTGGCGGCTTATCTCGATGTTCAACCCGGACCCGGCGGTGGTGAGCATAGGGGCGCGTTACCTGCTGATAGTAGGCGGCTTCTACGCGGTTTTTTCCTGCATGTTCGTTATAAACGGAGCTCTGCGCGGGGCAGGCGACGCTTTCGTCCCGATGATAATCACGGTGCTGTCGCTGTGGGTCATAAGGCTGCCGGTTTCGTCCTTTCTTTCCGGGAGGATAGGTACCGACGGCATCTGGTGGGGCGTGCCTATAGCCTGGTGCGCCGGCCTGGCGCTTGCCGCCGGCTATTATTCTACGGGGCGCTGGAAGCGGCTGTCGCTGGTGAAACCCCGTGTAGAGCCGGTGGTGCTGCCTCCGTCCGAGGAAGAGGAAGCTGAGTGGAACGTTTCGGCCTTTTAGGAGGGTTTGTGGGCGACAATGACAGGCTTGTGTATTCGAGCGGTCCCGACGGAAAAGTGAGCTGCCCCAACTGCGGGCGCACGCCCTGCGTCTGCCCTGGAGGGCTTGCCGGCGAGCTCCGCCGGAGGACCCAGACCGAACCTGTGCGCGTTTCTTTCAGGAGAACGGGCAAGGGCAGCGGCCTTACGCTGGTTGAAAGGCTTCCCATGCACCCGGCGGGCAAGGAAGAACTGCTGAAAAAATTCAAGGTGCGGCTGGGCACCGGCGGTACCGTGAAGCAGGGCGTTCTTGAGATACAGGGGGACCGCAGGGATCTTATAAAAGCCGAGCTTGAGGCCGCCGGGTATAAGGTGAGGCTGATAGGCTGACGCGTCAGGAAGCCCGCCAGTACCATTCTATCTGCACCGGGCTAGGCGCGCCGTCCTTCGCCGCCGCCCCGCCCTTTTCCTGATCAATGCGCGGCAGTATGTCGCGCAGTTTCCAGCAGCCGTCCTCCCTGCCGAAAACCCAGTATTCCGTGAAAGGCGCGGGCGCCTCGTCGCGGTGCAGCAGTTTCCCGTTGCGCCGCATGGCGCGCAGCGCCGTAGCAGTGAGCCTGGCGGTGAATTCGTCCGGGCCCGTTTTATCCTTTCCTGACGGGTTGGTCAGTACTATCTCCGCCCTGCGCGTGAAAAGACCGGCGAATTCGAAAGAGAAACCATCGGTCCGCCGTTCCTGCATTATATTTTTAAGCCTGGCCATGGTTTCGGCCGAAGCGAAATCCGCGCTAAGGATGGAACTGTCGTTCCTGCCCCAGGCTTCGTAGACGTTCTCAAAAGCCAGGGTGGCGGCTATCTCCATCCTTTGCCTGTCCCAGATATCGCCGTCCCGGGCCGCAGCCGTTTTCTCCGGGGCGGGAGGCTCGGCCGGCATGGGCGAAGAAGCGCCTGCAGCCGCCGCGGCCAGCGGTACGGCGGCGGCTGGAGAATAAGTCGGAAAAACAGCCCGGGATACGGCGGGGGAGATAAAGGCATCCTGTGGTTCTTCCGGCAGATTCGAGGAATTCAGAAAGTCTAATTCTCCGGCTTGGTCTATACGCGCAAGCGCCCAGCGGTCGTTAAAGCGATAGAAGGTCCAGAATTCCTGGAAGGGGGCGGGCTCAGTGTCGCCGCGCAAGCGGGTATGGGTATTTGCGTCAACTGTGTAATCCAGCGCGGAGGCCGTGATAAGGACGGTAAAAGAGCGGCCTTCTTTTTGGGCGGGACAACGCACCTGCACGAAATCTATCTCTATTACCCGGACATCCTCCATCATGTTTATCTCGCCGCGCGCCCTTATGGCCTCTACCTTGTCGCAATGTTCGGCGTAGAGATCCGGCATCATGTCGCCGCGGAGCGTGCTGTAGTCGCGCGCCTGCCACGCGATCTGCGCGCGGAGGAAAATATCTTTTACGCGCTCTTCAATGGCGTCCGGGTTGAGATCCGGGTCGCGGCCCGAAAGGCTCTGCATGATCGCGCGCGTTTTTTTATCCCTGGCTGCAAAGATGTCCCTGCGCAGGACAATGCCCTGGCCGCCGTTGTAGTCTTCGGTGTTATTGGGCTGGCGGAACAGCTCCCTCAGTACCGTTATTGCGATAAGGATCAAATAGAAAAGAGAGTTGCCCCGTCCGCCGCCCTTATTGTGGACGATAAAACCGCCGGCTATAAAAGTGTGCGGGGGGGTTACTTCAAGGTTGTAAACTTCGCTCAGTCCGCCGGTCTTTATGGACAATATCTTCGTCCACACGCAGCGTCCCCCGGCCAGGAAGGCCGCTTGCATTTCAACCGTCAGATCTCGGGCTTCCACGAAGCCGTCCCGCGTAAGAAGGGGGTGTTCGGCCGTAGTGGTCAGGCTGCCTTTCCCGGTAATGACGACCAGCAGCCGGTCGGTCTTTTTGTGGGTTCTTTTTACATCGGCCTGGACCAATCGCCCGCCGGAAAAAGCGAATACCCTGTCTCCGGCCTTTACCTTCTCTATGGGCACGTCGCCCGCCGCGGTCGCAATAAGAGTGCCGGCCGGGAAGCAGCCCCCGCCTCCCCCGCCACCCCCGCCTCCTCCGCCGCCCCCGGCCCTGGACCAGGCGGGCGCCGACGGCGCGAGCAGGATAGCCGCGATCAGCAGGTATTTCATCAGCGCAGGGCCGCTAAGACCCCGGCGAGTACGGCGGCCGCGATTATTATGCTGACGCCCAGTATGGCGGCCGACACTATGCGCCCGAAATAGTCGCCCACGGCCCGGTTGCCGCGTATTATTTCCTTGCCTTCGTCTATGTTCGGGGTCAGTTTATTGAGGAGCGCGGGTATGCGCGATGAGAACCAGATGAGCAGGAAACCGCCCGCGGCGCCTCCGACCAGCGCGAAGACCAGCGCCCAAGTGATGTTTGCCAGCGTTTCGTACATAAGCCTCCGTGACCGTAAAAGCGTAGTCTATATTTTTTACGGTCCAAAGTCATCCCTGCCGGTGAAAATGCGCTTGCGGCCGGTTATTTTTAAATAAAGCCCTCTTCCCTCGGGGCGTCCCGGGAGAGGTAAAAAGGTGCCCCGCGGCGTTTAAAATGCTAAAATATAAGTCCGGCAGTTCCGGTTGGCCTGGTTTTCCCGTTTTACAGTTCCCGGCAAATTTTACTGCTACAGTTCACAGACCCGCACTGCGGGAACAGCTTCTATGATAACGCTAAGGAACGTCTCCAAATCTTTCGGTTCGCAGGTCCTCTTCGAGGACGCCTCCCTGCAGATAAACGAGGGCGAGCGCTTCGCGCTGGTCGGGCCCAACGGCTCCGGCAAGTCCACTCTTTTCAAGATGATGCTGCGCGCCGAGGAGGCGGACGAGGGCGAGATACAGTTCAAGAAGGGCGTGGTGGTGGGGTACCTGCCGCAGGAGAACGCCCCCATCGAGGAAGGCACCGTGGTGGAGGTGACCTTGGACGGCGTGGAGGATTACGACGGCCGTATAGAGGCTGAAGCCAAAGCCATACTGATGGGGCTGGGTTTTAAAGTCACGGATTTCACGCGCAGGGTGAACACCCTGAGCGGCGGCTGGGCGATGCGCGTGGCGATGGCGAAGCTCCTGATCAAGAAGCCCGACCTGCTCCTGCTCGACGAGCCCACCAACCACCTGGACCTGGACTCGCTGCTGTGGCTGCAGCAGTACCTGGCCGGCTACCAGGGCGCCATTTTCGTTATCTCCCACGACCGCGCCTTCGTCAACACCGTCTGCAACGCCATAGTTTCCGTGCAGGAAAAAAACCTCCGGGTCTATTACGGGGACTACGAGAATTTCCTCGCGCAGCGCGAATCCGAGAAGGAAAAGATATATTCGGCCTGGCGCCTCCAGCAGGAACAGGTAGACCAGATGAAGGATTTTATCGCCCGCAACAGGGCGCGGGTATCCACGGCTTCCCGCGTGCAGAGCATGATAAAGCGCCTGGACAAGCTGGAACTCATAGAGCTGCCGGCCGAGGTGAAGACGGTGAAGATCCGCTTCCCGCAGCCCGGCCGTACCGGCACCAAGGTGCTGGAGCTTAAGGACGTAAGCAAGATCTACGAGGTTCCCGGCCACGAGCCTATAAAGGTCTACGAGAATTTCAACTTCGAGCTGCAGCGCGGCCAGAAGATGGCCTTCGTCGGCCACAACGGCGCCGGGAAATCCACGCTTTTAAAAATGCTGGCGGGCGTGATAGAGCCGGATTCCGGCGAGCGCGTGCTGGGGCTGAACGTGAAGACCGGCTATTTCTCCCAGCACCGCGAGGGCATACTGGACCCGCGCAAGACCGTCCTGCAGGAAGCCATGGACAATGACCGGATGAACCCGGAGCTGGTGGTGCGTACCGTGCTCGGAACCTTCCTGTTCCCGGGCGACAACGTTTTCAAGAAGACCGCCGTGCTCTCCGGCGGCGAGAAGAGCCGCCTGATGCTGGTGAAGCTGCTCATGGACCCGCCCAACGTCATACTTATGGACGAGCCCACCACGCACCTGGATATGGCTAGCGTGGACGCGCTTATAGGAGCCCTGAAGGAATTCGAAGGCACCCTCTGCTTCATCAGCCACGACATTTATTTTATAAACGCCCTGGCCGATTCCGTGGTGCACATCGAACAGGGCAAGACCACCGTCTACCCCGGCAACTACGACTATTTCCGCTACCGCCAGGACCAGATACAGGCAGCGGACGCCGCGCACCAGAAAAATAATCCGCCGGCTCAGGCCGCGCCGGCCCCGTCAACTGACTGGGAGGCTAAAAAGCGCCTGGAAGCCGAAGGCAGGAAAAAAGTGCGCCGCGTGGAAACGCTGCACAAGGAAATAGCCTATTCCCGCAAGACGGTGGAAACCCTGGCGGCCAAAATGTCCTCGCCCGAAATTTACTCGGATTACAGGCAGGTGAAGGAACTCGGCGACAAGATACACGCCCTGGAAGCCAAGATCTCCGCGTACACCGAGGAGCTGAAGACGCTGGAGAGCGCAAACGTAACCGCGCAATAGAAATTGGGGTGAGGCGGTTGCCACGGGGACCAGAGCGCAAAAACAGTCGCAGACGGGGGCTTTGTTTCGCACACCGTGCTCACCCTTCCCCGTCTCAGGCTCGTCGCTTACGCAAGCCTCGCCTTCCGACAGGGTTTTGCTAACCCGGTCCCCGCGGCAGCCGCAGGGAAAGTGGTTTTGGGGCGGCGAGGGTATGGGTTCGGAGGGCCCTCACGGAGGCCGACGCTTGCGTAAGCGCGGAGGCCGAGTGGGGAGGGCGGCCACGGTGTGGCCGACCCGGTGCCCGACGGGCCCATACCCTCGGCGACCCCCGCTTGGCCGGCGTGGACATTAGAGGATTTTAAGGAGCAACAACAAAACATGCAACATGACACAGCAAAGCGCCGGCACGACCTGCGCAACATAGCCATCATCGCCCACGTCGACCACGGCAAAACCACGCTTCTCGACGCCATGCTCAAGCAGACCGGCGCCTTCCACGACAAAAGCGGCGAGGAAGCCATCTGCATCATGGACTCCAACGACCTCGAAAGGGAGCGCGGCATCACCATTCTCTCCAAGAACACCTCCGTGCGCTACGGCGACACCACCATACACATCGTTGACACCCCCGGCCACGCCGACTTCGGCAGCGAGGTTGAGCGCGTGCTCAGGATGGTGGACGGGGTACTGCTCCTGGTCGACGCCCTCGACGGCCCCATGCCGCAGACCCGCTTCGTCCTCAAAAAATCCCTCGCGCTGGGCCTGAGGCCTATCGTCGTGGTGAACAAGATAGACCGTCCCAACTGCGACCCGCACGCCACGCTCGACAAGATCTTCGCCCTCTTCATGGAGCTTGGCGCCACCGACGCGCAGCTGGATTTCCCGACCATATACGCCGTGGGCCGCGACGGCTGGGCGACGCACGACTTCAAGGTGAAGACGAACGACCTTAAGCCGCTTTTCGAGACCATCATAAAGCACGTCCCGGGGCCCCTGGACCTCGACGACCAGCCGCTCAGGCTGCTGGTGACCATGCTGGACTACAGCTCTTACACCGGGCGCATAGGCGTGGGCCGCATCGTGCAGGGCAAAATAACTTCCGGCCAGCAGGTCTCCATGGGTTCCCCAACCTCCCAGCCGGTCACGCGCAAGGTGACACAGCTGCTCGGCTACAAGGGCATGGAGAGGGTAGTGATAAAGGAAGCCCGCTCCGGCGACATCGTGGCCATATCGGGACTTGAAGGCGTGGAGGTCGGCGATACCATTTCGGACGCGGAAAACCCGGGAATGCTGCCGGGGCTGGAGATAGAGCAGCCCACGGTCTCGATGGAATTCTTCGCCAACGACGGCCCCTTCTCGGGGCGCGAGGGCAAATTCGTGACCGCCACGCAGCTGCGCGACCGGCTTTACCGCGAGCAGCAGATCAACGTGGGGCTTAAAGTCGAGGAGATACCCGGACAGAGCGGCTTCAAGGTTTCCGGCCGCGGGGAACTGCACCTCGCCATACTTATCGAGACCATGCGGCGCGAGGGCTTCGAGCTATGCGTCTCCAAGATGGTCGTGATAACCCACCTGGAGAACGGCGTAAGCGTCGAGCCGGTGGAACTCCTGATGCTGGACTCCCCGGCGGAGTTCCAGGGCGCGGTGATGAACGGCCTGGGCGCGCGCGGCGCGCAGCTTAAGAACATGACGATCGGCGAGGATGGCCGCGTAAGGTTCGAGTATGTCATTTCCTCGCGGGCGCTTATCGGTTTTAAATCGGAATTCCTGACCTTTACCAAGGGTTCGGGCCTGATGCACCACAGTTTCCACGGCTTTCTCCCGGAAGGCGGCTTCAACCGCCCGAACCGGAACGGGGTATTTATAGCCAAGGAATCCGGCAAGTCAGCCGGCTACGCCCTCAACGGACTGCAGGACCACGGCATAATGTTCATCGGAGCCGGCGAGGATGTTTACCTGGGCCAGATAGTAGGCGAACATTGCCGCGCCAACGACCTTGTCACCAACCCGTGCAAGGAAAAGAAGCAGACCAATATGCGTTCCTCCACCTCCGACATGTCCATAGTCCTGACCCCTCACCGCCAGATGAGCCTGGAGCAGGCCATAGAGTACGTCGAGGAAGACGAGTTCGTGGAAGTGACGCCGAAGAGCCTGCGCCTGCGCAAGAAGGTGCTGGACCACAGCCTGCGCAAGCGCGGCGAAAAGGTTGACGATTAACCTGGATCCTGCAGTTCAGAATGCTTTACACTGAAAAAATATGGGAACAGAATTATTCTGCAGGATTCCCCGCGAAGCGGGCGGAGGGCCAAGCGCTATGCGCGCCAGGCCCGAGGAGGCGTATACCTCCCGAAGGGCGCTCGCTGTGCGGGCGGAAAGTTGCAGCTGCAACTTTCAGGTTAAACCATGAAAAGGGGAATAGCGGCGTTTCTGTCGGCAGCCTGCTTCGCTGTCCCGGCCCTGGCGGCCGGAGCGGAGGCCGCGCCCGCGGCTCCCCGCAACTATTTCCTGGAACTTTACATCCCGCAGATACTGGCGGTGATGGCCGGGCTGGTCCTGTTGTCGCACGCCGCCGAAAAAAGGTTCCCGGACCGGAAACCGGCCTTGCGCAAAGCCTGGAACTGGCTGCTTCTTCTCTCTTTCGCCTTTTGCGTGCTGCCCGGTCTGTGCCTTTTAATACCGCTGGGCAAGACCATTAAATACCTGCTTCTCGATATACACGTATGGGCCGGGGCCGTCTGCGTCTGCGCCGGAACATACCATGCCTGCCGGCGTTTCAGCGGCCTGTTCGGCCCGCGCAGGTAGCTTCCCGGGAAAGTCCCGGAAATCGGTCGCGACCTCCCTTGTAACTTCTCCCGAATATTGATAGATTGTTCCCGTGGCCTGATAAACGCGCTTATCTTTAAGCGGGCGCGCGGGTGCGGCGGTCCGTCCCGTAAAATTTTTAGTGAGTGTAAGGTTTCCCCGATGCGCTTTTTCAGTGTGTTATTGCTTTTCTTCGCGCTGCCGCTGCCTTCCGCGGCCGGCGGCGCCTGCACGGCTTCTTTCGGCTCAGGCTCAGAGGGCTGCGAGTATCCGGGCTCCGGCTCCGGCGCGGCGAAAGACCCTTTCCTGCTGGAACTGGAACACAGAAGCTTTTTGTATTTCTCGGAGAACGCCGACCCCCGTACCGGGCTGGTAAAGGACAGGTCGGCCGCGGACGGCTCGCAGGCCGGGGGGGACGGCGTGGCCAGCGCGGCGGCCACCGGTTTCGGGCTGAGCGCCCTGTGCGTCGGGGCCGAGAACGGGTGGATCCCGGCCGCGGAAGCGGCGGCCCGCGCGCGAAAAACGCTTGAATTCCTCGTAGAGCGCTCCACCTCGGTGCACGGCTGGTACTACCATTTTGTGGATCAGTCCGACGGCGCGCGGGCCTGGAACAGCGAAGTTTCCTCCATAGACACCGGCTTCCTCCTTGCCGGCGCGCTCACGGTAAAGGGATGTTTTCCGGAGGACCAGTCTATCGCTTCCCTGTCGGACGAGCTCTACTCACGGGTGGATTTTAAATGGATGCTCAACGGGGGGCGTGCGCTCTCGCACGGCTGGTACCCCGAGAGCGGGTTCATCTGGCACAGGTGGGACACGCAGAGCGAGCACCTGCTGCTCACCCTGCTGGCCATCGGCTCCCCGCGGAACGCGGCGCCCCCGGACCTGTGGAAGGCTTGGAAACGCGAGGCGCGCTCATACGGCCCCTACAAATACGCGGGAACCGCCGCGCCGCTCTTCGTGCATCAGTACTCGCACGCCTGGTTCGATTTCAGGCATGTGCGGGACACCGAAGACCCGTCCGCGGACCTGTTCCTGAATTCCGCGGTGGCTACCGAGGTCCATAAGCAATTCTGCGTGGACATCTCCTCGGCTTTCAAGTCTTACAGCGCCGATGTGTGGGGAATTACCGCCTCGGACGGCGAGGGCGCCTATCACGGCTGGGGAGGTCCGCCCGCCACTTCGGATATAAACGGCACTGTGGTGCCCTGCGCAGCCGGCGGCTCGCTCATGTTCTCCCCTGAAATAACCCTGCCGGCGCTAAAGGAAATGCGGGAGCGCTGGGGCGGGCGTGTATGGAAACGCTACGGCTTTGTGGACGCCTTTAATCCGCTTTCGGACTGGTACGATAACGACACCCTCGGCATAGACGCAGGCATAACACTCCTGAGCGCGGAGAACCTGCGCTCGGGGAAAGTCTGGCGCTGGTTCATGTCTAATCCCGAACCGCGCAAGGCGATGCAGCTTACCGGCCTCGGGCCTTCCGGGGCCCGTTAGATCCCGTCAGTTCCAACGGCGTTTTAAGCGAAAATACTGTCCGCCGCGCGTCGCGCACGCGGACAGGTTAAAGGCTTCATGAGATTCTTAACCCGCGGTCAAGGCGGCGCCGCCGAACTCCTGAAGGTGGCGTATCCGCTTATACTTTCCACCGCCTCGGGTACCGTGATGCAATTCGTGAACCGCGTGTTCCTGGCGCATTACAGCCCGGACGCGCTGGCGGCCTGCGTGCCGGGCGGCATACTCAGCTTCACTTTCCTCTGTTTTTTTATGGGCACGGCCACGTACACCAACGCTTTCGTGGCGCAGTATCACGGCAGGGGGAAAACCGCCAGCGTGTCGGTGGCCGTATGGCAGGGGGTGTGGCTGGCGCTGGCCAGCGGGCTTGTGCTGCTGCTGCTGACGCCGGCCGGGTTTTACATCATAGACCATTCCGGCCATGCCGCGTCCGTGCGCGCGCTGGAAAGGCCTTATTTCGCCATCCTGAACGCTTTCGCCGTTTTCCCCGTCCTTAACACTGCCCTGGCGGCTTTTTTTATAGGCAGGGGGAAGACCAAGGTCCCGATGGCCGTTAATATCGCGGGCAACGCCCTTTGCGTACTCGCCTCCTGGCTCCTGATATTCGGGGCGGGGCCCGTGCCCGCAATGGGGATAAAAGGCGCCGCCTGGGCCGCCGCCTCCGGCCAGATTCTGATGACCGTACTCTACCTGCGCGCCATATTTTCCGCCTACAACCGCCGACGCTTCCGCACCGCGCGCCTGGCCGGGATACATACCGGACTTTTCCTCCGCATGATAAAATACGGCGCGCCCAACGGCGCGGGTTTTTTTCTGGACATCGCCTCCTTCGGCGCTTTCATCTTCATCATAGGGGGCATGGACGAGATATCGCTGGCCGCGAGCAATATCATCGCTTCCATAAACATGCTGGCTTTCATGCCCGTCATAGGCCTGGGGCTGGCCACGCTGACGCTGGTCGGCAAGTATATAGGGATGAAAAAGCCGGACGTTTCCGTGCGCGTGGCGCATAACGCCGTCCGCCTTGCCGGAATTTACGCGCTAACGCTCGGCGCGCTGTTCGTGGTCGTGCCCGGCCTCTTCATAAACATCTTCGGCTCCGGGAATTCGGCGGAGTACGCGCAGATACTGGCCAAAAGCCGGCCGCTAATGAAGGTGCTGGCCGTGTTCATCTTCTTCGACGCCGTGGGCATAATCTTCGCTGACGCGCTGCGGGGGGCGGGAGACACGCGTTTCCAGATGCTTGGCGCCAGCGCGGCGGCCTGGCTGCTCGTCCCGATGCGCCACTTGAAGATCTGTGGCACCTTGCCGCCAATTCGGAGCTGTTTTGCTGTGATGCGGTTGCCGAGCTGGAAATGATGCGGATGATCGACCATGCTAAATCCGGCGGTGATACCCTGGGGGGTGTGGTGGAGGTGCAGGTGTCCGGCGTTCCGCCAGGTCTGGGCAGTTATGTCCAGTGGGACCGCAAGCTGGATGCGCGCCTGGCAATGGCGCTGATGAGCATACAGGCCATCAAGGGGGTTGAGGTGGGCATTGGTTTCGAGGTTGCCCGTTTCCCCGGTTCACAGGTACACGACGAGATTTTTCGCGATGCCGGTCGTCTTGATCAGGGGGCCGCCAGCGCCTATTTCAGGTATACCAACAGGGCCGGTGGTATTGAGGGTGGCATGTCAAATGGTGAAATAATCGTGCTGAGGGCTGCCATGAAGCCGATCCCGACCCTCTATACCCCGTTGCGATCGGTTGATATCCAAACGCACGAACCATTCGAGGCTGTCGTGGAGCGTTCCGATACCTGTGCGGTGTCTGCAGCTCTTGTGGTGGCCGAGGCGGTGGTGGCCATTGAGATTGCCAATGCTTTTCTGGAAAAATTCGGAGGAGACTCGCTACGCGAGATACGACGCAATTATGATGGGTTCCGTGAGCAGATTCGCAATGTATGACCGTCCCGTTATCCTGACCGGTTTTATGGGCAGCGGCAAGAGCAGTGTCGGGCGGATTCTGGCAAGGTCCCTGGGATGTCCGTTTATTGATCTGGATGCGGTGATTGTTGCCGATGCGGGGAAATCGATTAACGAAATATTTAGTGATGAGGGGGAGAGTGCCTTTCGGGTCAGGGAAAGCACCTGTCTTGAGCGGATCCTGTCGGACGGCCTGAAAGTAATTGCATCCGGCGGGGGTGTGGTGATCGCCGAATCGAATCGTCGCTTGATGCGCAAGAGGGGATTCGTGGTCAACCTGACGGCATCGTTATCCACGATCTTGGCCCGCCTGGAAGGGGCTGCCGACCGGCCGCTGTATGCCGGTCTGGATGCCGCAAGTCGTGTCAGGGTGTTGCTGGAAGAACGAAAACAATTTTATGCCGATGCTGATATTAGAATTGACACGGACAAAATTTCCGTGGAAGATGTGTCGGCAAAGATTTTGAGGATTTTAAAGGGGTTGCCCGCGTGAGTTCGCTGACTGTCAACCTGGGCGAAAACACTTATGATATTCGGATCGATTGCGGTTCGCTGTCATCGCTCGGTAGCCAGTGCGCCGAACGAGGGCTGGCGGGGCGCGTTGCGTTGGTTACCAACCCGGCGGTCGCTGCTCTCTACGCCGATCAGGTCAGACAAGCACTGGCTGAAGCCGGCAACGATGTTACCCTGATCGAGATTCCAGATGGCGAAGAATACAAAAATTCAACAACCCTCAATCGGGTCTATGATGAGCTGATCGAAGCGGGACTTGACCGCAATTCATTCATCGTTGCCCTGGGGGGCGGGGTGGTGGGCGATTTGGCCGGATTCGCGGCGGCAACCTATCTGCGCGGCATCCCTTTCGTACAGGTGCCGACGACTCTGCTGGCTCAGGTCGACAGCAGCGTAGGGGGCAAGACCGCCATTGACCACCCGCGTGGAAAAAATCTTATTGGCGCCTTCTTCCAGCCGAGGCTGGTGCTGATCGACACGGATACATTGAAGACACTTCCGTTACGTGAATTCCGTGCCGGCTTGGCCGAAGTTGCTAAATACGGGATTGCCCTCGACAATGGTTTTTTTGAATTTTTGGAGCAGAACAACGTCAGCATCCAGAAGATGGAGCAGGAAAGCCTGGTGCGGGTTATCCTGACTTGCTGCCAACTGAAGGCCCGGATCGTAGAGATGGATGAGAAGGAATCCGGTCTGCGCGCGATCCTCAATTACGGACATACCTTGGGGCATGCCATTGAGACCCTGGCGGGTTACCGCCAAATGGTGCATGGTGAGGCTGTGGCGCTCGGAATAGTGCTTGCCGCCCGGATCAGCAGAACACTCGGGTACTGTAACGATCACGATGTTAACCGTATCACAACACTCTTGTCAGGTTTCGGACTTGAGCTTTCTCCGCCGCGGGTCGAGGCCGACCGTTTGCGCGACGCCCTGTTGAAGGACAAGAAAAGCCGCAGTGGCAGTATAAGTTTCATATGCAATCGTGGTATCGGTGACTATGTCGTGGAAAAACTATCAACTGAGCAACTGCTCATCCTAAGCGGATTGGAGGTCTGAATCATGCTGCAAGACAGTGCATCGTTCTGGTCTGATATCAAAATGTATGAGGAGCGGTTGGCACAGGATCCCGATTCATACCTCTTTGCGCGGTTGGCAGAGATCTATCTGAAGGTTGACCTGATAGATGATGCCCTTCATATCGCACGTCGGGGGGTTGAAAAGTACCCGGCCTATATCACCGGTTTACGTGTCCTTGCCATGGCCTGTTACGCCAAAGGGCTGCATGACGAGTGCCGCCGGGCCTTGGAAACGGTTGTCGCGGCTATCCCGGAAGACGCGCAGGTTCAGAGGCTGTTGGGAAAATTGCTGGTTGCGGACGGGAATAGCGAGGCGGCCAAGAAGGTACTTCTCACAATTCTGGATTTCAACCCTGACGATCTGGAGTGCCGGGAGGAAATCCTGGCGCTTGAACAGGTTTCCATCCTGCCTGTGATGGAGTCCTCCGAAATTTCACTTCTCGAAGCTGGTGCGGAACTCGCTGACTCGGTTGTTCAGGAGTTTGTGGATGATGACGAGATCATCGATCTTCAAGAATCTGATATAGTTGAGGAGTTTGATCTGGAAAAAATGGCTCCTCCCGCAACAACAGCCGAACGTCTTGATCCGCTCTCGACTGCTACCTTGGCGGAGTTGTACGTTCAGCAGGGGTTTACCGACAAGGCGTTGAATATTTATCGGTCCGTGTATGCTGTGGATCCGACGAACAGTGATGTTCAAACCCGGATTGCCGAACTTGAAGCCAGAGAAGCTGCGGCAGCGGCTTTTCCTGTGATGTCGGATAGTGCCGATACCATTTCCGGTACCGTTTCTCAAGAGTCTTCAGTGTTTCCGCAGGGTATTCACGTGCAGGGTGCAACTGACGATGTTGTATCCACGCTGGAAGGGTGGCTTGAAAACATCAGGAGGATCAAGGCATGTCGCTAAGGGAAACACTGGCTGGAATCATTGAAAATATTGAAGGGGGATGTGCCATTAGCATCATGGCTAGCGATGGCATCCCCATTGACGAAGTTGTTCTGAACCAGGCCGGATTTGATCTGCAGCTCCTGACGGTTGAATATGCTACACTCCTCAAGGATATAAGGCGGGTTGTCGAGGTTCTCAAGGTTGGTGAACTGGAGGAAATCTCCGTAACGACCGGTCAGTTGTATGTCGTTATCCGCATACTGAGTGATGAGCTGTTTGTGGTTCTGATCATGACCCGGGATGGCAATTTTGGCAAGGGGCGCTATCTGCTGCGCATCAATTCAGACGGATTGGCCAACGTGCTGCGATAACCATGCGATATCTTGTTTTGCACGGACCCAATCTGAATCTCCTCGGTAAACGCGAACCGGCTGTTTATGGAACCCTCACGCTGGAAGAGATAAATAACGCGATCGCCTGCCTGGCAGCCGAATTGGGGTGCTGTGTCGAGTTCCTGCAGTCAAATGCCGAGGGTGAGTTGATCGATGCCATTCAGGCCGCTGCCGGAATTTTTGATGGAATTGTAATTAATCCGGCTGCTTACACCCATACCAGTGTTGCCATTCGTGATGCTCTGGCTTCGGTTGGCCTGCCCTTTGTCGAGGTGCATCTGTCAAATGTCTATCGTCGAGAAGAATTCCGTCATAAAAGCCTGACCGCACCGCTCGCATTGGGACAGATCTGCGGTTTTGGTGTTCAGAGCTACCTCTTGGGATTGCGGGCTATTATGACGAGTACACAATAAAAATATGCGCAGACGGGAATTCTTGCGGTGCATTGCCGCGGGTTCAAAAATGTTTGCGCCAATGGAATAAACGTATGCTAAAAGACAGGCGCGCCAAACTGGAGCGCTTTTTCACTTCCCATAAAATCGAAGCAATCCTGATTTCGAGCATGCTGAATATCCGTTACCTTTCCGGTTTCACCGGATCGGAAGGGGTGCTGCTATTGACCCGTGACCGGTTTTGGCTACTGTGCGATTCGCGGTACACAAATCAGGCCTTGGCCGAGGTGCAGGCTGGAGAAATCCGCCAATTTTCAGAAAAACAGGATTCTGTCAGAGAACTGATTGAGGAGCTGAAGCTTCAGCGCATCGGTTTTGAGTCGGCCCATACTACCGTTGCCGCATTCATGGAATTTTCCGGCAAGTTGACTGGTTGTGAACTGGTACCGATCAATGCAAATCTGGATCAAATCCGTTCCTGCAAGGATCAGGATGAAATCGGACGACTCGGCGATGTCGCACGACTGGCGTCAGAAGCCTTTCAGGCTACCGTCGGACTGATCAGGCCCGGACTCAGTGAGGTGGATCTTGCCCGTGAACTGGAGTTCGAGATGCGAAGGCGTGGCGCCGATGGTCGAGCTTTCGATTTTATCGTTGCCTCGGGTGAACGGGGAGCAATGCCGCATGCCCGAGCCACGGATAAGTTGATACGCTCCGGTGAGTTGGTGACAATCGATTTTGGTGCGGTGAAAGATGGCTATTATTCCGATGAAACCCTGACCGTGGCAGTAGGAAAACCTGGTGATCGTGCTCGCGAGATATATGATATAGTCAAGGGCGCCCATGATCGGGCTGTTTCATCGGTCAAACCCGGTATGACCTGTCGTGATCTGGACGCGGTTGCCCGCGATTATATTCAAGAGTGCGGATACGGTGAGTACTTCGGTCATGGCCTGGGACATGGAGTTGGCCTGGAAATTCATGAAAAACCGACTGTTTCTCCCCGCAGCGACATGACGATCGACGAGGGTATGGTCTTCACGATTGAACCGGGTATCTACATACCGGGATTTGGCGGCATCAGAATCGAGGACACAGTGGTGGTCCTTGCCGATGGCTGCCGCCTGCTGACACAGGTTCCGAAAGAATTGATAATGGTATGAAACCGGATTTTCTCCCGTGTGGAGCCGGAAAACCGGTATCACCTATATAGTTGCAGGATTTAATTCAAAGGAGACGGAAATGGATGTTAAAGATTTAAAAGTTCTGATAAAAATGATTACTGAAACCGATATTACAGAATTCGAGATGGATAGCTCGGATGTTAAAATCATCATTCGTCGCGGTGCAAAAACAGAGTATGTCAACGTGGCCACCGTGCCCGCGGCATATAATCCGTTTCAGTCTGTACCATCCCCTGCGACAGTGTCGACGGCATCATTCGCACCGGTGTCGGTTTCCGAGCCAGTTCCGGAAATCGGCGATGCAATCAATTCTCCGATCGTGGGTACTTTCTACTGTGCCCCTGAACCAGGTGCCGCACCCTATGTTGAGGTTGGCCAGGTGGTGGAAAAGGGTCAGATGCTCTGCATAGTCGAGGCGATGAAACTGATGAATGAGATCGAGGCCGAGTTCCGCTGCAAGATTCTCAGGGTTTGTAAGGAAAATGCGCAGCCGGTGGAATTCGGCGATGCGTTGTTTATTGTAGAGAGGCTTTAATAATCATGTTTCATAAAATACTGATTGCCAATCGGGGCGAAATAGCCGTTCGCATCATTCGTGCCTGCAAGGAACTGGGCATCAAAACGGTCGCGGTTTACTCCCAGGCCGACAGCAACTCATTGCACGTCAAACTTGCCGACGAGAGTGTCTGTATCGGTCCGGCCTCCAGCGCCCTGAGCTACCTGAATATCAAAGCTCTTATAAGCACGGCTGAACTGACTGATGCAGAGGCAATTCATCCCGGTTATGGTTTTTTGTCGGAAAACGCCAATTTTGCCGAGATCTGTGAAAAGTGCGGCATAACATTTATTGGCCCCAGTTCTGAGAGCATGAGGATCATGGGAGATAAGATCAGCGCCCGCCAAGCTGTTGTCAAACAGGGAGTTCCCATCCTGCCGGGTGCTACAGGCGGGGTTGATACGGTTGATGAGGCAATCAGGATATCCAAGGAAATCGGCTTCCCGGTGATAATCAAAGCCACTGCCGGCGGTGGTGGCAGGGGCATGAAGATCGTCCATTCCCAGGCGGCTCTGGCGACCGCCTTTGCAACGGCTCGCGCCGAGGCCCAAGCCGGTTTCGGCAACCCCGACGTATACATAGAAAAATTCTGCGAGCAACCACGTCATATCGAGATCCAGATTCTGGCTGACAAGCATGGCAATGTCATTCATCTGGGGGAGCGCGACTGCTCCATCCAGCGTCGTCACCAGAAGCTCATCGAGGAAGCGCCCTCGACGATCAGCACCCCGGAGCTGCGTGCCGCCATGGGTGCGGCAGCTGTCAATGCAGCCGCTGCCGTGGGCTACAACAGCGTGGGAACCGTAGAGTTTATCGTCGATAAACAGAATAATTTCTTTTTCATGGAAATGAATACCCGCATTCAGGTTGAACATCCGGTCACGGAGATGATTACCGGTGTCGATATTGTTCGCGAGCAGATCCGCTCGGCGGCCGGACTCCCCTTACGTTACAGACAGGAAGACATAAAGTTCAACGGCCATGCTATTGAATGCCGCATCAATGCCGAGGATCCCCTGAAATTTACTCCCTGTCCCGGTAAAATAACTGCCTATCACCAGCCGGGAGGCTTGGGCGTTCGGGTTGATTCTTTTGTTTTCGACCAGTATACGGTCGTTCCCTATTATGATTCCATGATCGCCAAGCTGATCGTGCATGCCGAAACTCGCGAAGACGCTATCAAGCGTATGGCCAGAGCCCTGGATGAGTACATCATCGAAGGAATCAAGACCACCATCTTTTTCCACAAGAGAATCATGACCAACAAGGATTTTATAGACGGAAATATTGATACTTCATTTCTTGAGCGGATTGTACTGGAGTGATGAAAAATGGACTTTCCTGAAGAGCTAAAATATTCAAAGGAACACGTCTGGGTACGCATTGAAAAAGGGTCCGCAGTCATCGGTATCACGGATTTCGCACAGGAAGAACTGGGGTTGGTGTCCGGTGTGGAGTTACCCGAGGAAGGAGATGTGGTCGATCAGGATGACTCCATCGGCTCAATCGAAGCAAGAAAGACTGTGGCGGAGCTCTATGCACCCTTTAGCGGTACGGTGCGGGCAGTCAATCATGAAGTGATCGACAATCCGGTCCTGATCAACGATGACCCCTATGATGAAGGCTGGTTGATCGAAGTATCGCTGGATGACATCGATGAGTTGAAAGGGCTTATGTCGGCCGATGACTATGCTGACTATGTGGAAAACAGTGATTAATTCCAATTTCCAATTGGATTAAGGCGTCCGGTATTTTCCCGAAAGGAACAAGAAGTGAGACACTTTGTAACCTCTTTTGCGGTACTTCTGTGCTTCGCAACCGGCGTATATGCAGCAGACCAGAAATTGAGGATTTCCCTAGGCGAGGCAATCCGGCTGGCCGCCGAGAAAAACCTGAATGTGCGGGCAGAACTTTACAATCCGGCCCAGTTCGAGGCCGACATCAACCGCAACAGGGCAATTTATGACCCGCAGGTAAGTATCCAGACATTCTACAGTGACAGCACGGTTCCTGTACCGGACTCGAACGGTTCCAGCTCTCTTTCCAGC
>CAISZM010000002.1 GCA_903889965.1 uncultured Elusimicrobia bacterium
GGGGGGGTGGCCGTTTGATGCGCATAGCGCTAGTTACGGCACTGGCATAGCCTTGGCCGTCTGATGCGCATAGCGCTAGTTACGGCACTGCCATGGGCTTGGCCGTCTGATGCGCATAGCGCTAGTTACGGCACTGGCATAGCCTTGACTTTATTGTTATCCGGATGTGTAATTATACAGGCGTATAACAAATGGAGGCGGTATGTCCAGACCATCGTCCGGTACAGATATAAAACTTAAATCCGCGGGCCGCAGGCTGCTCCAGGAAAAAGGAATAACCGGCTTGAGCGTGCGCGAGGCTTGCCGCCTGGCCGGCATCAATACCGGCATGTTCCATTACTACTTCGGGTCCAAAGACGAGTTCATTAAGACCATACTAAAGGAAATGTACGCCGATTTTATGGTTAAATTGCGTTCAGAGGCCGCGGTGGCCGGGGGGCCCAGGGAAAAATTAAAAGGCGCGCTCGTGGCGGTCGGTAATTTCGCGCGGGAAATAAGGAAAGCGGCCCCCATGCTGCTGGCCGACCTGGCACACGGTAAAAAAGAGGCTTTCCTGTTTTTGAGCGGGAACTTCACCGGGCACATACGCTATATAGCCGAATTGGCGGGGGAATGCCGCCCGCGCAGCGCCGTCAAGGAGCATTCCATTCCTTACATAGTCGGCGCGCTGATACCCGTAATGGTCTTCCCCGTCATTATAGGCGGGATAATGGAGCGAAACGGGGTAAACGCTCTGGTCGGCATAAAAATGGAGGACCTGCTGGAAGAATTCCTCTCCGAGGAGGGCATAAGAGGCAGGGCCGAAATAGCCCTGAGGGGGATAGGTTTATGAAGATCCTGATCTTATTGATCGCGCTGGCGGCGCCTGTGCCGCCCGCCCGCGCAGGCGAGCTGGGCTTAACGCTGAAAGCCGCGGAGGACAGCGCCCTTGAGTCTTCCGACCAGTATAAAAGCGCTAAATTCTCGGCTGAAGCGGCCCGCGCCGCGGCCGCGGCTTCCGGAACCCTTCTTTATCCGCGCCTCAGCCTTGAAGGCAGCCTGCGCTACTCGGAAAACGTGCCCACGATAGCTATGCCCTCTGCCGCGGGCGGGGCGAGGCCGCTTGGAGACAACTGGAACTATTCCGTGGGACCCTCGGCCTATTGGACGCTCGATGGCGGGGTCTTGCGTTACGGCCGCGAAACCGCGCGCAAAAGGGCTTCAGCCCTTTCCTTTGAGGCCGAGAACGCGCGCCGCCAATCTCTCCTGAAAGCGCGCGCCGCTTACTTCGGGCTGCAGCTGTCCCTGGAGAAGGTGTATCTTATAGGCGAGAACCTTGGGCTTTCTCAGGCGCAGCTGAAGGACGTAGAGCTGGCGGCCAGGGCGGGGACACGCAGCCGCCTCGACGCGATACGGGCCCGCCAGGAAACACTGGCGCGCAGGCGCGACCTGCTGCGGGCCAGGGCCGACCTCGCGTCCGCGCTGCGCGATTTCGCCTTTACAACGGGCATCGAGATCCCGCAGGCTGAAGGCTTGCCGCTGGACGCCCGCCTCGCCGGCGGGGAGTACGACGGTATGTCCGGGCTGCTTGTAAGGGCCGAGCCTTACGAGGAAATGTTCCGGCGTCTTTCTCCCGCGGCGGACGCCGGGATCGGGAGATCCCTTCCCTCCGTAGCCGCTCTTTCAGAAACGGCCGCCGCGCAGCTCGACGCCGCGGCCGGCTACGGCGCGGAGAGGCTGCCGCGGTTAGTTTTAAGCGCCCGCAGCTCCATAGATTATCCAAACGGTCCGAACCTCTATTCCTTCCTCCAGAACTCGGCCGGCGTGGCCCTCAGCCTGCCGCTGTTCGAAAACGGCCGCCTTGAAGAGAAGCAGAGGGAAAGACGCCTTGGCGCCGCCGCCGCGTCGCAGATGAGCGGAGAGGCCGCCAGGGCCGCCGCCAGCGATTACGGCAAGGCCTTGGACGGGTACCGCGCTCTTGTAGAGGAGCAGGCCATAAATATAAGCGCGCTGGACGCCGCCGCCGAAGCGGCCAGGCTTACGTACGCCGATTACAAGGCCGGCGGCGGAACCTGGCTGGAGGTGGAGAGCGCGAACCTGAAGGAACTGCAGGCGAAAACAGTGGCGGCCTCGGCCAATACCGAGATACTCATGAGGCTGGCGCTGCTGGACAGCCTATCGGAGAAACCATTATGAAGAAAATAATTCCCGCGGTCATTATCCTTATAGCGGCGGGGGCTGTATACCTCAAGGTGAGTTCCGGCAATAAGTTCCGCTACAGCGGTACTGTCGAGGCCACCGAAATAGACCTCTCGTCGCGCATCTCCGGCGTTATAGAGTCCTACGGAGCGCGCGAGGGCGAGCCTGTAAAGAAGGGGCAGACCGTGGCGGTGCTCGACTGCGCGGACCTGCGCCTGGCCGCGGGCATAGCCGGGGCGGATTTTAAACGCGCGGAGGAACTCTACAGGGGCGGCTCTGTGTCAAAAGAGAACTATGACCGGCTGAAATATAAGCGCGACGATTCCGCCCTTAAGGTCGAGTGGTGCTCCGTCCAGTCCCCCGTCACCGGGCGCCTGCTTTACTCCTACAGGGAGAAGGGCGAACTGGTGGCTCCGGGCACGAAACTCGCCACCGTCGCGGACATGTCCGAGGTGTGGGCGTATATTTATGTGCCGCACGATCTGCTGGCCGGGCTGAAGACCGGAATGACCGTAGAGGGTTTCCTGCCTGAGGCCGGGGACAAGGCGTTCCCTGGCCGGATATCCGTAATATATTCGGAGGCGGAATTCACGCCGAAGAACGTGCAGACGCGCAAGGAGCGGACGCGCCTGGTTTTCGCCGTGAAGGTGAGCTTTCCCAATCCCGGCGAGACGCTGAAGCCGGGTATGACCGTGGAGGTCAGCCTGGATGGCGCGGGCAAAAAGTGATCTTTTGAGAACACGGCGGGCAGGGCGAGGTATGAAAAACTTCTCTATACGTATTGAGGGCCTGAAAAAAACGTTTAACGGCGAGCCCGCGCTGAACGGTATTTCCATGGATTTCTCGGCGGGACTGCTGCACGGCCTTATAGGCTCCGACGGGGCCGGGAAAACCACTACCTTGAGGCTGCTCGCGGGGCTGCTGCGCCCTTCCGAAGGCAAGGTGAGCTATTTAAAGAACGGGGAGCCGGCGGATTTCTCCGACCTGAGGCCGGAGCTCGCCTACATGCCGCAGCAGTCGAGCCTCTACCCGGACCTCTCCGTAAAAGAACATCTGGAATTCTTCAGGGAACTTTACAAGCTTCCTCCGGACGTTTACGCGAGGCGCTCGGAAGAGCTGCTGGAGATAACGCGCCTCGGCAGGTTCAGGGAGCGCCGCGCCGGCCAGCTTTCGGGGGGGATGTACAAGAAGCTGGGCCTTATGTGCGCGCTGCTGCAGTCGCCTTCCGTGCTGCTCCTCGACGAGCCCACTAACGGGGTGGACCCGATAAGCCGCAGGGAATTCTGGGAAATGCTTTACGGCCTGCGCGCCGACAAGATCCTGATAATCATCTCCACGGCCTACATGGACGAGGCCGAGCGCTGCGCCCGCGTGCACCTGCTGGACTCCGGGCGGCTGCTGGCTTCCGGTGAGCCGCGCGCCGTGCTTAAGGAGAACGGGGCGGCCAGCTTTGAGGAGCTGTTTATCAAAAAGGGGAGCATTGAGTCTTCCCGGCCGGGTAAGACGGGGGGGCCGCTTAAATGAACCCCGCACCCGCCCTGGAAGTCAGCGGACTTTCCATAAAGTTCGGGGATTTTACCGCCGTGGACGACGTCACGTTCTCGGTGGCGAGAGGCGAGATCTTCGGTTTCCTGGGGGCGAACGGGGCCGGGAAGACCACCACCATACGCATGCTTTGCGGCCTGCTAAAGCCCAGTTCCGGCTCCGCCCGCGTCGGCGGCCTGGGTTTCGGCGACGGGGGCAGGGGTATAAAAAAAATAGTGGGCTATATGTCGCAGAAGTTCACGCTCTACAGCGACCTGACGGTCGGCGAGAACCTGGATTTCGCCGCGGGCCTCCGGAAGCTTACGCCGGACTACGCGGCCAGGCGGAGGAAGGAACTGTTCGAGTTCATAGGCTTCGACCATCCCCTTTCCGCCATGGTCGCGTCGCTGCCGGGGGGGATAAAACAGGAGCTGGCGCTGGCTACGGCCATGCTGCACGATCCCGAGATAGTTTTCCTGGACGAACCTACCGCGGGCGTGGCCCCGGCTTCGCGCGCGCGTTTCTGGGCCCTTATAAGGAAAATAACGGCGCTCGGCAAAACCGTTATAGTGACTACGCATTATATGGATGAGGCCGAGAACTGCGGCCGCATAGCCCTGATGCGAGCGGGCCGCCTGATAGCGCTGGGCTCCCCCGCCGAACTTGAGAGGACTACTTTCCCCGGGCCGGTGGCGGAGATAGATTTCAAGGACGCCGATCCAGTGGCGCATATCGCCGGGCTTGAAAAGGCGGCGGGGCTTTTGGAACTTTCGCCGCACGGCATGCGCTGGCACGCGGCTTTCCTGGACAAGGGGTCGATGGACGCCGCGCTGGCCGGGCTCCCTCCCGGCGCCGCCTTAACCCTTATAAAACCTTCGCTGGAAGACGTCTTCATACGCCTTGTGGAAGGAGGCGAAAGATGAAAAACTTTAACTTCCACCGGGCTTATGCCATAGCGCGCAAAGAAGTGATGCACATACTGCGCGACCCTTTTACGCTGACGCTGGCCCTGGGCCTGCCGGTGATGCTCGTTACTTTCTTCGGCTACGCCATAGATTTCGAGGTCAAGAACGTAAAGCTGGCGGTTTTGGACCGGGATAAAGGCCCCGCCGCGCGCAGGCTGGAGGAAATATTCTCCTCGTCCGGCTATTTTACCCTGGCGCCGGCAGGCTCCGAAAGCCCGGTGGAGATGATAGACTCGGGGCGCGCGTCCGCCGCTATTTTTATAGAACCCGGTTTCTCGAAAAAGATAAAAGGCGGGGGGCAGGCCGGCGCGCAGTTCCTGCTGGACGGCAGCGACAATTCCAAGGCCGCCGCGGTAATGGGTTATCTCCCCGGGATCGAGCGCGCCGCGGCGCGCAGGCTGGCCGGGCAGGAGGCGAGGGAGCCGGTATCCCTGGAAACGCGCTTCCTTTACAACCCGGAGCTGAATAGCCGGTGGTTCACCGTGCCGGGCCTGGCCGCGATAATAATAGGGCTGCTCGCCATACTGCTGACGGCGCTGACCGTCGCCCGCGAGTGGGAGAACGGCTCCATGGAACTGCTGCTTTCAACGCCGGTGAGGCCGCTGGAGATAATGGCCGGCAAGCTCGCGCCTTACGGCATATTGGTGCTGGCAGGTGTTTTTTTCGTCTACCTCGTGGCCAGGTTTATTTTTGGCGTGCCTTTTAACGGCAGCCACCTGCTGTACCTGGCTGCCTGCCTGCTATTCATACTGGCCGCGCTTTCGCAGGGTCTGGTTATCTCGGTAATAACCCGCCAGCAGCAGGTGGCCATGCAGTTCGGTATGATAACCGGCCTGCTGCCGTCCTTGCTCCTTTCCGGCTTTATTTTCCCGGTTGAGAGCATGCCCAGGTTCTTCCAGTACTTCACGATGATATTGCCGCCGCGCTGGTTCATGGCGGCCGCGCGGGGCATAGCCCTTAAAGGGGCGGGGCTTGAGGAACTGGCGGTCCCGTTCCTGGCCCTGGGGCTCCTGAGCGCCATTATGCTGGGACTCGCGCTGTTGAAATTCAAGACCGACCTGGAGCCGTAAGGCGGAACGGACTATGAACATAACGCTCGCGGCATTTATGAAAAAGGAGTTGACGCAGACCCTGCGGGATGTGCGCATGCGGGCGCTGCTGTTCGGCGCGCCAATAATACAGATGACGGTGTTCGGCCTGGCTTTGTCTACCGAGATAAGGAATATCAAGCTGGCCGTGTTCCCCGCGCCTTCCGACGCCCTGACCGAAAGGATAACGGGCCAGTTTTACGCCTCCGGCTGGTTTACCCCGGTCTATTATCCTCCCGGCGAGGATCCGGTAGAGCTTATCGCTTCCGGGCGGGCCGACGCCGTGCTCATTCCCCCGGCCGCGGGACTAGCGCGTTCGGTGGAGCGGGGCGACGGCAGGATGCAGCTGCTCGTGGACGCTTCCAACGCCACCAAGGCCCGCGCCGTGGAGGCTTACGGCAAAAGCATAGTAGCTTCGGCCGCCGCCCGTGAATATCGGGGCGGAGCGGATCCGCCGGTTAAATTCGACGTGCGCGTATTGTATAACCCGGCTATGGAGTCTTCCATGTTCCTCGTGCCCGGTGTGATGGGGATGCTGGTATGCCTGATAACCATCATACTGACCGCCATGTCCATCACCCGCGAAAGGGAGATAGGGACTTTCGAGACCATAGTCTCAGCGCCGCTGTCGAACGCCGAAGTCCTGCTGGGGAAGACCGTCCCCTACGTAGTGCTGGGGCTTGTGGACGCGGGGCTGGTGGTCCTGGCCGGCTATCTCATATTCGGCGTGCCGGTGCGCGGGCCGCTTTGGCAGCTGGCGCTGGCGGCGCTGGTTTTCGTCATCAATACGGTCAGCATAGGTACCTTGATCTCCACCATTTCGAAGAACCAGCAGCAGGCCATGCTGGGGGGCTTCATGTTCCTGTTCCCGGCCATACTGATGAGCGGCGTGATGTATCCCGTGGAGAATATGCCCTCCGCCGTAATAGCCGTGGCCTACTTAGATCCCCTGATGTATTTCGTGAGGCTTTTCCGCAACATAATGCTGAAAGGGGGCGACCTGGCTGTCTTCTGGCATAATACCGGGGCGCTGGCCCTGATGGCCGTGGCCGCCGTGACGCTCGCCTTCCGCCGTTTCCGCCAGACCCTTAACTGAACCAACCCTGCCCGCTTCGGGCTCCCGGCGCGCGGCAAAAAAACGGCTGTACCACCGATAGGCCTGATACGGCACCCGGTAGCGTGTCGCGCCGCTGCTCTCCATTAATGTATCATAGTCATGGACGAGCGGAGTAAAGTGGCCATGCCTTAATGGTTGTCCGGATCCCGGCCCGTTTTTCACATTTTTGCTGCTATACCACAGGAGATCGCGATGCGCAGAATAAAATTTGCCTCAATAGCGGTTTTTTCGGCACTGCTGTTCCCGGCGGCTGCTCCGGCCGCGGAACAGGGGAGGTTCCTCGACCCGATGAACGACCCTGAGGGATGGAAGATAGTCGCTTCCGACGGGGTAAAACTTTCCATCGCCGCCGAGCGCGACGCCGACGGTATAAAGGTGCTGCGGCTGGACTACGATTTTGTGTCGGGAGCAGGCTACGCGGGCATAAGGCGAGAGTGGCCGGAGGGGGAGATGCCGGAACTGACCGAGAATTACGCTTTTTCCTTTAAGGTCAGGGGCGATCTTCCGCCGAATAACCTGGAGTTCAAACTGACCGACGCCGGAGCGCAGAACGTATGGTGGGTAAACCGGCGCGCTTTCAAATTCAGCGGCGATTGGCAGCCGGTGTCTTACCGCAAGCGGCATATCGTTTTCGCCTGGGGTCCCTCCAAAGAGCCCCTCACGCGGCTGGGCGGGGTGGAATTCGTCGTCTCCTCGGTCAATGGCGGGAAAGGTTCCGTATGGCTCAGGGACTTGAGATTCGCCCAGTTGCCCCCGACCCGTACATCGAATGAGGAGCCGCAGGCCGAGGCGGCGCCCGGTTCGCTGACGCTGGACCTGAGGAACGAGCGCGAGTTCGGCGGCCTGGCCTTAACCTGGCGCCGGGCCGGCGACACGGCTGGCGCGCTCCCGGCGAGGGCGGTAGTTGAGTTTTCGGACGAGCCCCCGGGGTCCGGTTCCGCCTGGCGTACCGCGGCCGAAATTACCGGCCCGCTCCTGGACAAAAGTTTTGTGGCGCTTCCGGACAGCAGCGCCAGGGCGCTGCGCGTGCGCACGCTGGACCCGGCCGGCCATCCCGGCGCGGCGCCGGTAGGGGCGGAAGTCCGGGGGCTGGAATTCGCCGCCACGCCCAACGCCTTCGCGAAGGCCGAGGCCGCGGAGTACCGCGAGGGAGTTTTCCCAAAGGCGATCCTTGGCAAGGTTCAAAGCAACTGGACGGTGCTGGGGGTTTCGGGCGACGAGCCGGAGATACTTTTCAACGAGGAAGGGCAGATAGAGACCCGCAAAGGCGGGCCTTCTCTGGAACCTTTCGTGCGCCTCGGCGGGAAACTGCTGACCTGGGCCGACGGGACCAATACGCCGCGGCTCGAGGACGGATACCTGCCCGTCGGCATAGTCGAACGCAAATATGAAGCCGCACCGCTTACCCTGGAGGTCAAGGCCCTTGTGAGCGGGGTTCCGGGAGGAGCTGCGGCCTGGGCCCGCTACCGCCTGACCAACACCGGCTCTGAAACGATTTCTCCGACGCTTATCGTGGCCCTGCGGCCTTTCCAGGTCCTCCCGCCCTGGCAGCAGCTGAATATGACGGGCGGCGTGGCGGAGCTGGGATCCATACGGCACGACAGTTCCACGGTGACCGCCGATGGCGCGGTTTTTAAACTCCTGCCCGCTCCGGCGGCTTTCGCGGCAGCTACGGCCGCGCAGGGAGACATCGGAGCGCTGCTGGACGCCGGACGCGAACCTTTGGCGGACGAGGTTAAATGCCCGGTTAGCGGGGCGTCCGGGGCGGGCCTGTGGACATTGACCCTCGAGCCCGGCCAGTCGCGCGATGTGGCGGTAGCCTGGCCGCTCGGACCTTCGGCCGCGGCCCTGCCGGAGGCTCAAAGTTACGAGGACGCGTCGGCGCGGTTCGCCGACGTGCTACGTACGACCTCGGACTGGTGGAGGGCGCAGCTCGGCAGGGTCAGCCTTAAACTGCCAGCGGCGCAGCAGGCCGTGATCGATACGGCCCGCTCCCAGCTGGCGTACATCCATATCAATCGCGACGGGGCGGGCATACAGCCGGGGTCGAGGTCCTATGAACGGTCGTGGATACGCGACGGGTCCATGACCTCGCTTTCCCTGCTGGAGTTCGGCCAGACGGAAGAGGCCAAGGCTTTTGTGGAATGGTACGCCAAATACCAGTTCGACTCGGGCAAGGTCCCATGCGTGGTGGACAGGCGCGGCCCGGACCCGGTGGCGGAGAACGATTCTCACGGCCAGCTGATATTCGCGATAGCCAATGTTTACCGCTTCACGAGGGACAAGGCTTTCCTCGAACGTAATTTTTCCCATATCGAGCGCGCCGTTGACTATATTAAAACGCTGCGCGCCGGCATGATGACCCCGCAATTCTCGTCCTCCGGGGTACGCCGCGAGCCGGGCAAGCCGGACGTGCCGCTGCGCGCGTTCTACGGGCTGATGCCCGAGTCGATCTCCCACGAAGGGTATTCCTCGAAGCCGATGCACAGCTACTGGGACGATTTTTTCACCCTGCGCGGTTTGAAGGACGCCGCGGATATGGCGGCCGCGCTCGGGCGGGAAAAGCAGGCAAAGGAATGGGGGGCGCTGCGGGACGATTTCCGGAAAACCCTGCTCGCGTCGATAGCGGCCGTCAGGAAGGCCCACGCCATAGACTATGTTCCCGGCTGCGCGGAACTGGGCGACTTCGACGCCACCAGCACAGCGGTGGCGGTGACGCCGTGCGGCGAACTCCCTTTCCTGCCTGCGGCCGCGGTCAACGCCACTTTCGACAAGTACTGGGATTTCTTCGTAAGGCGGCGCGACGACGCGTCCTATAAATGGGTGGACTATACACCGTACGAACTGAGGCTTATCGGGGCGATGGTCATGCTGGGGCACAAAGACCGCGCCGCGGAGATGCTCGAATGGTTCATGAAGGACCGCCTGCCTGCCGGGTTCAATCACTGGGCGGAGATAGTTCACTTCGACCGCACCGCCCCGGCCTGGATAGGGGATATGCCGCATACCTGGGTAGGCTCCGATTTCCTGCGGTCGCTCCGGACGATGTTCCTTTACGGGGACGAGGCCGCCGGCAGTCTGCACGTTTTCGCGGGTATACCTGCCGACTGGCTGGGCAGCCGCGAAAGCATAGGTTTTACGGGCCTGGCCACGCCTTACGGTAAAATAAGCGCCGAGGTCATCGCCGGGGACGCGGGCGATACGGTGAAACTGTCCGGGGACCTGCGCATGGCGGAATTGCCGGGAGGAATTGTTGTGCACGATCCTTCGGGCCTCCCCGCCGCTTCCCTGCGCATAAACGGCAAAGCGGTAAAAGCCGCGGGAGAGACCGCCGTAATACGCGGCCTGCCCGCCGTGGTGGAGTTCTTGTCCCGGTAATCGGCGCGCCGGGAGCGCGGTTTTTACCGGCGCTGAAAAATTTGTAAACTTAAAGAACGCGCCTGTACTTTTTAGCCTATGGCCTTACGAGTTCCCGCTTTTCTGCTGCCTGTCCTTTTCGGGTCCTGCGCCGTGTGCCTGGCCGCCCCGGTGAAGAAGGACGACGCCTTCCTCGGAATGGTGGAGGGTCGGACCTTCCGGTATTTCGCTGAAAACACGAATCCCGGCAACGGCCTGGTCATCGATAAAAGCCCCAATTCCAGACCCGCCGGCCATAAATACGCCCCTGCCTCCGTCGCGGCTGTCGGCTTCGGCCTGGCGGCGCTTCCGGCGGGCGTCGAGCGCGGCTGGATCTCGAAAAGCGACGGGGCGAAGCTGGCGAAAACAACCCTTCTTTTCTTCAGGGACAAGATGGAGTCGGAGCACGGTTTCTTTTATCATTTTGTCGACATGGATACCGGGCTGCGGGCCTGGGACTCGGAGATCTCCTCCATAGACACCGCCCTGTTCCTGGCGGGAGCGCTTACGGCGGGCCAGTACTTCGGCGACCCGGAGATAAAGACGCTGGCGGACGGCCTTTACGAACGGGCGGACTGGGCCTGGATGACCAACGGCACGCGGCTGCTGTGCGGCGGCTGGACCCCGGAAAAAGGTTTTCTTTCCTACTACTGGCACCAGTACGACGAGAGCATGGTGATGTATATACTTGCCCTGGGTTCGCCCACGCATCCCCTGGACCCGTCCAGCTGGCGCGCTATAAAGCGAACGGTAGGCGAATATAAGGGCCATGAGCTTATACTCAGCCCGCCCCTGTTCACTCACCAGTTCTCCCACGCTTTCGTGGATTTCCGCGGCAAAAGCGACGGTTTCGCCGACTATTTTAAGAATTCCGTCGAGGCCACCCTCGCCAACCGCCGGTTCTGTATGGACAACGCGGCGTCCTACAAGACCTACGGCCCCGACTCCTGGGGGCTGACGGCGAGCATAGGTCCAGACGGCTACAAGGCTTACGGGGCCCCGCCGGGACTGGCCGTGCATGACGGCACGGTGGCGCCGGCGGCCGCGGCCTCGTCCATCGTGTTTACGCCCGAACTCTCCATCGCGGCGATGAGGAATTTTTACGCCAAATACAGGGACAGGCTGTGGGGCAGGTACGGGTTCTCCGATTCCTTCAATCTCGACAGGGATTTTTTCGCCCCGGACGCCTACGCCATCAACCAGGGCTCGACGGTGCTGATGATAGAGAATTACAGGACCGGCCTTGTCTGGAAGCTGTTCATGGCGCTGCCCCAGGTGGAAAAGGGCATGGCGTCGGCCGGTTTCGGCGGCGCTTATATAGCGCTGAATAAAAAGGTCCTGCCTTTTTCCAAAACGGCGGTATACTTCAGGGACAGGCGCCCCTTCGTCGCCGTAAAAAGAATTAAAGATTCCGCGCAGCAGAGCCTCCGGCTGGACTCGCCGCTCTGGAAGAAAGCGCAAGGCTCCATAGAACTCGGCGCGGCGCTCCTCTCGGACGGAATAAACCGCCAGCCCGGTTACGGGGTCAGGATAGACATGCTGGCGGATACGCGCTTCCTGTTCGTTAAATTCCAGGCGCGCGATTCTGAAATAATCTCGTCGCACCCGGACGCGGCCATGTACGAGGACGATTCCGTGGAAATTTATATAGACTCGAAGGATAATAAATTCGACTGGGGAGGGGCGGACGATTACCAGTTCATCTTCTCCCCGGGGGCCGGCGGTCTGCGCGCAAGGGAATTCCTTCACACCGACAGGACTTCCGGGGCTTTCCGTATACTGGATTCCTCCGTCACCGCGCGCGGCTACGGAGCCGTGGTGGCTTTCGACAGGGCCGCGCTCGGCATAGGTGACGCGAACATCGGCTTCTCACCGGCCGCCCATAACGTCGACCAGGTCCTCGATTCCGCGGCTAAATTCAACTGGTTCTTTCTCGAGCCGGCCGTTTACCTGGGCGGCCTGAAGGTGGAAAAGGGCCTATGAACAAACCAGCGCGCTATGCCGTAAAAGCCGCGGCGCTCCTAGCCCTCCTCTGCTTCTGCCGCGCCCAGGTCCTCGCCGGACAGCAGATCACCGTGTGGGCCATGGGCGCCGAGGGAAAGCTTATCCGCCAGGCCGCGGATATCTTTGAGGCTAGGAATCCCGGGGTTAAAATAGTCACGCAGGCCATACCCTGGACCGGGGCGCATGAAAAACTGGTCACCTCCGTCATAGGCGACATGTCGCCGGACATAAGCCAGATGGGGACCACCTGGATGCCGGAATTCCGGGCGATGAACGCGCTGGAGCCACTGAACGGCTACATGTCCTCCTCCCTCGACACAGCGGATTTCTTCCCCGGCGCGCGCGATTCCAACCTTGCCGCGGGGCAATGGTACGGCCTTCCCTGGTACGTGGATACGCGGGTGATGTTCTACCGCACCGACCTGGCGGCGAAAGCCGGCTATACGAAGTTCCCGTCCGACTGGGAGGGGTTCTATAAATTTTCGAAAGCCCTGCTGAAGGTCAAGCCCGGCGGCTACGCATTCTCGCTGCCCACCAACGACTGGCAGATCTTCCTGATGTTCTACTGGCAGAACGGCGGGGAACTCCTGAAGGGTCCCGCGCTAACCGCAGGCAGCTTTGAGGGAGCAGTGGAATACCTGAAGCGTTTCTTCGACGAAAAGCTGTCCCCGCTCGAGGGCGGGAACGACACGGACATGCTTACGGCTTTCGAATCAGGCTATTTCCCGGTTTTCGTTTCCGGCCCGTGGATGATCTCGCAGATACATACCTCCAAGCCCGGGCTCGACGGGCGCTGGGCCACCGCCCCGCTGCCGGCCGGCCGCAGGCACGCTTCGTTCATGGGCGGCTGCAACCTGGTGATGTTCAAGAGTTCCCCGCGCAAGGCGCTGGCCTGGAAATTCATGGATTTTATGGCCGGCCCGGAAATGCAGGCGAAATGGTACGCGCTGTCCGGCGACCTGCCGGCCAGCCGTAAGGCCTGGGCTTCGCCCGTACTTTCCGGGAACCCGCTGCTGACCCCGTTCAGGAAAGAACTCGATACGGCCAAGGCGCCCCCGCAGGTGCCCGAGTGGGAAAATATCGCCGGCGCGGTGAACGACGCGGTGGAGGAGGCGGCTTTCGGTAAAGTAACCGCGTCCGCAGCCAGGGAAAAGCTCTCAGCCCGCATAGAACGCATACTCGCAAAATCCGACAGGCGGCAGTCGCCGCTTTTCAAGATAGCGCTGGCGCTGTTCATCTTCCTGCTGCCGCTCTGCGCCGTCATAGTATACCTGCGCCGGGGAAAAGCCGCGCCCGCCGGAGGGCGCGCCAAGCCGATAGCGGCGCTGTTCCTGCTGCCGGCCCTGTCGATACTGGCCGTCTTCCTCTTCATACCCATAATAGCCTCGCTTATAGCCAGCATGACCAACTGGAACATGTACGGCGTCAACGACTGGAGCAAGGTGGTGTTCGTGGGGGCGGAGAATTACGTCGCCCTGTTCCACGACCAGGTATTCCTGGCGGGGCTCCGCAATACCCTCCTGTTCGCCTTTATAGGCGTGCCTATAAGCGTGGCCCTTTCCCTGTGCCTGGCGCTGGCGCTTAACGCGCAGATGCTGAAGCTCAAGGCTTTTTTTCGCGTCGCGTACTTCATCCCGGTCATCACTACCATGGTGGCCGTGGCCATAATCTGGCGCTGGCTTTATAACCCCGAGTTCGGTTTGTTCAACCTGGCGCTGGCGAAAGTCGGCCTGCCGGCGCAGAGCTGGCTTTCCAACAGCTGGCTCGCCCTGCCCTCCCTTATCCTGATGGCGGTCTGGAAAGGCTTCGGCTACAATACCATGATATTCCTGGCCGCGCTGCAGTCCATACCCGACTCGCTGTACGAATCAATAGCCATAGACGGGGCCAACGGCAGGCAGAAGTTCTGGTACATCACCCTGCCCATGCTCAGGAACACGGCATTTTTTATAATAGTCGTAACTACCATCGGCTACCTCCAGTTCTTCGCCGAACCGTACATCATGACCGGAGGCGGGCCGATGAACGCCACCATGTCCGTGGTTCTCTATATGTACCAGCAGGGCTTCAAATTCTATAACCTGGGCTACGCCTCGGCGATGGCCTACCTGCTTTTCGGGCTCATTTTCGTGTTCACCTTCATACAGTTCCGGACCCAGAAAAGGCTGGAGGGGAAATTCTGATGAAACGGATATCGCGCGCGGCGGCCTTTTACGCGTTCATGCTGCTCTCCGTGGCGATAACGCTTTTCCCCTTCGTGTGGATGCTGTCCACCTCGTTCAAGGGTCCCGGCGAGATCTTCACCAAGCAGCCGACCCTGCTGCCGCATATCTGGACCCTGGCCGGTTACCGGAGCATCTTCGCGGCCGTAAATATCTGGCTTCACCTCTGGAACAGCGTGGTTTACGCCGTGGCTCTGACGGTGATGTCCGTGCTTTTTAACGCGATGGCCGCCTACGCCTTCGCCAAGCTCAAGTTCCCGGGGCGGGAAAAGGTGTTCTCGCTGCTGCTCATCACCATGATGGTGCCGGGGCAGGTCACCATGCTGCCGGTCTTCCTTATACTGAAGTCCCTGGGGCTGCTGAATTCCTACGCCGGCCTTATACTGCCGGGTTCGGCCGCGGTTTTCGCCATCTTCATGATGCGGCAGTTCATGATGGACATACCCGAGGAGATACTCGAGGCCGCGCGCATAGACGGCTTCTCGGAGTTCGCTATTTTCTGGCGCATCATGATCCCCCTGTGCAGGCCGATAATAGCGACCCTTACAGTTTTTAGTTTTATCGGGGCCTGGAACGATTTCCTCTGGCCGCTCGTCATAATGATACGCGAGGACAAGTATACGCTGCCGGTGGCGCTCGCGAGCGTGAACGGCCAGTATAATACCGACTGGGGCATGCTCATGGCCGGCGCCGTGCTGGTGGTGGTGCCCGCGGTCCTTGTTTTCCTGCTCGCCCAGAAACACTATATCAAGGGGATAGCGGCGGGCGCGGTAAAGGGATAGGGAAGCAGGATTCAAGATTGAAGATTGAAGATTGAAGATTGAAGATTGAAGATTGAAGATTCGAGATTTGGTGGCGAGGAGAGGGCATGAAAAACGCTGAAATATTGAAAAATAAATACGGCTATTTCTCGGACGGGGGGGCCTCCTACACCGTTACCGACTGGCGCACGCCGCGGCCCTGGATAAATGTCATCTCTAACGGGCAGTGGGGGCTGACCGTCTCGCAGGCGGGGGGCGGCTATTCCTGGCTCGAGCATTCCATGCTGAACCGCATTACCCGCTGGCAGCAGGATACCGTGGGCGACCATTGCGGTAAATTCCTGATACTGCGCGACAATAAGACAGGCAAGTCCTGGTCGGTCACGCCGCAGCCCCTCAAGCCTGTTTTTCAGAAATATGAATGCGTGCACGGCATGGGCTATACGGTTTTCAGGACCGCCGTTTCCGGCATAGAGGCGGAACTGACCATCTTCGTGCCGCAGGACATGAACTGCGAAATGTGGACGCTGAAGCTCAGGAACGTCTCGGGCCGCGGGCGCAGCCTGTCGCTTTTAAGCTACCTGGAACTCCTCCTGGGCGTTTTCCCCGACTGGCACCGGGAATTTCACAACCTCTTCGTCAAGACCCGTTTCGACAAAAAGAACAACGCGCTGCTGGCCGATTCGCACCTCTGGACCGCGCCTCTCCCGGGCGACGCCGGCTGGAACAAGGGCTGGCCTTTCACCTGCGTCTTCGCCTCCAGCGTAAAGCCCTCTTCGTATACCTGCGACAAAGAAGAGATATTCGGCGCCTATAACGGCTGGAACGACGCGCGCTTATTGAAAGAGGGCGGGCCCCTCTCGGGCAGGACAGGGATGGGGTTCGAACCCGTGGCCTCGATGATGTTCGATATGGAGCTCGCGCCGGGCGCCTCGAAGGAAGTCTCGTTCATGCTGGGAGCGCTGAAGCACGACGCTTTCAGGAAGGAATACCCGGTCTACGTAAAGGCCCTTAAGAACCCGGGGAAACTTTTAAAAGAGACCCGGGACTACTGGATGGAACTGTGCGGCAGGCTGACGGTAAAGACGCCCGAACCCGCCATCGACGCGCTCGTAAATTACTGGCTTAAGTACCAGACCATTTCCTGCCGGCTGCTGGGCCGTACCGCCTACTACCAGTGCGGCGGGGCTTTCGGTTTCCGGGACCAGCTGCAGGACAGCCAGATCTACCTGGCGCTCGAGCCTGCCAAGACCAAGGCCCAGATAAAGATGCACTCGGCGCACCAGAAAAAGGACGGCACCGTGCACCATTGGTGGCACCCTATCTCCGAGGAAGGCAGGTTTACCGACATCTCCGACGACCTCCTCTGGCTGCCTTTCGTCGTGGTAAATTATATTCATGAGACGGGCGACGCCGGGATCCTGAAGGAGAGGGCGCCTTATTTCGACGGCGGCAGCGGGACGATATACGAGCATTGCCTGGCTTCTATCGAGAGGGTTTTAAAGCGCCTGAGCCCCCGCGGGCTCACCCTTATGGGCGAGGGGGACTGGAACGACGGGCTGAACGGCGTCGGCGTAAAATGGAAAGGCGAGTCGGTCTGGCTGTCGCAATTCTTCGTGGGCGTGCTGGATTCTTTCGCGCCTGTCTGCGCGGGGGCGGGGCAGGACGCGCCCCGGGCCGCGCGCTACAGGCTCGAAGCCCAAAAGCTCAGGAAGGCGCTGATGAAATACGCCTTCGACGGCAAATGGTTCATGCTCGCCACCAAGGACAACGGTGAAATCCTCGGTTTGGATTCCTGCAGGCAGGGAAAGATCCATCTCAACGCCCAGACCTGGGCGGTCATAAACGGCATAGTGGACGGTAAACAGGCAAAGGCCCTGCTCAGCGTGACCGAGCGGCGGCTTTACCGCGATTACGGCGTTCTGCTGTTCACACCGGCGTATTCGGTGGTGGACCGGAACATCGGCTACCTTACCCGTTACGCTCCCGGCATCCGCGAGAACGGCGGGGTGTACACGCACGCCGCCACCTGGGCTATATGGGCGCAGGCCGTGGCCGGGAATACCGCTAAAGTGTACGATACCGTGGCGCGGCTCTGCCCGCCCCCTCCTGTCGATGAAGGACGCCGACAAATACAAGGGGGAGCCTTACGTGACCCCGGGAAACATAGAGGGACCCGAATCCATTCACGAGGGAAAAGGCGCCTGGACCTGGTATACCGGTTCTTCGGCCTGGCTGTTCAAAGGCATCACCGAGAGGCTGCTGGGCGTCAGGGTGGAGCACGGCAAACTGGTGGTGGACCCGAAGCTGCCGGCGCACTGGGACGGCTTTACGATGGAGCGTCTGGTGCGGGGCAGGAGGACCGTAATAAAGGTCTCCAAGCCCGCCGGCGTCATCACGGAGAAATACAATATCAGTATAGAAGCCGGGAAAAAGTGACGGGGGCCCGGACCACGGGAGAATGAAATGAAAAAGAAGGCCATGACCATTCCTGAAATGCGCGGCGGCGCGTTCATCCTCGGCGGGAAGCCGACCTTCGTCTACTCCGGCGAACTGCATTATTTCCGCGTCGATCCCGAAGACTGGGCGGACCGGCTGTCGAGGGCGAGGGAAGCGGGGCTTAACGCCGTGGCCTCCTATATCCCGTGGCGCTGGCACGAGGTGGCGGAAGGGGTTTTTGATTTCACGGGCGAAACCCATCCCCGCCGGGATCTTGTGAAATTCATGCGGCTCGTCAAAGAGCACGGCCTGTTCTTCATACCCAGGATCGGACCGGTTTCCAACGGTGAGATGATGAACGAGGGCCTGCCGGACTGGCTGTCCGAGAACTACCCGGAGGTCTTCCTGGCCTCCAGCGACGGCAAAGCCATTCATCACCAGTCCCCGCCGGCCTATAACAGCCCCAAATTCCTGGCGAAGGTTTCAGCCTGGTATAAAAAACTGGTGCCGCTGCTCACCGGGTCCCAGTACCCCGGCGGCAATATCATATTGTTCCAGCTGTGCAACGAGATCGGGATGATAAACTGGCTGGGCAAGATCGGAGACTATGCCGGGTACTCGAACCTTATGTACCGCGATTTCCTTAAAAAGAGGTACGGCGGATTAAAAAAACTGAACGCGGCCTATAAAAGCGCCTACGGGGACTTCTCGGAAATAAAACAGCCGGTCAACCGCCTGGACGAAACCAATCTGCGCGTGCTCCTTGATTGGGGCGACTATTACAAGGAATACTACGCGGCCTACTTCGAAAAGCTGTATTCCATGGTAAAAAACATGGGCGTGCGTACGCCGGTGCTTGCCAATATCCCGCAGTTCTACGATTACGACCTGCGCGGCCGGGGCATATATTCCCCGACCACCACGATAAAGTTCGGGGGTTTCGCCGAAAAGGTCCCCGGCGTGATCTTCGGGGGCGCGTACCAGATGCGCCGCCTGGATTACGAGAACTTCCACGACATCGCCATCACCTCGGCGGTGGTGAAGAGCATAACCCCGGAGGGTTCTCCCGTGCTCTGCGCAGAGCTGCAGACGGGCGTGCTGAGCGACAAGCCGAGGCTTTACCCCGCGGACGTGGAACTTAATCTTAAAACCACCTTTATGAGCGGTATTAACGGCGTTAACTGTTACATGTTCGCCGGCGGCACCAACGAGGCGGGGGTGGGACAGTTCGGCAATTATCACGAATGGCAGGCCCCGATCGCCTCCGACGGCCGCCTGCGCAGCCACTTCGCGAGCCTCGCGGGGTTCGGTGAATTCGTGAACGGGATAGGCGCTGGGGCGGCGAACATGCCGTCCGCGGCGGACCTTCATCTGGGTTTTTACGGCGAATACTATAACACCGAATACCTGGAAGGGCCCATGGCCGACAAGCTGTTCTCCGTGAGGAACGAGTTCTTTTTCGACGGTCAGGCCAGGCAGGCCTACCTGACGGGTTACCAGGTGGGGCTTGAGGATATTAAGAAACAGCCGCTCGGCCGCCTCAAGGCGCTCTCGGTGTTCTCCACGATGTTCATGGACGCGGGTACGCAGAAGAAACTGTTCGATTACGCCAAGGGCGGCGGCAAACTCCTTTTCTGCGGCGAGACGCTGCTTAGGGACGAAGAGTGGCGCCCGTGCGGGGTGTTCCTGGATTCCCTCGGCCTGAAAGCCGAGCGCGTTCCCAAAGTGCGCACCGTCGGGTTCCTCGGCAGGGAAGTCTACCTGCACAACCAGGACATCAATGTGTTCGGGCAGCTCAGCCCCGGAGACAAGGTGATAGCCGTTCATAAGAACAGGCCCTGCGGCATAATCCGCAAGGTCGGCAAGGGCTCGCTGTGCCTCCTCGGTTTCCACCTGTCGGATAAATTCGATTATTTCAAGCCCTGCTTCGACGCCGTCTGCGCCGAGTTGGGCGTGAAAAAAACGGTCTCAAGCGGCGGGTACGACCTTGTGACCATGCTGCGCAGGGACGAGAAGTCCGGCTTCCTGATGATCGCCAATTACCACGACGACGCGGTTCCCGGGCGGATCTCAACGGAGTTCAACGGCGACGCCATCGAATTCCCGGTGAACATGGTCAACCGGTCGGCGGTGATAGTGCCCCTGCACTACGGGCTCGGGAACGGCGCCATGATACGCTACGCCACCTGCGAGATAACTTCGGTGGCCCGCAGGGGACGCGGCCTGGAGATAAAATACCATACCGCTTCGGCGGAGATCGACACCATAGCGTTCTCGGGGCTGGCCCTTTCCTCCGTTTCCGCGGAGGGGGCTGACGCCGTGTTGCTTAAGAATAAGGCGGGCGCGGCAGTGGAACTGCGCCGCAGGCCTGGATGCGCGCGCGGGACGGTCTTGGTCAGCTGACGAAGACGCGCCGGCGAACTGGGGAATTTAAATATGGCTGAAGTTAAGATAGGCAATGTTTCCAAAACCTTCGACGGGATGTCCCGTCCGGTACTCCGCGACATCTCCTTTACGGTCAACGACGCCGAATTCGTTTCGCTGCTCGGGCCGTCCGGCTGCGGGAAAACGACATTGCTGCGGATAATAGCCGGCCTTGAGGAACAATCCGGAGGGGATATCGTTATCGCGGGCGAAAATGTGGGGAAGGTGGCCCCCCGGGACAGGGATATGGCGTTCGTATTCCAGAATTACGCGCTGTACCCCCACTTCTCGGTGAAGGACAATATTTCCCTGGGTCTCAAATTGAGGAAGATCCCCGCCGCCGAGATAGAAAGCCGCGTCCGGGCCATCACTGAAATGCTGGGCCTGGAACAGCTCCTTGAGCGCAAGCCGCGGGCCCTTAGCGGCGGGCAGAGGCAGCGCGTGGCCCTGGCCAGGGCGCTTATACGCAAGCCGAAGGTATTCCTGCTGGACGAGCCGCTTAGCAACCTCGATGCCAAATTGCGGGACAAGACCCGCGGCGAGCTGAAGATGCTGTTCCGCAAGGTCAACGGCACCGTCATCTACGTTACCCATGACCAGATAGAAGCCATGACCATGTCGGATAAGATAGTTATCCTTCACGACGGCATGATACAGCAGATAGGCACCCCCGGAGAGATATACGAGAAGCCGGCCAATGTTTTTGTAGCCACCTTTATAGGAACCCCGCAGATGAATATCCTCTCAAAAGCGCAGTTGAAGGCGCTGGGATATCCCATGGACGGCGCGGCGGCCCCGGCGCCTGATTTTAACTGCGGCGTACGGCCCGAACATTTCGAGCTGGCCAGCGAGCCGCGGCAGGGATGGATGGAGGGGGAAGTGGCTATGTGCGAACCCACCGGCGCCCTCACGATATTGACCATCGCGGCGGCGGGAACTGAGCTGAGGTGTTCCACCGCCCTGAAATTTTCCCCGTCCCAGACCAGGGTCTGGTTCAACTTCAGCCGCGAGCATCTTCAGTTCTTCGATCCCTCCGGCGGCAACAGGCTGTAGGAAGCCCGTCAGGCCGGGCGCCGTGTCCTTTGACAAGTATTTGGCTATTCGGTAAAATAGCCATATGAAGACCCGGACAAAAGACTACTATGTGGCGCAGGCGGCCGTTATAAAAGCCATGGGGCATCCCACCCGGCTTTTAATACTCAACTCCCTTAAGAAAAAAGAGACCTGCGTCTGCGAACTGCGGGACCTGGTCGGCGACGATATCTCCACCATTTCAAAGCACCTGCTGGTGCTGAGGAAAGCCGGGCTTGTGGCATCCCGCCGGGAGGGGAACTGGCTGCATTACCGCCTTACCTGCCCCTGCGTGCTGGATTTTACCGGCTGCATAGCCGGCCTCAAGAGGTAACATGTTCAAACCCGTTCAGCTTCTCGCGGACTGGCTCACTTATGCGGTTTTCGGCCTCGGGCAGAATACCCTGGCCGGCGGCGCGGTTAACTTCTTCGTTTTCGACACGATAAAGATATTCATACTGCTCGCCGGTATCATATTCGCAGTCTCGGTAATCCGCACCTTCCTTCCGCCGTCTAAAATAAGGGAAATCATACTTAAAAAAAGCCGTTTTTCAGGGCATTTATGGGCGGCCGGGCTCGGCATCATTACGCCATTCTGCACCTGCAGCGCCATACCGCTGTTCCTTGGCTTCGTGCAGACCGGGATCCCGTTGGGCGTCACCTTCTCCTTCCTGGTGGCCTCGCCGATGATAAACGAGGTGGCGCTGGTGATGCTGTTCGGCATGTTCGGGGTTAAGATAGCCCTGCTTTACGCCGTGAGCGGGTATATCATCGCGGTCATTTCCGGGCTAATAATAGGAAAGCTTGATCTTGAACACCTGTTGGAAGGCTTTGACCTTTCAAAGAGAATACAGAATGTGGCTTTCGGGACAGATATGCCGTGGGCCGAACGTTTCTCCTTCGCCCGGGAATATACGCTTGATATTCTTAAGACGGTCTGGCCCTATGTGCTTATAGGCATAGGTATCGGCGCCTGGATACACGGCTATGTGCCCGAGAACTTCCTCGCCCGCTGGGCCGGGGCGGATAAATGGTACGCGGTGCCGCTCGCCACGCTGGTGGGCATCCCGCTCTATTCGAACGCCGCGGGTGTTATCCCGCTGGTAAGCGCTCTTACTGAAAAAGGCGTGGCGCTGGGAACCACCCTGGCGTTCATGATGGCGGTTACCGGGCTTTCCCTGCCGGAGTTCCTGATACTGCGCCGCGTGATGAAAATAAAACTCCTTTTTATCTTTTTCGGCATAGTAGGCGCGGGTATCATGTTTACCGGCTTTTTATTTAATTACGTGATGAAATAAGGGGTGTTCAATTATGAAAAGGATACAGGTACTGGGTATGGGCTGCGCCAAGTGCGGCAAGCTCTACGCCGCGGCCGAGTGCGCGGCTAAAGAGCTGGGTATAGAGTACGAGATGCAGAAGATAGCTGATATGAGCAAGATAGCGGATATGGGCGTAATGATGACGCCCGCATTGGCCATAAACGGCGCGGTTAAATTCGCGGGGCGGATCCCATCCACGGAAGAGCTTAAAAAAATAATCTCGGGGACAAAATAACATGGCGGAACCAGGCTCCTGCGGATGCGAAACGATGGCGGCTAGCGGGCACCGCGTTCGCGCCTGATCTGAAAAGTTCGTAAATGAAAAAAATACTTTTTCTCTGCACCGGCAAATCCTGCCGCAGCCAGATGGCCGAAGGTTGGGCTAACCTCCTTTTGAAGCCCGATTTTAAGGCTTTCTCGGCCGGAACAGAACCGGGCAGCCTGGATCCGCTGGCTGTAAAGGTAATGGCGGAGGCGGGGGTGGATATTTCCGGCCACAGATCGAAAGGCGCGGAAGAGTTTAAGGACGCGGCCTTTGACCTGGTAGTGACGGTCTGCGATAAAGCGCGGGAGTCGTGCCCCTTGTGGTTCGGCAAGTCAAAACAAATCCACAAAAGCTTCGAGGACCCGCCGCTCCTGGCGAAAGCAGCCAAAAGCAGGGAAGAGGCCCTGGCCTGTTATCGACGGGTGCGTGATGAAATAAGGGATTTTATCGAAAAGCTGCCCGAAATAGCGGGGGGAATAAAATGAACGGGATAATAAGGAAGCTTTCTTTTCTGGACCGTTACCTGACGCTTTGGATATTCTCGGCCATGGCCGCGGGCGTGGGGGCGGGTTGGCTCTGGCCCTCCGCCGTGGCCCGGTTTAACGCCGCGTCGAGCGTCGGGACCACCTCGATCCCGATAGCCATCGGCCTGATACTGATGATGTACCCGCCTTTGGCCAAGGTTAAATACGAGGAGATGCACAGGGTGTTCGCGAACAAGAAGGTTCTTGCTTTATCACTCGTCCAGAACTGGCTGGTGGGGCCGGTACTGATGACAGCCCTTGCCATAATCTTCCTGCGCGATAAGCCGGAGTACATGGTGGGCCTGATAATGATAGGCCTCGCCCGCTGTATAGCCATGGTGATAGTCTGGAACGACCTGGCCCGCGGCGACAGGGAATACTGCGCGGGGCTAGTGGCCTTCAATTCCGTGTTCCAGGTGCTGTTGTTCCCGGCCTACGCCTGGTTCTTTATCACTATCGTGCCGCGCTGGCTGGGGCTCGCCGGCGCCGTGGTTAACATAACCATGGGGTAAATAGCCAAAAGCGTGGTTATATACCTGGGGATACCTTTTGTCGCCGGGATATTGACAAGGTTCTCTCTTATCGCGGCCAGGGGCCGGGAGTGGTACTCCCATAAATTCATCCCGGTCATAAGCCCGCTGACGCTGGCGGCGCTGCTTTTCACCATAATAGTGATGTTCTCCATCAAAGGGGAAAATATAGTAAAAGTGCCGCTGGACGTGCTGCGCGTGGCCATCCCGCTGCTGGTTTACTTCACGCTGATGTTCTTCGCCTCTTTTTACCTTAGTAAAAAGGCGGGCGCGGGCTACGCCGAATCCGCGACCCTTTCTTTCACCGCGGCCTCGAATAATTTTGAGCTGGCCATCGCGGTGGCCATAGCCACCTTCGGCATAGGCCACGGAGCGGCTTTCGCGGCGGTTATAGGTCCCCTGGTAGAGGTGCCGGTCCTTATAGGGCTCGTAAATGTATCCTTGTGGATAGGGCGGCGCTGGTATGGCGTCCCGGCCGGGACCGCAGTCCGGTAGCCTGCGCGGGGATCCCCGGGTTTGACTTTTGAAAAATATTCGATTAGACTAAACTCAGACAGCGGCCTCGGGGGGCGGTGTTAAGTGAAAACCGCAGCGGTATCTTCGATGCGCTCCGCGCTTGCGCGGCCGGGCATTTCTGTGCATGTTCGGGAATGAAAGTCTGAAACAGGGGGAGATATGTCAAAAATTATGTCAGGCGGCGGTATTCTTTTTGCCGCGGCGTTATTGCTTGCCGGATGTTCCGGCAGGAAGGAAACCACGGTTGGAACGCCGGGTAACCCGCTGGTGGTTGTGTTCTCTCCGGAGCATGTGCCGCAGGGAACGGACGAGCCGCTCCTTTTTATAGCTAACTATTTAAGCGGGCGGACCGGGCTTTCCGTGGAGGCGAAAACTTCCGTTTCGTCCATGCAGGCCATCAATATGCTGGGCGAAGGCAAGGCGGACATGGCTTTTTTAACCACTGAAGAATACCTGGTGGCCCGCGAGGAGTACGCCGTGAACGCGGCTCTCCAGGTTCTCCGCCGGGGAAAAGAGTCCGAATATGAGGGGGTTATACTGACAAGGGCTTCCGGCGGGCCTAAAAACACGGCCGCCCTGGCGGGCGCCAAATTCGCCTTTGCCGACCCCTATTCCATCAGCGGATTCTTCCTGCCTTCCGTTTTCCTTAAGAAAGCGGGCATAAAGGTAGAGCCTGTTTTTGCAGGCGGACATGAGGCCGCCGTGAAGGCTCTTCTTGACGGGCGCGCCGCTGCCGCGGCTACATACGCCGCCGCGGTCTCCAAGCGGCCTGAATTGCGCGTTTTAGCAGTTACCGGAACCGCGCCTAACGGGCCCGTGGCCGCGCGCCGGGGGCTGCTGCCGGAAAAGCTAAAGGCCGTTGAGGCGGCGCTTATAGCTCTGCCGGACACGCCCGAAGGTAAAATGGCGATAGGCGCCGTGGCTGATATTACCGGATTCCGCCCCGTCCCCCAGGATGTCTATCGCGCCGAGCACGAGCGCATACGCTCCGCCGGGAAGTCCGTATATGACCTGCTTCCCGACGGCTGGCAAATACGGCAATTGAACGAGCCGTATATGCCTTATTGAGTATCATCGGCAAGACAAAAAAACCGCGGGTTGCCCCGCGGTTTTTTTATAGGCGGGTTTTCGGTCCCGCGCTCCGTCTAACATCTTCTTCCAAGCTTATCTGCAGGAGTCGTTAAGGTCCTGGGGCGACCAGTTAGCGTGGATGGAAGCCAGGACGCCGACGCAATTCCCGCTCTGGTTCGCGCAGGCTGCCTTTAAGTCGTCCGGCGACCAGCCCTGGTGGATTTTCGCCACGCCTATCACGCAATCATCATTGCCGCTCCCGCACGCGGCATCAAGATCGTCGGGGGCCCAGCCCGGATGCAGAGCTGAAAGCCTGCCGGCGCAGTTCCTAAGCTGGTTCTTGCAGGCCGTGTTGAGGTCATCCGGAGCCCAGCCCGGGTGATCCTGAGACACGTTTATCACGCAATCGTCATTGCCGCTTCCGCACGCGGTATTCAGATCACCGGGGGCCCAGCCCGGATGCAAAACTGAAAGCCTGCCGGAACAACTGTCTTCCTGGCCATGATGATAGCCTTCGTTGTAGCCGGGATGATGGTCCCCATCGTGGCCGTTATTATCTCCGCCGCCGTGGCCCGGGTGATCGTTCCAGTCCTGGCCGTGATGCTCGTCCCAGCCGCCGCCGTGGTGGCCGCCGTTATTATCGTTTCCCTGGCAGGCGGTGTTAAGGTCCTGGGCGTACCAGTTCGAATGGGTCTGCGCCATGCTGATAACGCAGTCGCCGTCGGCGCCTTTGCAGGCGGTATTAAGGTCTTCCGCGTACCAGTTCGAATGCATGGAGGCCAGCCTGGCCGCGCAATCGTCACGCTGGTCTTTACATGAGGTATTAAGGTCTTGCGCGTACCAGTTCGAATGGGTTTGCGCCATGCTGATAACGCAGTCGGAGTCGGCGCCTTCGCAGGCGGTATTGAGGTCCTCCGCGTACCAGTTCGAGTGGAGGGAGGTAAGCCTGCCCGCGCAATTGTCCCGCTGGCCTTTGCAGGAATTATTAAGGTCTTGCGCGTACCAATTGGAATGGGCTTCCGCCATGCTGATAACGCAGTCGGAGTCGGCGCCTTCGCAGGCTGTGTTCAGGTCCTCCGCGTACCAGTTCGAATGCAGGGAGGCAAGCCTGCCCGCGCAATTGCCATCCTGGTCATGGTACGGGGGCCTTCTGCCCCAGCCCGGGTTGTAGTCCCCTGTCCTGGCGGGGGACGGGATCGAAACTTCATTCTGACCAGCTCCGGGGCCGTTAACCGCCGCCTGATCAAGTGCTGCGCCTGCCTGGGCTCCGCCGGATACGCCCAATACGATCGATATTATCAACGCTTTCGTCATGCTTTATCCTCCCGCTATTTCCCTGCTCTTATAGTATCGCGCATTTTAATTGATTGGACATGGGTTAAAAGTCCCGGTATTTATAATAAAAATACCCAATCACCATTGGGTCTTTTAGTCGGGTGTCCGGGGAGACGGGTACGCCGCGGATCACTGAACGTGACTTCTGTTTGCGGGTCCAAACTACGGGTGAAATGATTTTAGGAGGGAAACTGCATCAAGGACTTCCGCGCGGCCGCGGGCTGGATCCCAGGGTGGTGTTGCCAGGCGGTAAATACGGGCGCGGCTGGCCGGCTCCAGCCAAAAGCCTGGGATATTCCTAAGCTTCGTTTTCCAGCAGCGGCCGGCACTCTTCGGGTCCGGCTGTTCCTGTTTTCTTAAGCGGTGTTTCGTTCCAAAGGCGGGTCATCAGCAGCGCGCCCATAAGGGAGAAAGGCATTATCATGTAGGTCCAGGAGCCCCAGCCCCATTTGTCCAGCAGGTGGCCCATCAGGAAGCCGGTAAGCCCGGAGGCCAGGTACTGTACGCCGTCGAGCAGCCCGGCCACGGTGGAGGCGGCCCGCGTACCGCCGAAGTCCATCGAGGCGGTGCCGGAGAGCATGCCGTGCACGCCGAATATCCACATGCAGGCGAAGCCTATCATGAAGGCCGCCACGGCGGGGGAGCCGGTCCGGCCAAGTATGAACAACGATAGTATCTGGCCCAGGTAGAATATGAAGGCCACCGGCGCGCGCCGGGACTGGAACCATTGGTCCGACAGGTAGCCGCAAAGCACGCCGCCTATTATGCCGCCCACGGTCACGCCCGCGGTCGCCAGCGAGAAAAGCGCGGTGCCGTGTTCTATCTTGTGCACCTCGCTGAGGAAAGGCACGAACCAGAGCATAAGTCCCTGGCGCACGAAGCCCGTGCAGAATTCCGAGACGGCAAGTATCATTATCACCCGGTTGGTGAAGACCCGCCTCATCAGCTCGCCGTACTTCAGCGGTTCTTTGGCCGTTTCGTGCGAGGTGGCGTCCCCGGTGTTGAAATCCCCGAAGCCGGCGGCCTTGGGCGTGTCCTTGACCATGAAAAGGTCCACGAGGAACATTATGAATATCGCCGCCGACGGTATCAGGAACACCATGTACCAGGGGAGGTTCGACAGTATCCAGCCGCCCACCGTCATGGCCAGAAAATAGCCGCTGGAGATCATGATGCCGAAGATGCCTCCGAAAACGCCGCGTTCCTTGACGTGGAACCAGGGCGCGTTCACCTTGACCACGGAAAGCGCGCCGAAGGACTGGAAGTACTGGTTCGCCGCGTAGAGGAGCGACATGCCGACCACCAGTTTTGTCTGCCAGCCGCCCATGAAGAGCAGGCCTATCACAAGATTGAGCAGCGCCGCGCCGAGCGCGCCTATGAGTATGGCCTTCTTGCCGCCTATGCGGTCGGCCAGCGGGCCGTTGAATGCGACGGAAATGGCGTAGGTCCAGAAGCCGGCCGTGGCTATGGCCCCGAACTCGCCCTTTGTAAGATGGAACAGGTCCATCATGGTCTTTGACGCCACGTTCAGGTTGTAGCGCCCCATGTAGAAAGTGGCGTAGGTGAGTCCCAGCGGGAACCAATTCATGAACCGGCGGCGTCGGTATTCGGCGGAGTGGCTGGGGGCTTCGGACATTGTTCGGGCTCCTGTACGCGGTATAAAGGGTATGGTTCAATTATATAAATTTATCAAAAACAAAACCCCGCGCCCTTTCGGACGCGGGCCTGATGTCGGTGCGCGAGCCCTTCGCCGGCCTGTTCACCCAGGGTATGGTCATCCACGAGACCTATCGTCGTGCCGACGGCGGA
>CAISZM010000003.1 GCA_903889965.1 uncultured Elusimicrobia bacterium
GCGCTCTCCATGCTGTTGGAGACCTTGAACGAGCCGCCCGACTTCTTCGCGTTGTCGCCGGCCACCTTGATGGTCTCGGGCAGCAGGTCGTACCCTTCGGGGTAGGCCAGCTCCACGTTCATGCCGTAGCGGGTCATCAGGGCTATGACGCCCTGCGGGACGGAAAGCGGCTTGCCGTAGCTGGGAGAGTAGGCCCAGGTCATGGCTATCTTCCGGCCCTTCAGCTTGTCGAAACCGCCGAAATGGTTCTTTATGAAAAGCATGTCCGACATCGACTGCGTGGGATGGTCCAGGTCGCACTGGAGGTTGACCACGGCCGGGCGCTGGTTCAGCACCCCGTTCTTAAAACCGTCGTCGAGGGCCTTGGCCACTTCCTTCATATAGGTGTGGCCCTTGCCGATGAACATGTCGTCCCTTATGCCTATGGCCTCGGTCAGGAAGGAGATCATATTGGCCGTTTCGCGCACGGTTTCGCCGTGTGCTATCTGCGATTTGCCCTCGTCCAGGTCCTGCACGGCCAGCCCCAGCAGGTTGCAGGCGGAGGCGAAGGAGAACCTGGTGCGGGTGGAATTGTCCCGGAAGTTCGAGACGGCGAGCCCCGTCTTGAACATGTCGAGCGGGATGTTCAGGGAGTGCAGTTCCTTAAGCAGCTCGGCTATCAGGAAGACGGACTTAAGTTCCTTGTCGGATTTTTCCCAGGTCAGCAGGAAATCCCTGCCTTGCATGTCGGCGCCAAGGCCGGCCAGTTCGGTTAAATACTTTTCGATATCGATGGACATTTTTTATCTCCAGGTGTTTTCAACATTAAGCATGGCCGCAATTATTTTACAAAAAAGGCCCGGGCACTGAAGCACTCCCGCGGTTATTTCTGGACGAACTCCAAGCGGAAGGTATAGCCGCTGTTCGGCTGCGTTTCAACCACCTCGCTGCTTATAACGGGTATGCCGCTGCCCTAAAAAACGGCAAGACTACCTTCCAACGCCGCCTGCGCCTCGCCCTTGAAGGTGAAACGCTGGTTGCTCTGGTAGGTTTTCACGCTAAGGAGCGACGCGAACTCTATTTTGGCTACATAATCGCTGTTGGGGGTGTTCTCCGCGACTTTTCCGCGGATCAATCCGAGCCCGGCGGCCCTAAGCACGCCCTCCATCTTCTCAAGGTAAGCCTGCGCCTCGGTCTTGAAAGCAAAACGCTCGCGGCCGACATAGGTTTTAATGGGGAGGAGCGGGAGGTATTCTATGGTGAAGGAATAACCGCCGTAAGGCGAGACACCAGCGTAACTCGCGACCACCGGCAGCCCCGCGCCGTTCATGTTCGCGGCCGTTCTTTCCATCTCGGCCCGCGCCTGGGAAATCATGTCATAGCTATCCCGGGTGGTGTACACGGCAACGCCGGCGGGCTGGGGGAGGGCTTTATCTGCCGCGCCGGTAAAAGAGGTCTCCGCGGCCTTCACATCGGCCGGCTTCATCGACTGCAGGTCCGCGGCGGTGGGCCCGGGGACATATGCCCCGGCGGAAGCGGCCATCGCTATTATGACCAGGAAAGACGATATTTTTTCCATGAACTCTCCATATCCGAAATTTGCTGCTTTAATTTTACAATCTTCGGGCGGTGAAATCATAAGGCATAAGGCCCAATTCAGCGTAGGCCTTTCCGCCGGCACAACATAGGCCTTTAGCTGACTGCGCGGAGGTCAAAAGGCGTCCTTTATAATATGATGAGTACGCCGAACGGCACATTCAACGATCCCGAAGTCAGATATTTATGGAAGCCCTCGCATGACAGCGAATACAGCCCCGCGGCGGCGGCGCTGGATAAATTTCTGTATTGGTGCGATAGCTTGGTCCGGGAGGGCAAGCTGGATTACGCTACGCACAAGAAGGTGCGGGAACTCTCCGCAAAGAACCACTCCGGCCGCGGGGGATAAGGTCTCCCCCGCCCGGCCGGGAAACTTTTACAGATACTGCGGCAGTGCCGCGTAGAAAGCCGCGGCCTTCACCAGGTCGCCGGCCGGCATATTCTCGTTGACCGTGTGGGCGTAGATCTCGTTCGAAGGGCCGAAACCTATGGTCGGTATGCCCAGCCGCCCGGCCGAGGCCACGCCGTTGGTCGAGAACACCCATTTATCCACCACCGGCGCCTTATTCAGAGCCACCTTTCCCGCCTCCACGCCGGCCAGCACCAGCTTATGGTCCGCCGGCAGCACCCAGGTGGGAAAATATTTTTCCTGGCTGACCTTCAGACCGGTCCAGGCTACCGCGTCATATTGCAGGACTTGCACGCGCGCACCGCATTTCTTCACGGAGGGCAGGCGCTGGATCTCGGCCACCGAGCTCTTCAGCGTCTCGCCTATGGTCAGGCGGCGGTCCAGGTAAATGGTGCATTCGTCGGGCACGGCATTATAGGAAGGCGTCTTGCACTCTATGCAGGTGACGGCCACGGTGCCTTTGCCGATGAACTTATCCACCTTCAGCTTCTTGTTGAGGGCGGTGATCTCCTTAACGATGTCGGACATCTTCACCACGGCATTGTCGCCGCGCTCGGGGGCGGAGGCGTGGCAGGAGCGGCCCTTGGTGACCACCTTCATCTCCATCCGGCCGCGGTGTCCGCGGTAGACCGCGAGGTTGGTGGGCTCGGTTATCACCACGTAATCCGGGCGCAGATGCTCCTTGTTTATCAGGTGCAGGAGGGGCAGGCCGTCGCAATCCTCTTCCATCACTGAGCCTACGACCATCAGGGTATAATCGCCTTCCAGCTTCAGGTCCTTTATGATCTTCCCGGCGTAGACCATCGAGGCCATGGACAGCTTCTGGTCGGTGGCGCCGCGGCCGTAAATGGTGTCGTTCTTGTAGAGTCCGGCGAAGGGGTCTATCTTCCAGGCGGTCTTGTCGCCTATGCCGACGGTGTCGATGTGGGCGTCCATCATTATTTTCTTCCTGCCGTGCCCGAGGAAACCGATGATATTGCCCATGCGGTCGATTTTCACCTTGTCGAAGCCGACCTTGAGCATCTCCTTCTTTATAAGGGCGACGAGGGCGCCCTCCTGGCAGGAGAAACTGGGCGTGCGCACGATATTCCTGGCGAAGGCCACTATATCCTTCTTGTATCCCTCGGCGGCCTTGCGTATAAGTTCAGCTTTGTTCATGATCCCTCCATTGTAATGTAGCTAAATAAAAATCCAGAATCGGCCCGTATATCATATGCGCTGGGCCTGCCCGGATCCTAACTATTAAACCCTTCGCAACAAATCCGGAAGCGCACCTATATTCTATTTAATGGCGGGCGGGTTGTAAATTTTCAACTGCTGCTTCAGAAGAATACGACCTTAAATTCGGCCTTGAATTTCTCTTTGAGGAAAGCGGCGGCTTCGCGGACGATGAAATCGAAATCCTCGCGGTCCTTGGCGGAGGAGGACAGAAAGGCCCCGGAATTGGTCAGGCCCAGGACGTACCCTCCGGCGGGGATCTCGCCGGGCAGGGAGCGCAGACAGTCCAGCAATGCGTCCCAGTTCCTGCCGAAATAAGAGGGAAAGCGGAAAGCGTCCGCCAGCGTCCCCATGAGCGCGGCCTTGTCGGGTATGGCCGCCCCGTCCGCCATGGCCGTAAAATAAGCCGGCGGAGGGAACATTTTATGTATCCCCTCCGCCGTCAAGCCGCGTCCCCGCAGGTCCAGAAATACCTCTTCCTTCCCGGCCGGGGCCATGGCCCTATCTCACCACGGTAAGCAGTATAAAATGAGCGTAATGGTCGGGTGTGTAATAGATATGTTCCCCGCCGCCGATTATGATCCGTTCGGAACCGCGCGCGCTCAGGTCCGGGGCTACCTGGTAGGTTGTGCCCCCTATAACCACCACGTGAGGGGCGTCGCCGGTAAGCAGCGTGTATTCCTTATAGTAGCCCATGGGCTGAACGGGCAGCCGGCCTTCCCTGTTGGTGAAGGTCGCGCCGTCCTGCGAGTAAGGCAGGTGAACGCCCCCGCAGATATCCGAAAGCAGCTTCATTATATCCTGCACGCGCGCCGCGTCCTGTATGACCGGCGTGAATTCCCGGCCGGGGGCGGGAGCCGCGCTCTTGTCAGCGGACTGGACCTTTTCTACCGGCGCCTCGGGCAGAGCTATCGTTCCGGGATCGGGCAGGGAAACCGGGTTACTGAACATTTTCCCGCAGAGGAGTTCGGATATCACTACGCCGCCGCCGTCTTTGGCCGGGGCAGCGCCGATGCCGGAGGCTAACAAAACGGAAGGGAACGCCAAGGCAAGCGCAGCCGCCGCCTTAAGCCACAAGCTTTTATTTTTAAGCATTTTTTCCTTTTACCGGTTCCTGCGCCATGTTACGCAGGTATAGTTTAAGGTATTTAAACATTAAGCCAAGGGCACAAAGGCCTAAAATACCCTGAGTTAAAAGGCCCACACGGAGCGGCTGCGCGTCAGAGCAGTTCCGCGATAAGACCGGCCAGCTGGCTGCGCTCGGTTTTCGTGAAGGTCAGATGACCGTACAGCTTCTGTCCGCGCATCCTGTCCACGATATAGGTCAGGCCGTTGGAGGCGATGTCCAGGTAGGGATTGTCTATCTGGTAAGGGTCGCCGGTGACGACCACCTTGGTGCCCTCGCCGGCGCGGGAAAGTATGGTCTTTATCTCGTGCGGGGTCAGGTTCTGCGCGTCGTCCACTATCATATACTGCTTCGGCAGGGTACGGCCGCGTATGTGGGTTACCGAGGCGATCTCTATTTTCTCGTTCTGCAGCAGGTATTCGAATTTTTCCAGGGCGCCCTCGGGATGGCGCTTGTCCATGGCGAACTCTAAATTATCGTAGATGGCGCCCATCCAGGTGGACAGTTTTTCCTCTTTGGTTCCGGGGATGTAGCCGATGTCCTTGCCGACCGGGACTATCGGGCGGCAGATAATGAGCTTGCGGTAGACGTTCTCTTCCACGGCCTTCTGCAGGCCGCAGACCAGCGTCACAAGGGTTTTGCCGGTGCCGGCGGCGCCTATCAGAGTGACCAGCTTTACCGAGTCGTCAAGCAGCAGTTCCATGGCGCAGCGCTGTTCCTTGTTGAGCGGGCGGATGCCCCACGGGGCGGGTTCGGGGTTAAGCGCCCGTATCTTGGAGGGGTCAGTGGGATCTACGCGGCCCAGCGCGGATTTTTTGGGATCTTCCTTCGAATGCATCACCACGAATTCGTTCGGCGACAGGTTCTCGTCCGGGCTGGCGATGAAATGGTCCTTGTAGAACTTATCCAGGTCGGCGGAACCCATTTCTATGGAAACAAGGCCGGGGTACAGTTCGTCCACGTTCACCTTGCCGGACTCATAGTCCTCCGCTTTCAGGCCCACGGCCTCGGCTTTAAGGCGCAGGTTTATGTCCTTGGTGACCAGTATGGCGCTGTGTTTTTTCTTTTCGTACCAGTAGGCGGTGTTCAATATGCGGTTATCCATCTCCTGCAGCTTGAATTCCACGGGCAGGGCCTGCGGGTGGTCCAGGCCGACTATCAGCGTGCCGCCGGCCTCGGTCTTGACGCCCACGTTGAGCTTGCCCTTTGTCCGGAATTCGTCAAGCTTGCGGGAAACTATGCGGGCGCTCTTCCCGCGTTCGTCAGCGGCGGACTTAAAGGTATCCAGTTCCTCTATGACCGATATCGGCACAACTACGGTATTGTCTTCGAATTTGGTGAACGAGAGCGGATCGTGTATCAGGACGTTGGTGTCAAGGATGTAGACTTTTTTCATTGCCGTATTCTCCAGAGCCGCCGCTGTCGTTTTAAAACACGGCCTATTTTAGCATAAAAAATTACGGGGCCGGGGCGCGCGGGGGCGCCCGCCCTTAAACAGGCCCGTCAAAAATAGTAAGATATCCCTATCTGGGCCCCGGTGCCGCGCCTCACCCGGCAGCGGCCCGGCGCTTACTTTAAGGATAACAATGACCAAGATACTGCTGCCTGCTCTGCTTCTTTCCGCTTTTGGCCTTCAAGCATACTCACAGACGCCGCCGGCCCTGCCCGGGACGGCAAACCAGCAGATATCCTCATCCTCCCCGGCCGCCGTTCCCCAGTCTGCCGGCCAGCCCCAGGCCATTGTTCCCCCGGCTTCCGGACAGCCCCCGGCCGCCGTCCCCCCCGCCGCCGTTCAGGCCCCGGCTTCAGTCCCCCAGGAGGCCGTCTCTGCGGCCCCGGTCCAGGCCCCGGAGGCAGGTGAAAACGCGGGCCCGTGGGAAGTAGCCGAGACCGCCGTCAAGGGAACCGTGAACATAAAGCCCAAGGCCGTCCTGAAAGCCGGCAAGGCGAAAAAAGGCCGCCTTTACTCCCGCGAATTCGTGAGCCAGGACATTGAAGCCGTGATGGCCCTCGGCAGCGTGGACAAGGTTTCCGTTGACATAGAGGAACTTGGGGGCCGCAAGGTTTCCCTTAAACTCGCGGATGTGGCTATCTCTTCAAAACCGGTCCGCATCACCTATATAATCTCCGAAAAGCCCATGGTAAAGACCATAACCGTCCTCGGCGCGAAGGGTCTGTCCAAATCATCGGTCAAAGACGCGATGACCGTGAAGGAAAGCGATTTTTTTGACGAAGTAAAGGTGCGGGAAGACCTGGTCAAGATAGGCGACAAGTACCACGAGAAGGGGTTTATAGACGCCAAGGCCGGCTACGAAGTTCGTTTTGACACCGCCGCTTCGCTCTGCTTCCTGACGGTAACCGTGACGGAAGGCAAGAAGGCGCGCGTAGCCGCGGTGGTAGTGGAAGGAGCGGCAGGCTTCAAAACCAAGAAGCTGATCAAAGCGATGAAGAACCGCCCTAAGAAAATATACTCCCCCCAGGACCTGGCCGGGGACCTCACCGCTATCGAGACCCTCTATAAGAATAACGGCTACGCGGACTACAAGATGACCGCCTCCTCCGTCACCTTCAACGAAGACCGCTCCAGCGTCACCATAAAGCTGGACGTGGCCGAAGGTATCCGCCAGCGCTTCGGAGCCACGTTCTTCACCGGCAACACCGTCTATATGCCGAGCGAACTGCTGCCGGCAGTTTCATATCTCCGCGGCAAGCTTTACAGCCAGGAGCGCTTCGACGAAACCGTGCGCGCCATACAGGATAAGTACGCGGACAAAGGCTACCTTAAAGCGGCCCTCGTTCCCAGCAAGGTCTACAACGAAAAAACAGGCGAGACCGACATAACCTTCGGCATCACGGAAAACAGCCAGATCTTCGTGGACCACATAGACGTGGAAGGGAACAAGGCCACCAAGACCTACGTGCTGCGCCGTGAAATACTCCAGAAAGAAGGCGAGATATTCAGCTCCTCGAAAATACGCCGCAGCCAGGAAAGGATCTTCAACCTCGGCTTCATAGACGACGTAAACCCGATCATAAACACCACCACCGACCCGGACAAGGTAGACCTGGTCTTCGACGTCGCAGAGGGCAAACCGGGAATGCTGACCGCCGGCGCGGGCGTTTCCTCCACCGAAGGCCTGGTGGGCACGCTGTCGCTTTCCCACATGAACCTTTTCGGCAGGGCCTACAAGACCTCGCTCTCCTGGAACTTCGGCAAGAAGGTGCAGGACTATTCCCTTAGCTGGTCAACGCCCTGGATAGGCAACCACCCCACCACGCTGGGGGCGGACATCTTCAACACACGGCACTATCAGCCGTACCGCGATACGGTCAACGCCTACACCGAAAGGCGGACCGGCGGCAAAATAACCGTGGCCCCCCGCTTCAGCGAGGACAAGTACCACCTGACCACCGCCTACACCTACGAGAAGGTGCGCATCATGGACGTGGACGATATTTACAAGAGCGCGCTGCAGGAAGGAACCAGCGTAACCTCTTCCATTTACGTCGAATTCGCCCGCGACACGCGCGACAATGTATGGGACCCCACGCGCGGAACGCGCTCTTCCCTCGGCGTCGAATACGCCGGCGGAATCATGCAGGGAGACGTCAGCTATTACAAGCCCACCCTGTCCTACAGCTACAACAAAAAACTCCTTTCGGTGGACGACTACCCGCTGGTGCTGGCGGCCAGCAACAGGGTCGGCTTCGTCGACAACTTCGGCAAGACATCCTCCGTGCCCGTCTATGAGCGGTACTTCCTGGGCGGCGCGGACACCGTGCGCGGCTACGCCAACAACGGCCAGGTGGGCCCGCTCAACGGCGGCAAGGTATACGACGTGGCCAACATCGAACTCAAATTCCCCCTGGCAAGGGAGAAGCGCCACACTATCGTACAGTTCGCCTGCTTCCTTGACATCGGCAATTCCTGGGAGAATTTCAACAACGTGAGCAGCCGCGTAGGGAGCGGCGTCACGGACCTGAAAGTGGGGGCGGGCTTCGGCATACGCTTCACAACCCCGTCCTTCCCGATACGCCTGGACTGGGGCTACGGCTTCAACCACAAGGACGGCGAGCAGCGCTCGGATATTTATTTCACGCTGGGAAATCTGTTCTAGCGCGGGAACGCCGGGAAGCGTAAAGGGTCGCACGGGAAGAAAACATGAAAAAAATCATTTTCCTGTTACTGCCGCTGCTGGTGCCGCTGAAAGCTGCGGCGCTGGAACTCCTTCTTGAGGAAAACCGCGGGGAATCCGGCACCATAGGCTACGTCGACATAGACCGCGTCTTCAAGGAGTATTCCGGCACCACGGGCGCCAGGGAAGACTTCATGGCGGCAATAAAAACAAAAGAGGACGCGGTGAACGCCAAGCGGGCGGCTATATTCACCCTTAAGGCCGAAATCGCAAAACTCAGGCAGGAGCGCGAGTTCGCGCTGATGCTGCCTTCGCTGCTCGAAACCAAGCGCAGAGTAGACGAGGCTGCGCGGGCCGCGGCCCAGGCGGCCGAAGTTTCCACCGCGACGGCCGTAATTTCGACGGTGACCGCGGCTACCCCCGCGGAGACGCCGGCCGTCTCCACCGGAACCGCGGCCGCTATCTCCACCGGGACGGCGGAGGCCGTGACCGCTCCGGCAGCCGCAGCCTCTCCGGTCCCGGTCCCGGCGCTGGCCGCGGCCGAGACATCCACGCCCGCACCGGCGGCCCCGCCTCCGGGCATGCCCGGCATGCCCGCTATCGAAGACACGGAACTGCCGGCCGTCTACTCCGCCCCGGGGAACAGCTTTAAATTTTCAATTTCCACATCCGTGCCGGAGATAGACTCCGCGCTGGCCGGCCGGGAGTCGGAGCTTAAGACGAAGGAAAGCGATCTGCGCGATTTTCAGCGCGCGGCCGAACGCGAACTGCTCGACTACGAAAGCCACAAGAGCGAGATCCTGCTCGGCAGGATATACGTAGCCCTGAAGGAACTGGCGGCTAAGGAAGAGGTCAGCGTGGTGGTGGATAAGCGCAATATACTTTACGGCCAGAACGCGGTAGACCTGACAGGCAAACTCCTCACCAAGCTTGAGGAGGGAGGCATATGATACCCCGACCCTCCGGACCGGCGGCCGAATGAACCTGACCGCCGCCATCATAGCCAAACTGGCGCAGGGCGAACTGCGCGGCGACGGCGAACTGCGCCTGACCGGAGCGGCGCCGCTTGAGAAAGCCGGCCCCTCCGACCTGGCCTTCCTGGCGGATCCCGCCATGGCCCCCGGCGCGGCCGCGACGAAAGCGGGATGCCTGATCGCCCCGGCCGGAACGGAAGAACTGCTCAAGGATTTTAAAGGCGCGCTGGTCATCAGCAAAAACCCTAAATACGCCTTCATGCTGGCCCTGCGCCTCATAGAAGAAACTGCGCGGCCCCTGCCGGCGCCGGGAGTGCACCCTTCGGCCTCGGTCTCAGCGTCGGCGCAGGTGGACGGCGGCGCGCATGTGGGACCCTGCGCCGTAATAGAGGACGGCGCGGTCATCTCCTCCGGCGCGGTGGTCGGCGCGCAATGCTACGTGGGCCGCAAAGCCCGCGTGGGCGAACGCTCGCGGCTTTATCCCGGCGTAAAAATAATGGACGCCTGCGAAATAGGCGCCGAAGTCATTATACACGCCGGCGCCGTAATAGGTTCGGACGGCTACGGCTATATCTCGCCCCGCGGCTCGCACGAAAAGATACCGCAGCTGGGAAAGGTCATAATAGAGGACCGGGTGGAAATTGGCGCCAATACCGCCATCGACCGCGCCGCGCTCGAAGCCACCGTGATAGGCGCCGGGACCAAGATAGACAATTTAGTGCACATCGCTCACAACGTAAAGATAGGCAAGAACTGCCTTATAATAGCCCAGGCCGGCATAGCCGGCTCCACCGTGATAGGCAATAACGCCATCATAGCAGGCCAGGCGGGCATCTCCGACCATATCACCATAGGCGACAACACCGTAGTGATGGCGAAGACCGGCGTAATGAGCGACCTGGGTCCCAACCAGATAGTCTTCGGCCATACCGCGCGCCCCAGGCTCGAGGCCATGAAAATAGAGGTCCTGCTGGGCAAACTTCCCGAGATGCACAAAGCCCTGAATAAAATAAAAAAGCAGCTGGGGATTTAAGCGGCCTCAAGTTGATTTTAAATCTGTTGAATTGCTGGCAGTTAGATTTTGTGTACGGTTGGCGAGGGTTTGCCCTGAAGCCGCATAGCGGATGGGGGGCCCCCGCCTTTCATTCCCCGGCGGGGGGAAACCACGGGAGGGTTTCCTACGCGGCGTAAGGGCAATCCCTCGCCAATCCTTTGCCGGGCTATCCCGCGGATCCACAGCCCATGAGAAAAACGATTAAATCCCGGGCGGCGATCGAGGGCATCGGCCTCCACAAAGGCCGCCCCGCCGGAGTCACGTTCCTGCCCGCCGAAGGCCCCACGGGCATACGCTTCATAAGCCCCCTCTTCAAGGAACCCCTGCCCGCCCGCCTCGACAAAGTCGCCGGCACCATCCGCGGCACCAACCTGAGCGACGGCATAAACACCATCTACACCGTGGAACACCTCCTTTCCGCCGCCGCCGGCCTCGGAATAGACGACCTCGACATAGAATTACGGGGAGAAGAACCTCCCGCGGCCGACGGGTCCGCACTTCCCTTCGCCACCGCCCTCCTGAAAGCCGGGATGAGGGAAAAACCGGAACAGGAGCGCCGGATATTGGACCTTTCCGGCCGGCTCGAAATGACCAAGGGCGGAACCCGCTACCTGGCCCAGCCCGCAAAAACCGGGGTATTTTTTAAACTGACCTACGGCCACGACCACCCGCTGGTCGGCCAGCAAACCATAGAATTCGCCCTTACCCCGGAGGAGTACCTGGTGCGCGTAGCCCCCGCGAGGACCTTCGGCTTTTCGCATGAGATAGAGGCGCTTAAAGCGTCCGGCCTGGCGCTGGGCGGCTCGCTGGACAACGCCATCGTAATAGCCGAAAAGGAAATATTGGCGAAAGGCGGCCTGCGCTTCGTTGACGAATTCGCCCGCCACAAACTGCTGGACCTGATCGGCGACCTGGCCCTGGCCGGTCTTGCGCTGAAAAACGTCTACATAGAAGCCGAGCGCCCGGGACACGCCGGCAACGTCAATTTTGCTAAACTATTATTGGAAGAGGCGAACGGTAAACCTTGAAAAGCGGCCGGCTTAACAGGTTCGCGCGGCTTCAGATCTGTCCGCCCTGACCGTTCATCCAGGCTTTGGGAGAAACCAATGACCGAGAACAAACCCAGACAATACAAGCCGATCCGCGTCATATCCTGCGAGGAGATACTCAAGATCATCCCCCACCGCTACCCTTTCCTGCTGGTGGACAAGGTTGAAATAGTCGAGGAAAACAAGTTCTGCGTGGGCACCAAGTGCGTGACCGCCAACGAACTTTATTTCCACGGCCATTTCCCGGCGAAGCCCATACTCCCCGGGGTTTTGATACTTGAAGCCATGGCGCAGACAGCCGCCTCGATGATGATGTCCCTGCCGGAAACGCGCGGCCATTTCGCCTATATAGCGGGCATAAACAAGGCCAAGTTCCGCCGCCTGGTGGTGCCCGGGGACGTGCTGAAGCTTTTTGTGGAGATAATCCGCTTTAAGGGCAAGATAGGCAAGCTGCGCGGCACGGCTTACGTCGGAGAAGAGCTGGCGGCGGAAGCGGAGTTCATAGCGTCGATAGACTGATCACGACAGGCGCCGGAGACGGCGCGCGCAAAGTTTTTTCGGAGGATATATGACCAAGATACACCCCACCGCAGTAATTCATCCAAAGGCCGAGATAGACAAGGATGCAGAGATAGGGCCGTATGTCGTCATCGGCGAGGACACACAGATAGGCTCCGGCACCCGCGTCGGGCCGCACTGCATAATAGAATTCTCCACCATAGGAAAAAACAACCTGTTCACCGGCGCCGCCTACATAGGCATGCCGCCGCAGGACTATTCCTACCACGGCGAACACACCCGCTTCACCATGGGCGATTCCAACATCATACGCGAGGGCGTTTCCCTCCACCGCGGCTCGCACGCCACGAACCTGACCTCGATGGGTTCCGGCTGCATGCTTATGGCCAACACCCACCTGGGGCACGACTGCCGCGTGGGCGACAATGTCATCATGGTCAACTCCGCGGCCGCGGCCGGACACACGCACATAGGCGACCGCGCGCTCATCTCCGGGCTGGTAGGCATACACCAGTTCACCCGGATAGGCAAGTTCGCCATGCTCTCCGGCGGCGCCATGGCCAACCAGGACATCATCCCCTACGTAATAGCGCAGGGAGACCGGGCCCGGCCGGTAACGCTCAACCTCGTAGGCCTGCGGCGCAACGGCTTCTCGCGCGAGTCGATAAAAGCCATAAAGCACGTTTTCAAGACGCTCTTCTTCCGCGGCATGCTGATGAAGGACGCCATAGCCGCGCTCCGCGCCGAAAACCTGCCGCCCGAAGCCGCCCTGATACTGGATTTCTGCGAAACCACAAAGCGGGGCATAGCCCGCCCGCGCCGCAACGCGCGCGAGCTGGAAACCGCGGTCAACGACTGATGGGAGAAAAAATAGGACTTATAGCCGGCGGGGGCAGTTTCCCGCTCCTGTTCGCGGCCGAGGCTAAGAAAGCCGGCCGCGAAGTTTATGTCGTAGCGCTGAACGACATCACCTTGAAAGAAATTGAACGGCACGCCGCGGAAACCAGATGGTTCCGCCTGGGCAATGTCGGCGGGCCGCTGGACTATCTGCGGGAACGCGGGGTAAAAAAAGCTCTCATGGTCGGTTCCGTGCCGCACGTTTCTATTTTTGGCGGCATAATTCCCGACCTGCGCTGCGCGAAACTCCTCTTCAGGCTGCGCGACAAGAAAGCCGGCGCCATCTTCGGCGCCGTCGCGGAAGAGCTGGCGGCCGAAGGGATAGAGCTCGCGAGTTCGGCCACGCTGCTGGAGCATTTGCTGGTAAAACCCGGGTTGATGGCCGGGGGTAGGCCGGATAAGGACACTCTTAAAACAGCCGCCTTCGGCTGGCGGGCCGCCAAGGCCCTTTCCGCCCTGGATATAGGCCTCACCGTAGTGTTGCGCGACCAGGCCGTAATAGCCGCCGAAGCCATGGAAGGCACGGACGAGTGCATAAAGCGCGCCGGGGAAATATTTAAAAAACTGGGGAAAGGCCACGCCATGACCGTGGTGAAAGTTGCCCGCCCTAACCAGGACCTGCGCTTCGACCTGCCCGTGGCCGGGGCCGATACGCTGCGCAACATGGCCGCCGCCGGCGCGGACACGCTGGTCCTTGAAGCCGGGAAAACATTGATACTTGGAATGGAAGAATTCCTCGCCGCCGCCCGGGAAACACGCATAACCGTCCTCGGCGCCGAAAGCGAAAGGTCCTTCGAATAGGTTCTTATAAAGCGACCTTTTACGCAGCGAACCCGGAGGGCGGGTTCCGCTCCGGGCAAATGGCCGCATACACCGCACGATGAACGAACCGCTTTATAAAAACTCGCCGTCACACTATGCGCTCTCCCTTCTTGCCTGGCTTTATATCCAGCTCGCCGGTAAGACATCGCGCATAAAAATACAAGGCCGGACGCATTACCCCGAAGCCGTCATTTACACCCTCTGGCACAGGCAACAGGCGCCGCTGGTATACATACACCGCGGGCAGGGCGTCTGCGCCCTGGTCAGCAAAAGCAGGGACGGCGAGTACATGGCCCGCGTGCTGGGGCGGCTCGGTTTTGCCTCCGTGCGGGGCTCCACCACCTCCGGCGGCTTCATGTCGCTCAGGGGCCTGATAAAAGCCCTGCGCGGCGGATCTTCCCTGGCCATAACACCCGACGGCCCCCGCGGGCCCAGTTTCAAGGTGCAGCCCGGGATAATTTACCTCGCGCAAAAAACCGGAGCGCCCATCATCCCGGCCGCCTGCGCCCTCTCGCGCAGGATAACGCTTGGCAGCTGGGATAAATACCAGCTGCCTCTTCCCTTCGGCCGCATGGCGGCCATATACGGCGAGCCCTTCCGGGTTTCCGGCTCCGATGATGTACAGGCCAGATCCAGGGAACTTGAGCTCATACTGAACAACCTCACCGCGGAGGCGGAATCGCTCGTCAAAGGCGGGAAATAAGCATGGTAAAAGATAGAATTTGCGCGCAGCCCTCCCCTTACGAACTGAACCTTTTTGCCGACGCCCTTCTTGAGGCTTGCGCGCGCAAAAAACTCGGCCTCAAAGCGACGCTTGCCGCCTTCCTGCCGGCTGTCGCGGAAAAACTCGGCGCCGCCGCGGCCGCCGTAGACACCCTTAACGAAGAACTGGGGCGCGAGGTTTTCCGCTGGTCCGACCGTCCCGCGTTCGACCTCGCCAAAACCCCCAACAAGGTATGCACAGCCGCCTCGCGCGGGCTCAACTGGATGTCGCAGCCCCTGGACCTGGACGGACGCAGGGTAGGAACCATCGCTTTCGGCTACCGCGGGCTGGCTCCCGACGACAACCGCGGCCGCGCCCTCCTGAACGCGGTTTGCGAGCAGCTGGACGGAACGCTCTGGGGGATACAAAGCGCGGCGGTAAAACAGAAACTGATGGAGCGCGTCACCGGCTGCCTCACCCGCAGCGTGCTGCGCGACGCCATCGACGAGGCCGTAAAGGCCCTGCACAGGGAGATCCCTTTCCGCAGCCTGGCCCTCATCTACCACAATGAGGACGCGGCGGAGGGCGAGCGCATACAACACAGGATCTACCGCGGCAGCCGGTGCGCCCACGACACGGAACTTAAGCCGCACGCTACGCTCAACCGCGCCATCAGCCGCCTCGGCATAAGCATGCTGGACCCGGGCCGGCACAGCGTACGCGGCATACTAGGACTCCGCAACGGCATTTCTTTCACGCTCAGCGGGCAGGCTGCCGGCGCGGCCCAGCTGGGCAAGCTGGTGACGGAAGTGAAGGGCGGACTTTCCCCCTTCGGGCGCGACCTGATGCGCATCTTCGCCAACTCCATCAGCCAGCGCCTTATAGACTATAACCGCGAACGCCGGCACATGGCAAAATTCTTTTCCGCGGAAACGGTTTCCCGGCTGCTGCGCGACCCCGACTACATGCGCAGACACCTGGCCCCGAAGGTCCGCCCGGTAGCCATACTTTACACGGACATAAACTCCTTCACCAAGCTCTGCGAGCAGGGCCTGCGCAGCCCCGGGAAAATAGGGGACTTCGTGGACCACTGGAGCGAAGGCGTGGTGCGCATAGTGTGGGCTCACGGCGGAGTTTTCGACAAGATGGTAGGCGACTGCGTGATCTCTCATTTCGGCCCGCCCTTCTTCGACCGCTCACAGGCGGAATGCGCCAGGGAAGCCGCGCTGGCCGCGCTGGAAATACAGGCCTTCACCGTGAACATGGGGCGTATGCCCCGCTACCGCGGCCTCGCAGCCAGGGTAAAAATAAAGGGTTTGGGGATCGCGGCCGGCATAAACCTTTGCCCGGCAGCGGTGGGCCTGTTCGGTCCCAATCACGATTTCACGGCTTTCTCGAGCGGCATGAACCAGGCCGCCAGGCTGCAGTCCAGGGCCGGCTTCAGGGAAATACTGGTAATGGCTTCCGCCAGGGCCGCCATGCTGAAATACGGCAAGGCCGCCGGGCTCGCCTTTGAGGGCCCGTTCGAAACCGAGGCCAAGAACGTAGCCAGGCCTCTTCGCTATTTCAGGCTCAGCCGGGCCAAGAACCGCCCCTGAGGGCCGGCAAGGACACGGACAAAAAATGCGCCAGGACAAAACAGACCAGCTTCTCACCGACCAGGACGTGTACCTTTTCAACGAGGGCAGCCACGTGCGCCTGTACGAGAAATTCGGCGCCCACCTTATGCGGTCCGGCGGGCTGGACGGCGCCTGTTTCGCCGTCTGGGCGCCGAACGCGCGGTCGGTAGGCGTGATGGGCGACTTCAACGGCTGGAGCAAGGTCAAGAACCCCCTCCGGCAGCGGGCCGGCTCCGGCATCTGGGAGGGTTTTATTCCCGGGGTGAAGCGGGGAGACAGCTACAAGTACAGCGTGGCATCGCGCTATAACGATTTTTATACCGAGAAGGCCGATCCCTTCGCCTTCGCCTCCGAAGTGCCGCCCAAAACGGCCTCGGCGGTTTGGGACCAGGCCTATGCCTGGGGGGACGGAGACTGGATGCGGTCGCGCGGGGCTAAGAGCGGCCTAAAGAGCCCCGTCTCCATCTACGAAGTCCACCTTGGCTCCTGGATGCGCGTACCGGAGGAAGGGAACCGTTTCCTCACTTACCGGGAAATGGCGCCGAAGCTGACCGCCTACGCGAAAGAAATGGGCTTCACCCACGTGGAGCTGATGCCGATAACCGAACACCCCTTCTACGGCTCCTGGGGCTACCAGACCACCGGTTACTTTTCACCCACCAGCCGCTACGGTCATCCCGAGGACCTGATGTACCTGATAGACCTGCTTCACCGGGAGGGGATAGGGATCATACTGGACTGGGTGCCGGCGCACTTCCCGACCGACATGCACGGCCTTGAATATTTCGACGGCACGCACCTCTACGAGCACGCGGACCCGCGGCAGGGCTTTCACCCCGACTGGAAAAGCTCCATTTTCAACTTCGGCCGCAACGAGGTAAGGAGCTTCCTCCTGAGCAGCGCCATGTTCTGGCTGGATAAATACCACGCGGACGGCCTGCGCGTGGACGCGGTGGCCTCCATGCTGTACCTGGACTACTCGCGCAAGCCCGGCGAATGGGTGCCGAACCGCCACGGCTCGAACGAGAACCTGGAAGCCATAGCTTTCCTGAAACAGTTCAATAACGTGATCTACGAGAACTATCCCGACGTGCAGACCTTCGCGGAAGAATCCACCGCCTGGCCGATGGTCTCCCGCCCCACCTATCTGGGCGGCCTCGGCTTCGGGCTGAAGTGGGATATGGGCTGGATGCACGACACGCTGCGTTATTTCTCCAAAGACCCGGTCTTCAGGAAGTACCACCACGACAGCCTGACCTTCCGCATGCTCTACGCCTTCGGCGAGAATTTCGTGCTCCCCCTCTCCCATGACGAGGTGGCTCACGGCAAGGGCTCACTGCTCGAGAAGATGCCGGGGGACGACTGGCAGAAATTCGCCAACCTCCGCCTGCTCTACGGCGCCATGTTCGCCCAGCCGGGGCAGAAACTCCTGTTCATGGGAGGGGAATTCGCCCAGCGGAGGGAATGGCGCCACGAGGCCAGCCTCGACTGGCACCTCACGGAACTCGCTCCGCACCGGGGCATGCAGCAGTGGGTGAAGGACCTGAACCTCCTGTACCGGGCGGAGCCCGCGCTTCACGAGCTCAACTGCAGCCCCGCCGGCTTCGAGTGGGTGGACGCCAACGATTCCCAGCAGAGCGTCACGGCTTTCCTCCGAAGGGACGCGGAGGGCCGGCCGGTGCTCGCCATATGCAATTTCACCCCGCTGCCGCGCTTCGGCTACAGGCTGGGTGTTCCGGAGGGCGGATACTGGAAGGAAATTTTAAACAGCGACGCCGCGCTCTATAACGGCAGCGGCCTCGGCAATTTAGGCGGCGTGGAAGCCGAGACTGTGCCCGCCCACGGCCGCGCGCAGTCCATCACCGTGACCCTGCCGCCCCTTTCTATACTGTTTTTTAAGCCGGGACGCGGCTGATACACCCCGCTCCCGGCCCGCATCCTCCATTATCCCCCATATTTTGTAGAATAATGACAATCGCGATCCGCGCGGCGGAGCCCCGTGTTCGGGGTATTTTCGATCCCTGAGGATAATATGGCCCAAAAAGATAAAAAACTGCGTTTCGGTGTGGTAGGCGCCGGCAAGCTGGGCGGTTTTCATTCGCGCACCCTTTCAATGATGCCGGAAGTGGAACTTGTCGGCATTTCCGACCCCAACCTGCTCAACGCGCAGGTGCTGGCCTGGCGGCACAACTGCGTGGCCTACAAGACCGTGGAAGAGCTGCTGAACCAGGTGGACGCCCTGGTGGTGGCTGCCCCGACCGAGTACCACGCCGAGATAGGGATAAAGGCCCTTTCGGCTGGGGTGCACGTCCTGATGGAGAAGCCTATAACCAATTCCGAAGAAGGCGCCCGCAAGCTGCTCGAACTCGCCGAAAAGAACAAGGTAGTACTGCAGGTGGGCCACTCGGAACGCTTCAATTCCGCGGTGGTGGAAACGATGAAGCACGTCAAGAACCCGCGCTACGTGACCATCGAGCGCCTCGGCCCCTACGATCCCCGGGTGGCGGCGACCGGCGTTACGCTGGACCTGATGATACACGACCTGGACATCATACTGACGATGATAGACTCGGACATAGAGAAGTTCGAGGCGATAGGGGCCAGCATGCTTTCAGCCCACGAAGACATCTCCAACGTGCGCATAAAGTTCAAGAACGGCTGCGTTGCCGATATCACCGCCAGCCGCGCCAGCATGGAAGCTTCCCGCCGCATGCGCATCTACCAGCAGGACGCCTACATCTCGGTGGACTATGTCAGCGCGCGCCTGAAGATCTACACAAAAAAAACCCCGGTGGTGAACTCGCTGAAAGACATAGAGGTCACCTACCCCAAGCTGGAGCCCAAGCAGCCGATAAAAGAAGAGCTTTACCACTTCATCGACTGCATAAAAACCTCCAAGACTCCCACGCCCAGCGGCGAGAAGGGCCTGAAGGCCCTGCGGCTGGCCCTGGACATTACCGACCAGATGCGGCGCTTCGAGGTTTCCGGCTCAAAAACAGAAGAGTCGCCGGAATCGCTGAGAGGCGCCCTTTCGGACATCGGCAAGGCTACAAGGGTACTGGTGGAGGAAGGTCTCAAGAACGCCGGGATAGACAAACATTAAAAAGAGGACACACCGGGTCAAGCCGCGGCAAGACCGTACAGATCCCCGGTTCCAGCGATCAAAAGACCGTCTCCAGCGCTCCGAAGAAGCTCTTATGGCCAAAACCGCTCCTACGAATAAAAATATACTCATAGTGGCAGGGGACCCTTCCGGCGACCTGCACGCCGCCAGCCTTATAAAAATGCTGCGCGCCAGGGACCCGGAGATATCCGTCACCTGCATAGGCGGAGTGCGTATGCAGGAAGTGTCCACGCACTTCATATACAACCTGGTTTCGGTGGGAGCGGTGGGTTTTTCCGAACCTTTCAAACATTTTTTCCTCTGGCTTAAGCTCATAAGGCTCGTGCGCCGCTATATGGAGGAAAAACGTCCGTCCTGCGTGATAGCCGTGGATTTCTACGGCTTTAACCACCAGGTGCTGGGCCTGGCCGCGCACAGGAAAATACCGGCTTTCTACTATATCAGCCCCCAGGTCTGGGCCTCCCGCCCCGGGCGCGCCGCCGAGATCGCCAGGCTCACCCGCGAGATCTTCGTGATATTCCCCTTCGAGGAAGCCCTTTACAAGAAGGTTCGCGGCAACGCCACCTTCGTAGGCCACCCGCTCCTGGACCTCATGCCGGCGCCGGCGCAGAAGGATATCCCCCCCGCGAATGGCGAGTGGAAGATAGGCATACTGCCGGGTTCGCGCAAGGCCGAGATCTCCCGCCACCTGCCGCTTTTTGTCAACGCTTTTTACCGCATAAAGGAACAGCACCCCGGGGCCAAGGCCTACCTGTTCGCCGTGCCGGAATTCCCGGACGACCGCATAGTGCCGGAGCTCGAGAAGATCCAGAAGTACTGGTCCAAGGACATAGAGATAGTGCGGGAAAAAGACTACAAGGTGCGCTCCCAGATGGATTTCGCCTTCACGTGCTCGGGCACGGCGACGCTGGAGAACGCGCTGCTCGGCGTACCGATGGCCGTGGCCTACAAGATGCCGAGGTTCACCTACGCGATAGCAAAACTCGTGGTCAAGACGCCCTACATCTCGCTGGTTAACATCCTGCTGAAGAAGCCGGCCGTAAAAGAGCTGATACAGGAGAACGCCACGGTGGACAACCTGGCCCAGGAAGCTTTCGCCTTCCTCAACAACCCCCCGCGCATATACGCCGCGCGCAAGGAACTGACCGGGCTTCGCGACATGCTAGGCAGGCACGGGGCCGCCGAGCGCGCCGCCGGCCGCATAGTCTCCTACCTGAGCTGAACCATGGAACCTACAATATCCGCCGCCGCCCAGAAAAGCCGCCTCAAGGTGCTAGGCAAGGCGCTGCTCGTCTACGTGGCTCCGTACAAGTCCCGCCTGCTGCAGGCGGCCGCCTCCATGGTAGTGCTCGCGGTGATACGCGGCGGCGTTGTCTACATACTTGGCCCCGTCATACAGGGCGTATTCGTGGACAAGAACGCCGGCATACTGCGGCTCGTAGTGCTGGGCCTGCCGATACTGTTCGCGTTCAGGATGGCCGCCGAGTACACGAACGCCTACCTGATGAGCTGGATAGGCCAGAAAGCGGTGCAGAGGATGCGCGACGACCTTTTTACGCACATACACCGGCTCTCCATAGAATTTTACTGGCGCAAGCGTTCTTCAGACGTCATGAGCCGCGTGATAAACGACCTGAACAACGTGCAGAGCACCGTTCAGTTCATACCGCTCTACGGCATACGGGACGTGCTGACCGTCATTTCCTGCATAGGGGTGCTGTTCTACATCAACTGGAGGTTCGCCCTGCTCTCGCTTATCATCCTCCCGGTCACCGCCATCATACTGGGGATCTTCGGAAAGAAAATGCGCAAGGCCAGCGCGGAGAGCAACGTCATAGTGGGTGAGATATCGCATAAATTCCAGGAGAGCCTCCAGGGGATCACCGTGGTGAAGGCGTTCAACTACGAGGACCAGGCCATAGCCAAGTTCCGCGTCTCGAACGACGCCTATTTCTCTAAAATGATGCGCTACATGCGCGCCACCGCCCTGAGCGGACCCATCATGGAGCTGCTCGGCAGCATGATACTTATAGCCATCATTTACATGGGCGGCAAGGCGATCTTCAACGGCACGATGACCACCGCGCATTTTTTCTCCTTCGTCGGCGGCTTCTTCACGGCCTATATGCCGCTTAAGAACATCGCAAACCTCAATTCCAAACTTCAGCAGGGCATGGCTTCCTGGGAGCGCATCTACCAGATACTCGAGGAAAAGCCCACCGTAATAGTTAAGGCCGCCACGAAGAACATTGAAAAGCTGGACGGCAAGCTGGAATTCAAGAACATCAACTACAGGTACCCGTCCCGCGACACACAGGTCCTGAAAGACCTGTCCTTCACGATAAACCCCGGGGAGGTGGCCGCGTTCGTGGGCCCTTCCGGCTCCGGAAAAACCACAATCGTACACCTGCTGCTGCGCTTCTTCGACCCGGTGAGCGGGCGCATTGAGGCCGACGGCCACGACCTCCTGGACCTGGACACGACCGCGCTGCGCAATCACATGGGGCTCGTGACACAGGACACGATACTCTTTGACGACACCGTCTACGGGAACATAACCATAGGCCGCCCCGGCGCCTCCATGGCCGAAGTAGAGGAAGCCGCCCGGGCCGCCGACGCGCACGCCTTCATAACCGCCATGCCTCAGGGCTATGACACCATCCTCGGCGAGCGCGGCATAAAGCTCTCCGGCGGCCAGCGCCAGCGGCTCGCCATAGCCAGGGCCATCATAAAGAAACCGAAGATCCTCCTGCTCGACGAGGCTACCTCGAACCTGGACACGGCGAGCGAACAGGCCGTGCAGGGCGCGATAGAACGCATACTGGGCGGGCGGACCGTGGTGATGGTAGCGCACCGGCTCTCAACGGTAAGGAACGCGGATAAGATCTTCGTCCTGAAGAAGGGCGAGCTTGCCGAAACCGGCACGCACGAAGAGCTGCTGCGGCTGGGCGGGATATACAAGGGGCTTTACGAAGCGCAGGCATAGCCCGGCCGCGGCACGGCGCACGCCGGGCAAACTACGCCGTCATTAATATGGTCATTCTTTTCAGCGTCCTCGCGGTCATATTCACTCTTTCCGGAGCCGGAGCCGTACTGAAATTCGGCGGCTTCAGCAAGACCTTCCTGGCGAGGGCCCTGGCCTACTCCGCCGGCGTCCTGACTGCCGCCGCCCTGATGGACATACTGCCATCGGGCTTCCGCCTTAATTCCCCGGCCCTTTCTTACGGGGCGCTCACCTCCTTGTTCGCCATTTTCACGCTTGAGACCTTCACCGCGGCCAGCTCCTCGAGCGAGTACATGGAGGAGTGCGAAGTGCACCACCTGGGCGCCGCCGCCCTGGCCGCCATGGGCCTGCATTCGCTCCTGGACGGGTTCAACATCGCCGTCGGCTTCGCTCCAGGCACCGTGGCCGGGCTCAACGTGGCGCTCGGAGTCATACTTCATAAATTCGCCGACGGCATAACCCTGGTTTCCCTGCTGCAGCATTCCGGCCGCAGCCGCCGCTCGACCCTCGGCTTCACTTTCGCGCTCGCGGCCGCCACCCCGGTAGGGGCGCTCATAGCCGCCCCCATCATAAAGAACATCCCCCCGGCGGCCGAAGCCTTCGCCCTCGGCCTCAGCGGCGGCTCCTTCCTTTACATAGCGATGGCGGACATACTGCCCCGCCTGCACAAGACCTACGACCGCCTCATCCCCCTCATATTCCCGCTTGGCTTCGCCACGGTGCTGCTGATACACGCGCTCGGAGGATAAAGATGGACCTGGAAGAACTCCTTAAAAAATTCCGCGAATACTCCAAGCAGGACACCACGGTCCTGGAATACGCGTGGAATTACTCCAGCGAGGCCCACCGCGCGCAGAAACGCGCCTCCGGGGAAAAGTACTTCATGCACTGCGCGGCCGTTACCGAAATACTGCTGGATTACAAGATGGACCTGGAAACAGTGGCGGCGGGGCTGCTTCACGACGTGCTTGAGGACACCGCTATCCCGCACGAAACCTTCCGGAAGGAATTCGGCGAGGAAATATACACGCTTGTGGCCGGAGTCACCAAGATAGAGACGCTTAAGTTCTCATCGAGGGACGAGGCTCAGGCGGAGAACTGGCGCAAGATGATACTCGCCACGGCCAAGGACATACGGGTCATAGTTATCAAGCTGGCAGACCGCCTGCACAACATGCGCACCCTCAATTTCCTTACGCGCGAAAAGCAGCTGGAGATAAGCCACGAGACGATATCGCTGTACGCGCCGCTCGCGCAGCGCCTGGGCATTTTCCAGCTTAAGTCCGAGCTGGAGGACCTCTCGTTCAAATACCTGCACCCGGACGAATATCAGAGCCTGCTCGCCAAAGCCCAGCTGCGCTACGCCAAGCGGGAAAAGCTGCTGGAGGATTTTAAGACCGAGCTTGAGAAGCACCTGGCGGGCGCCCAGATCCCGCACCGCGTCCTCTCCCGCGCCAAGAACCTCTACTCCATTTACCGCAAGATGCAGCGCCAGCAAAAGCCCTTCGAGGAGATACAGGACTCGCTGGGAGTCCGCATCATCACCGACACGGTCATAAACTGTTACGCCCTGCTCGGCACCGTCCACTCGGTTTTCAAGCCGGTAGCCGGCTCTTTCACCGACTATATAGCCGTACCCAAGATGAACCTCTACCAGAGCCTGCATACAAGCGTAATGGCGGCCTCGGGCGAAATAATCGAGATCCAGGTGCGCACGGAGGAGATGCACCGCACCTCGGAATACGGTATCGCGGCCCACTGGCGCTACAAGCTCGGGGAGAAGGGCGCCGACCGGCACCTTGACGAGAAGCTGAACTGGCTGAGGCAGTGGATAGAGTGGCTGCAGGACATCTCCAGCCCGCGCGAGTTCATAGAGAGCTTTAAGACCGACCTGGAACTGGACCAGATATTCATCTTTACCCCGAAGGGCGAGGTGAAGCCCCTGCCGGTGGACGCCACGCCGCTGGATTTCGCTTACGCCATACATTCGGACGTGGGGGACACCTGTATAGGCGCAAAGGTCAATAATAAAATGGTCCGCCTAGACCAGCCGCTGAAGAGCGGGGACATCTGCGAAATAATCACCCGGAAGAATTCGTCTCCGAAGAAGGACTGGCTGGTCCTCGTAAAGACCGCCGGCGCGCGCAGCCATATACGCAAGCATTTGCGCGAGCACGGCCAGCCGGAAGAGTAAGGGGAGATTCCAGATTCAAGATTGAAGATTCAAGATTAAAGATTTAAGGTTCAGGAGCGCAGAGGGGATTTGGGATCCAAGATGAACTTCCCTGAATTTTCCGAGATAAACCCCGCAAAAACCGAGGCGCTCAAAGCGCTTATTGCCCGGCTTGGTCTGGACCTGCGGCTGGTGGAAGAACAGTTCATAAGGGGCGGAGGCAAGGGCGGCCAGAAGATAAACAAGACCTCCAACACCGTCCTGCTGAAATACCCGCCGCTTGGCCTGATAGTGCGCTGCCAGCGCGAGCGCAAACGCGCGCTGAACCGTTTCCTGGCGCTGCGCGAACTGGCCGAAGAAATAGAACTGAAGGTCTCCCCGGAAACCTCCGCGCGGCTGAAGGAAATAAGGAAAATCCGGAAGCGCAAGGCCCGCTCCCGCTCCCGCGGCGCGGGCAAGACAAAGCCTTAAATAAGCGAAAAATCAGCCGGAAGCGGGCGGTATGGAAAACGGTTTACTTCTGTATAATTAGTACCCAATAGATCCTGGAGGATGAATTATGGTAGACCAGCGCTACATTGATTATGTGAAGACGAATATCGGCAAGTACCCGCTGGAATCGGTAAAACAGGGCCTTGCGAACGCCAATGTCCCCCCGGATCAGATAGAGGAAGCTGTGCGCGAAGCTACCCGGCCGCAGGCCGCGCCCCCGCCGCCTCCTCCGCCCCCTCTCGCCCCTCCCGCCCCGCAACCCGCGCCGCAGGTCCTGAAACCGGAACAGCCCTCCCAGTTCAGCCAGGCCTTCGTTTACCAGAAACCGGCCGAGTCCTCGGGCGAAGAATATTCCCACCCGGAAAGCGTGGTGCGTCACTCATACCCTTTAAACGCCGGACAGGACGGCCTGATAGCCGCCGCGGGGCTCTGCCTTAAAACCCTGCCCTTTATCCTCCTGAGGCTTGGCATACTCGTGGGCGCCACTATTGTCAGCATAATATGGTTCATCATAGTGCTTTACTCCGGCGCCCTGCTCGCCCGGATCTTCGGCGGGAAACCCGGCCTGATAATATTCCTGATAGGCTGGGGGATACCCGCCGGTTTTTTCTACTGGCTCAAGAAGTACGTGCTTTACAGCCTGAAACTGGCCCATATCGCGGTGCTTACGCGCCTTATCACGCACGGCAGTCTGGAAGGCGGTGAGAACCAGGTAAGCTACGGTAAAAACGCCGTTCTGGCCAACTTCAGCCAGGCCAATATGCTGTTCGTCCTGGACAGCATGATAGACGGCATAGTCCGCAGCTTCATGTCCTCCGTAGACTGGCTGGCGAACTTCCTCCCCATCCCCGGCATCTCCGGCATCATGTCCAACGTCAACCGCATAATGCGGAATGCCACCACATATATCGACGAGACCATTTTCAGCTATAATTTGGCCCGGAACGACGACAATAAATGGCGCTCCTCCAAGGACGGCCTTATCTATTACGCCCAGAACTGGAAACCGGTGATGAAAACAGCCGTTTACGCCTGGATACTGGAATACCTTTTTTCATTCTTCGCCTTTCTGGCCTTCGTAATTCCCCTCGCCCTTGTAGGAAAGTTCATTCCCAACCTCGGCGGCTGGTTCCTGGTCTTCGCCATACTGCTGGCGCTGAATATAAAATCCGCCGTTCTCCATCCCCTGATGCTCACCATGGTGGCCCTCACCTTCCACAAAGCGGTACACAACCAGGAGATCAGCGCCGAAATGGACCAGACCCTGTGCTCCATAAGCGGCAAGTTCGTAGAACTTGGAGGAAAAGCCAAAAACTGGACCAAAGAGACGGCGGGCGGGCTGAAAGGCGGGGCGCCGGCTCCCCAGCCCGGCTAGGCGATACCGGCCCAAACCCGCATTTTGCTTGTCTATTTAGATATCAATATTGATATAATAACCGTATATGATCATGAAAACATTTAAAAATGCCTTCATAGCCGTCATAACGCTTTGCGCCGTTTCCGCCGCCGCCCCTGCCCTGCCGGAACTTAACTCTTTAACCGGCGCCGACATTCCAAAACTCTCGGACTCGCTTGATCTGCAGATACCCAAGCCCTCCATTGCAGAAACCGTGGCCGTCAGGGAAGGCAGCGACCCGGTGGTTATAACCGTTGCCGGGCTGAAATTCGGTGAGATAGGGTGGGGCCCCTTCGAGTTAAGGAACCTCTTTAAGCTGATCGACCTGTTTTTCCCCGGCAACACTTCGGACGGCCTCAGCTGGTGGGAACGTGTTAAGGCCTTCTACAGCGAGCACCTCTTCCTGGAGAACGATGAGGACGTCCGCGCTATGGAGCAGACCTCCACCAGGCACCGCTGGCCCGACAATTATCTGGAAACCAAACTGCAGTCGATACCCGGCTTCCAGCTCCACGATATCGTGGTTATACCCTTCCCCTGGTCCCGGGAACCCAGCGACACGAACACGACCGTGCCCCTCCTGGAAAACAGGATAATAGAGATCTACGACACCTACAAAGCCACCGGCCGTCCCATATACATCCTCGCGCACAGCTGGGGCACCGTGCTTGCGCACGAAGCCCTGCACCGCGTTGAAATCCGGCGTCCGGACGTTAAAATAGCGAAGCTGATAACCGCGGGGTCCCCGCTGGTTCCGTCCAACCCCGTGGTGGAGTTATTCCTGCGCTGCGAGGTATACAAAGAACACCTGACAAGGGCCGTCACAAAGCCCGCGAATGTCGGGGTATGGCACAATCTCTGGGCCAAGCGCGATATGTACTCCAACGCCATCCCCGCGGCGGACTCGAACTACCAGGCCGACGCGAACGTGGAAAACGTGGAGCCGCTGCTTATACAGCTGATACTTCACAATAAGCTGCTTAAGGCTGACGCCAGGCACGACCTGATAAAGATGCGCAATATCAAGGACTGGCACGCCGCATACTTCTTTGACTACAAGGCTTCGCTCAAATCGCTGGGCAAAGAGATTTTCGTTCCCATCTTCAGGCCCGTGGTGGCCCCGGAAGTAATGAATTACCCCAAGAAGCCGTCCGCGGCCGTCAACGAGTAACATTTTTCACGCGAAAAGGCGGGTCCCGCGTTTTCGCCCTGGCAACTGCACCCGCGTCCGGATACCGAAAACCCGGTCCGCGGCGCATGACGGGGCATACTCCGGCTGAAAGATTCTGGTTAATACTATGGACTTCAAAAAACTCGCCGGTGTGCTCAGGGAAAGCGGCGTCCCGTCTTTCCGCCTCAAGCAGGTGCGCGACGCGGTTTATAAAAATTTCGCCGCCTCCTGGGACGAGATCCCGGTTCTGCCCGCCCAGTTGAGGGAGAAACTTAAGCGCGATTTTCATATCCATGCGGTGGAGCCGCTTGAGACCCTGGTTTCCAAAAAACGCGACGCCATAAAGTTCTGTTTCGGGCTCAAAGACGGCCTTAAGATAGAGACGGTGCTGCTCAACCTGCTGCCGGAGAAGTGGAGCCTGTGCGTTTCCACCCAGGCGGGCTGCCCAGTGCGCTGTCCTTTCTGCGCCACCGGCCGCAAGGGCCTGAAGCGCAACCTTTCGCCTGACGAAATAACCGACCAGTTCCTGGCCGCCGCGCATTACCTCAAGTCGCGCGGTTCGCATAAGATAGGCAGCGTGATCTTCATGGGCATGGGTGAGCCGTTCCTGAATTACGACTCCGTATCCGAGGCGATACGGGCCATATCCGACCCGGAACGTATAGGCCTGGGACACCGGCACATATCCGTTTCTACCGTCGGGCACGTTCCCGGTATACGCCGCTTCGCCAAGGATTTCCCGCAGTGCAATTTGGCTATCTCCCTGCACGCGGCGGATGACGAACTGCGCAACGACCTGGTCCCCCTCAACCGCAACTACCCCCTCAGCCAGCTGGCCAAGGCGCTGAAGGACTATATTTTCATGACCAAACGGCGCGTCTTCGTGGAATACGTTATGCTGGAGGGAGTGAACAACAGCCGCAGCCAGACCGGCAAACTGAACGCCTGGCTGCGCACGGTGGCGGCGCCTAAATATTTCGTGGTCAACCTGATACCGTACAACCGCACCGGCGGTCCCTACGCGGCGCCCGCGCGCGAAAGGATAAAGATCTTCGCGGAACTGCTCGAGAAGGCCGGCCTTGAAGTGACGATACGCAAAAGCCTGGGCGCGGACATCTCAGGCGCCTGCGGCCAGCTCGCCGGCAGGTAAATTCTTCAAAACAGACAAGGTGTGGCGGCAAACCTGCGGCTCTCCACCTAAAATAATAAATGAAAAGAGCCCCGGTGACGGGGCTCTTTTTTAACCGTTTCGCTTGTCTTAGCGCTCAACGCACATGGCTATGCCCATGCCGCCGCCTATGCACAGCGTAGCAAGCCCCTTCTTCACATTGCGCCGCCGCATCTCGTGAAGCAGCGTGACCAGAATACGCGCGCCCGAGGCGCCCACCGGGTGCCCCAGCGCTATAGCGCCGCCGTTAACATTGACAATATCCTTGTTGAAGCCCAGTTCTTTGGCCACGGCAAGCGACTGCGCGGCGAAGGCCTCGTTGGCTTCTATCAGCTCCGCGTCCTTAAGCTGCCAGCCGGCCCGCTTCAGGGCCAGCCGCACGGCCTCGGCGGGGCCGATACCCATTATCGCAGGGTCCACGCCGGCCCAGCCGTAGGAAACTATCCTCGCCATGGGCTTCAGACCAAGCCTCTTTACGGCCTCGCCTGAAGCCGCTACCACGCAGGCCGCGCCGTCGTTGATGCCGGAGGAGTTACCCGCCGTGACCGTACCGTCCTTCTTAAAGGCCGGGCGGAGTTTCGCGAGGCTCTCGGGGGTTACGCCGGACTTTGGGTACTCGTCGGTTGCGAACGCAACCGGGTCGCCCTTCCGCTGCGGTATCATCACCGGCACTATCTCGTCCCTGAACCGCCCTTCTTTCACGGCCTTCTCGGCCTTGTTCTGCGATCCCGCCGCCAGGGCGTCCTGCTCCGCGCGTGTGATGCCGTATTTGGCGGCCAGATTCTCGGCGGTAACGCCCATGTGGCAGTTATTAAAAATATCCCAAAGTCCGTCGTTCACCATGGAATCCACAAGTTCGCCGTTGCCCATGCGGTATCCGGCGCGGGCCTTTTTAAGGAGATAGGGGGCGGCGGTCATATTCTCCGTGCCGCCGGCTACTATCAGGTCCGCGTCGCCGCACTTTATCTGCTGCGCGGCCTGGGCCACGGCGCGAAGACCGGAACCGCAGACCATATTAATGGTCATCGCGGTTTTCTCTTTGGGAATGCCGGCCCCCAACTGCACCTGGCGCGCCACGTTCTGGTTCATGCCGGCCTGGTAGATATTGCCCAGCAGCACCTCGTCAACGCTCTCGGGGGATATCTTCGCGCGCTCCAGCGCGGCTTTAACCACGATCTTACCAAGCTCCACGGAGCTTATGTCCGATAAGGACCCCGAAAAGCTGCCTACCGCCGTTCTCACGGCTTCCGCTATAAATATTTCTTTCATTGGGCTTCTCCTCCGTATGATTAATTTAAAAGCCATAAGCCGCGCGTCGGCGGCTTCTTCATATCTTACATCTTAGGACCGCAGCAAAAAAAGCCCCGGGATATCTTTTTTTGCGGATCAGGCGGCGGATTTGGAGGAACGGCGGTGCCGTATATACTCGATAATGGCGGGAAGGATGGAAACAAAGATGATGGCAAGCACCACGAACGAGAAATTGCTGCGTATCACCGGGATGTTCCCGAAGAAATAGCCCGAGAAGGCTATCAGTGTAACCCAGGTAAAGCCCCCTATTACGTTGAACAGCAGGAATCTGGGATAGGTCATGGCGCCCACTCCGGCCACGAACGGCGCGAAGGTGCGCACTATGGGCACGTATTTACACAATATAATGGCCTTACCGCCGTATTTTTCATAAAAGTTATGCGTCTTAACGAGATATTCTTTCCTGAATATCCTGGAATTATCGTAGTGAAAAACTTTCGGGCCTATATAATGACCCACCGCGTAGTTCACATTGTCTCCGAGTATGGCGGCCAGGACGAGCAGCGGCCAGATCCTGTGCATATCAAGGTACCGCATTGCGGCGAAGGTGCCGACCGCGAAAAGCAGAGAATCCCCGGGCAGGATGGGGGTAACCACCAGGCCGGTTTCGCAGAATATTATCAGGAAAAGTATCAGGTAGGTCCAGGCGCCGTAATTCTGTATGACCGCCCCGAGCGTCTTATCCAGGTGCAGGAAGATGTTGAAGGAATAAATTAAGCCGTCAGCTATATGTCCGGATATTTCCATTATTTCCGTCCGCCGAAATAAAAACTGCCGCTGCTAACGAGCGGCAATATTCATGTTTAAACCTGCAGCTTATAAAGCTGGTGGGTGGTACAGGATTTGGTCACAGGTTCCGGTTTCACCGTCGTTCAACCGGCCCCGCGCCCCCGGCTCCTTCCTCAGCCTGCTGGCTTCGTCGGTCCGCCTTTCAAATCCCGCGCAAGCCAATCCCTTGGCTTGCTCACCTCTAAAAATGGTGGGTGGTACAGGATTTGAACCTGTGGCCCCTGTCGTGTGAGGACAGTGCTCTACCGCTGAGCTAACCACCCGAAAACCTGCTGATTATCTATATTCTACAATAGTTTGAATATTTTTTCAGGTTTACCCTCTGCCCGGCGGCACGCCGTTGGGATCCGCCCCGGCGCCCGATTCCCGCAGATAAGCGCAAAATCACCCGCATACCCGCACCGCACAAATTGCTAAAATTCAATAGTTGGCCCGCCGAACTTATCCGGGGCAGATCTCGCGAAGGCCAGGCCCGGGAAATGTGCGGCTGCCAATTAACTATCGCAGCCGCGGCACGAATAAATTATTCCTAAAGACCATGGCACCTTTTGATAAAAACCCCAAAGACCCCCTGCACGGTATTACGCTGGAAAGCATCCTGAACCAGCTTGTAAAGCGCCATGGCTGGACCGTGTTGGGGCGCCGCATTCCCGTCCGCTGTTTCCGCTACAACCCCACCATCAAATCCAGCCTCACATTCCTGCGAAAAACGCCGTGGGCGCGCAAGCGCATAGAGGATTGGTTCATCAGCGACCTTTGACGGCCCATAAACCATATCCCCGCGCTTTTAAATACGAAGCCCCCGTTTTGAGAACAAAAGAGCCAGCCAGGAGCGTCTTAATCCGAACTTGTGCACGAACACCTTATCCCACTCATCACGGAAAACCCTTTTTACTGATTCCCGGTCATATATCTCCTGGATTATGGACTTAAACTTATCCCTGTGGACCTGGAATCGCTGAATGGTCTTCTCCCTGATCGAATGCGGATCGAGATCCTTTTTTATGAGCGCATCGACGGCGTCTTTGACAGCGTCCGCATTGTCTGCGCACGTTATTGAATTATCCGCTAGAAGAAAATGGTCCCTGCCTCCCAGGTTCGGCGTATTAACCACCGGTATTCCCGAGAGAAGATACTCGGCGCTCACCCACATGGCGCCCTCCTCTTTTGAAAGGCAAAGCCCGACCCTGGCCTGATTAAGGTATTTATACAGGTTCCAGGAACTCACCTTCCTTTTCCAGGCGGCATGACTTAATTCGGCCATAACACTCCTGAAATATTGCTCCTCGTTCTTACTATGATCGGCGATGAGAAACAGGCTGTTTATTTTCTTAGCCAAAAGATGTCTTTTAAAAGGCGTGATCCTGGCCACATATATCGCGTCGTACTTCTTCCCGGCTGTGTCCAGAACTTTATATCTCGATTCGTCAAGAAAGGAGCTTTTGTGGCAGAAATACGCGGTCAGCCCGGTTTCGCGAAGCAGCGACTCCTCTCTAACGGAATTTGTCAGGAAAATAACCTTGAACCTGTCTTCCGTGATGGTTTTACCGAAATCATTTTTTAATTCCAGAGCGCGTTCCGGGGTTTCCCTGTGCCATCCCAGGAGTACCAGGAAATAGATACTCTTATCCTTAGGCAAATGGCCCCTGAATTTCTGGAAATTACTTAAAAGCTCTTTTTCATAGCAGATGACTATCACCGGGTCGAAGCTGATCACATACAACCCGTTATTACCGAACATGCCCATTATTTTTTTCATAAAGCAAAGGCCTCCCAGGCGGGGTACGGTTACAGTGGAACTTAGACTTGGCCGCCCAAAAAAACTCCGACCGCTTATATTACAATAATTTCAAGGCTTTTCCAGCCCCGGTTCCTGCCAGCCGCGCAGGAGGCCAAACAGCCGGAAGGTGTTCCCGCCGGGACTAAACGTCCAGTTCAGCCCCGTCTTTAAGCACCCGGACCCTGTTCCCGAACGTTTCAGTGAATTTTTCCGGGTGTTCGGTGTGCACGGGAATTATACAGCGCGGCCTTTTATTTTCTATCAGTTTCCTTATCGTCGAAAAATACGCGTGCCCCGAGGCGTGTATCGGGACTGCGCCGATCCCCCGGGCCCGGAAATACTCGAGGGTTTCATGGAGCCCGGCTTCTTCCCTGTAGCCCTCCCACATTGAGTACACCAGCATAGCGCCCCTGAAATCCTTTATGTTCTCATCTATCCACTGCTGCGCGTTGGCGCGCACCGGTATTATCAGCCTGCCCTGATCGCCGCGCACCCATTCCCAACTGACCATTTTAGGGCGCATCCGGCCGTAGGTTTCGGAATATTCCGTCATCTGCGAGATCCTCTTTGTGGCATTGTTGTCGATGATCTTCAAGTATTCCGTATCCAAGCCCGGGATCCTCAGCTCTACGCCCTGCTTTCGCGCCAGGGCTTTCAGCCTTTCAAGGACCAGCGCCGCGTAGCCGTCCACGACCAGGTATCTCCTGGTATTCCTGGCTATCCCGGCAAGGCTGGTAAGCAGGTCTATATTCTGCCCGGAGCACATAACATAAAGGGTTCCGGTTTTGCCTCTTACCAGGCCTTCGATATCCTCCATAACGGTCTGCTCTGTCGGCCCTTTCTCGACCTCGGCCTGTGTGCCCTCCGTTATCAATACGTCTATCGGGCCCATGTCCGCGGCAAGGAACTGTTTAAAGGCGTTTGCCTTGTTCCCGTGCTCCCTGTAGTCGCCGGTATAAATTATCTTTTTCCCTTCAGACTCGATCAAAAAAGCGAATGACTCGGACGCGGAGTGGTCCATTAAATACGGCGTTATCCCTATATTACCGATCACGAACCTGTGCCCTTTCCGGAAATAGTTAATATCGGCGTCAAGTTTTTTGTAATCACGCGACATCTTGGCGGTTATCCGCATGACATCTTCCATTATCTCGGTCATGAAGACCTTAATGCCCGGGTTTATGGGCTTGGCAAAAAGCGCGCCATAGTGGTCCTTGTGCGTGTGGGAGATAACGATAGCGCTTATCGGAATTGACGAATTCCCGTAAAGCCCGGGGATATCGAGGATCGTTTCTTCCGGTGTGGCCTCCACGCTTCTATGCGATACCGGGTCTATTTTAGGCAGCGGCGACCCGTAATCCAGCAATATCCTGGCCTTCTTGGACCGCACTTCGATACAATTTCCCCCGATCCCCTCAGCCCCCCGGTACACGATTATTTTCATATTGTTCTATACGCAGCACTTTATTACGAATTCGGTATTCCTTTTGACCCGCCCTCGACGCTGACGTGCGATATCCGGCGGAGCATTTCAGGAAAAGGCGCTGTCTTACGGCTTAGCTGATCAGCGGGCCGGGAATTTTCTTTTCAGCAGGTCTTCATTCTCAAAAAACACAAATAGGCGGGAAATATTACCGGGGTCCGACTGCAGCAGGCAGACCGCCTCGTACCGGAGCTCCCCCGCTACCTTGGCGATGACAAAAGCGAACATCGCCGCCCAGAAGCCCAGCGAGTTCACAAGGGCGGCTACTATAAGCAGTATAAGGTTGGTTAACGCGAGACGCGGGAAAAGCGGCGCCAGGCATTTTTCCGACCTTGTCCTGCGGAATTCCCCGGCGGCCATATAATCCGCGAAGAACGAAGAGCCGTGGCTTATGAGCAGGCCGAGCGCCCACCATTTTACGTTAAGGACTATGGCCAGCCAGTCCTGATCGAAGAAGGATGCGCGAAGAACTATGCCGAACAGGCCCAGGTACATTAAGAATGGAAAGGCGAATATTACCGCTATAAATATTTTCCCCAAAAAGCCCATGCCCGAGCCAAGCGTGGACAGCGGGTCCAGGTCCCGGGAGGTGAATACTTTAAAGCTGAACGGCTCCGGGAATTTGTCCCTGCCGCCCGCAAAAAGTATCTTTAGGATATTAAAAGCTCCCAGTATCACCGATTCGGTCCAGTAAAAAGCGAGCATTTCGCATACCCCCGCCGCGCTGTGGGGCGCCAGCGCCAGCGGCACTATATTGGCGGCAATAAGCGTGTACGTTGAAAATCTGCGGGGGATAAGCATGTTTTATATATAAAAGAGCACGGCGAAATAATGGCAGAGGCTCCCGGCCAATACGAACAAGTGCCAGATGCCGTGGAAATAAGGAAAACGTTTGTCCTTCACGTAAAAGAATACACCGGAGGTGTAGAACAAGCCCCCGATGATCAGCCCCGCCACGGCGGGGCGCGGCAGGGAACGCGCCAACGGCCCGAGGGCCGTAATTATCAGCCAGCCCATAAGGATATATATAATAAGCTGCGGTACACGGCTGCCTTTTCCGTGTATGGAATCCAGCGTTATCCCGATGGCCGCCAAACCCCAGACTATCCCGAACAGGGACCAGCCCCACCCGCCGCGCAGCGTAACCAGCGTGAAAGGCGTGTAGGTGCCGGCTATCAGGAGATATATGGACTGGTGATCCACCAGCCGGAATATTTTTTTCATCTTCCCGCCGGCGCTGTGGTAAAGGGCCGAAGAGAGGTAGAGCAGGAAAAGGGTCGCGCCGTACACGGAAAAACTTACTATGCGCCAGGCATCCCCGCGCATGGACGCCGACACCACCAGGACCACCAGCCCCGCCAGGGCCAGCGCCGCTCCCACGATGTGACTTACGCTGTTGAAGATCTCTTCTTTTTTCATAATTTGTTCGCTGCCGTTATACCGCGGACGGCGCGGGGCAGCACCTCGAAAACCGCCGGGAACATCCCGTCAGCCTCGCCGTCTATGTTCAGATACACGGTCTCGTCCGATTCGGCCTCCAGCCTCCGCAAAGGCAGGCTCGTTATTCCCGGTGACTCCAGATGTGTTCCTTTGTAAAGACGCGGGAAATTTTTTATCAGCCGGAAGCGGCTCATGTCGGCCACAAGCACGAGGTCCATCAGCCCGTCGTCATCCCTGGCCCCCGGCGCGATCTTCATTCCGCCGCCCATCGACGAGGTATTGGCCAGCACGCCGAGGTGATATTTCCCGCAAAGGACATTGTCGCCGGCTTTCAGGCGGAGATCCACGGCGCGGGCGCCCAGCAGCGCGCCCGCCGATGAAACCGCGTACGAAAGCGTGCCGCCAAGCGCCTTTCCCCTCCGCGCTACGCGGCGCGCCACGTCCCCGGCCAGGCCGAAAGCGGCTATGTTAATAAAATGACGCTCGCGGCTTGAACCGTCCAGGCCTGTGTACCTTACGCGTCCCACGTCCAGCGGACGGCTGTCACCGGCGGCGATAAGCCGTACCAATTCCGATCTCGCTTTAGGATAACCAAGGTGCCGCGCGAGGTCGCAGCCGGAGCCGGCAGGCACCGTCGCAAGAATTATCCCGCCGCGCCTCTCCGCGGGAAGGCTCATAACGCCCTCCAGCATTTCGCTGAAAGTTCCGTCGCCGCCCACGGCGACAAGCCGCTTAACACCCCGGTCCGCCGCGCCGGCGGCGAGTTCTGCGGCGTGTCCCGGCCCCCTGGTGGACAGGCAGGCGGAGCGCGGCAGGGCCCTGAGCATTTCGGCGCGCAGCCTCTCCCACACCACCGCCGCGCGCCCGTTCCCGGCTGCCGGATTCACGATAAAGACCGTTTCGGGCATATTCTTTATGATAGTAAATTCCGGACGTCGGCTTCGCGCGGGGGGCGCTTACGGGAGGAGGTCTCAGCGCGATATCACGGCGGCGCGGCGCCCGGCACAAATACAGAGGCGGCACTGAAAGCCGTTGAACCGCGCTTTGAGTGCCGCCTTCTGCAGCTAAGGTGTGAAGTTACTTCTTTTTGGCTTTCTTCACGGCTTTCTTCGCAACTTTCTTTGCTTTCTTTTTAGCGGGCATTTTTTCTCCTTGCGCCATTCGGCGCTGGATTCAATTGTAACTATTGTTTTTTTAAAAAGCAATACATTTTTCCGTATTTTCTAAAATACTTTTTTTCACGACGGAGCCGATCCGCTCAATAATGCTCCGGCGCGTGGCCCTCTTTGACCTCTTTTGTAAAAGAGAGCGCGAGCAGCAGCGCCGCCAGCGCCAGGTAGCCCGCCGTGAACTGGTAAGGGACCTGGTTCGCGGGATAACCCAGCGTCCACGGGAAATACATATTCCCGTCGGGGATGGCGGAATGTATCATGCCGAAGAACGTCAGCGCCGCGCAGACCACGAGGTAAAAGACGGCCGCGCGCACCTGCCTGTCTATCAGCTTCGCCATGAAAGCACCCCACAGCATGGCGGTCAGTATGAAGCCGTTGCCGAGCGCCACTATCACCTGCAGTTCCGGCAGTCCCTTGCCCACGGCGACGAGCTGCTTGGCGAATATCTCCGCCGGCACCATCGCGGGGTTGGAAAGTCTTATCTGCACCAGGCGCGCCACGGTAGGGAAGAAAGCCAGCGCTACCGCCGGGGCGTGGCGCCTGGGGCAGGCGTGGAAAGCCTGGCACATTATATCCAGGCCCACGAATACCAGTATCGGGGCTATTACCGCGCGGGGTATCAATTCCACGACAAACCCCAGGTAGCCGAGGAAACCGCCGAGACCGATGGCGATGCCGGTGAGCAGAGTGTAGCCCGCGCGGCTGCCCATAGCCTTATACGCCGGCTGGCCTATATAAGGAGTGGACTGCGCCACGCCGCCGCAGACGCCGGCGACCAGCGTGGCCACGGCCTCGGTCAGCAGTATGTCGCGGGTCTTAAAGTCGTCGCCGGCTACGCGCGCGCTCTCGGTCACGTTTATCCCGCCGACCACGGTAAGTATGGCGAAGGGGATGGCTATGGGCAGATATTTGATAGCCTCGCCCAGGCCTTTCACGAAGTCAAGCGTAGGTATGGGCAGGCTGAGGAGCAGATGGCCGGGCAAAGCCGGCGTGTGGCCGCCCGCAAGCCCCAGGTAAGGCAGCACGTAGTAGAGGACCGTGCCTATCACCACGGCGGCGAGCACGCCGGGGAAATTTTTGGGGAGTTTTATGCCGGCTATCAGCGTATATATGATCAGGCCGAAAGCCATCATGCCGACCACGGGCATGCCGAAGATCTCCAGCACCGGGCCGAAGCCTATCAGGGCGAGTCCGATACCGGCCAGAGAACCCAGCAGGCCTGCCTGCGGGATTATTTTCTGCAGCCAGCCCCCGAAGAAAGAGCAGATGACCTTAACGATACCGATAAGCACCATCGTGGCCATCCCGAGATACCAGGTCAGCATGGCGGCGTCGTATTCCGTCATGCCCTTGGCCTTGAAGCCGAGGAAGGCCGGGCCGAGCACGGCGAGGGCTATGCCGATGGTGGACGGCGTGTCGAGACCCAGGGGCATGGCCGTCACCTTAGGGTTATTGGTCCGCTTCGCCAGGCGGAAAGCCATCCAGGTGTATATCAGATCCCCGAACAGCACGCCGAAGGCGGTGCCGGGGAACATTTTTTTATAAACGATCTCGGCGGGGAACCCGAAAGCGAAGATAAGTATGCCGGCCAGGAAAGAGAGCACGGCGATGTTGTCGAACATCAGGCCGAAAAATCCGTTTACATCCCCGAGCGTGAACCATTCGTATTTAAAAGGCGCCCCTTGAGCTTTGTCCGCCATATTATATTCTCCTTAAACTGCGCAGCCCGATACCAAATAATAACAAAATCCGGGAGGGCTTTAAAGCCTGCGCTCCGCCAAGTTGTATAATGTGGGAATATGACGGAACAATGGCTTGAAGCGGCCCCGGAAGATTCCCTCGGCGAGGGGATCCTGCGGCCGGTTTTCCCCGGGGGACTGCCCGTGCTCCTCGTCCGCAGAGGACCGGAAATATTCGCCATAGAGAACCGCTGCGCCCACATGGGCTGCCCGCTGGCCGCCGGGAAACTCGAGGGCCACATCCTCGAATGCCCCTGCCATGACTGGCGCTTCGACATACGCGACGGCAGCTTCCTGGCCGCGCCCGAGCTGGCCCTGAAAACCTACAAAACCGAATTGAGGAACGGGAGCATATTCGTAAGGATATTATGAAAAAAGTCACGATATACGCGCTCAGCACCTGCCTCTGGTGCAGGAAGACTAAAAAATATTTCGAGGAACAGAACATCCCCTTCGAGGCGATAGACTACGATAAGCAGGACGAGGCGCGCCAGGCGGCAATGATGGAGGAAATGCGCCAGGCCGGATGCAGGGGAGCTTTCCCCTTCCTCCGCATAGGCGAAGCCTGCACGCAGGGCTTCGATCCCGAAAAATTCCAGGAACTGCTGGGGAAAAAATGAGCATAGAGGCCCGCAAGAAAGCCCTGCGCTATCTTTTCGAGCCCGTGGCGGACAAACTGGGCTACAAATTTACGCCCGCGGCGGAAGACGCTGATTTCCTGCTGGAGCAGGAGGCGCGTATAGAGGCCGAAACAGGGATCCCGTACTGCCCCTGCCAGGTGCGCACAGGGGACCGCGCCGCAAACATGAAGATAGTATGCCCCTGCATTCCCTTCCACAGGGAGCACTACGACGCCATGCGCCGCTGCTGGTGCGGGCTCTTCGTACACAAGGACGTGACGGACCCGGAAAAACTGAAACAGATACCGGAGTCCCGGTTCCGTAAGCCGTAAAGGCGGTACGCGGACGATTTAAACCATGTTCATAAAAGCCGCCGAAGAAAAAGACATACTCCCGGGAGGGATGAAGGCCGTAAAACTGCAGGGGCTGGAAATAGTGCTGTGCAATTTTGGAGGAGCCTTCTACGCGGTGGAACGCGCCTGCGGTCACGCGAACGCGCGCCTTGAGCGCGGGGCGCTTACCGGCTGGATACTCACCTGCCCGCTGCACTACGCCCAGTTCGATATAAGGAACGGGGAGGCTTTATTCGGCCCCGCCGACCCGTCGCTGAAAACGCGGGGGCTTAAGACATGGACCGTTAAGACCGAGGAAGGCTCCGTCTACGTGGACCTGCCCTGAAGTATGGCTCAGGGGGTAAACCCTCCGGCCCTTCACCTCGGCTGGAAATAAAAAAAACCGGCGGCCTTTTTGGGGCCGCCGGTTTTTTTTGCGTCCTTATAGTCCGGACAATCCAGACTCGCGAAGCGAAGCCGTGAGACAGCTGATGTATGCCTGAATTTCATCAAGCGAAGCATTGGGACCGGGCTTCACGCAGCCGCTCCCCAACTCGGGCTCGGCGACGTCCTTCATACCCTTGAGGAAATCCCCCCATCGGGTATCGCGCGTCCAGGCCAGCGCGTCGTATTTATCGTTATAGCCCTTACCTGGCAGATAAATGGCCAGCCCGTGCGAAGCCTTGTCGCTCCCGGTAGACGTGTAGGCTATATTGGAAACGACCAGGCGGTTCGCTATAACATCCATCAGTGCCCGGCTCTTCGCACCCAGGATATCATCCGGGTAAAGCGCGGCCACTCGCGAGGCGAAGTCGTAAAGGTCTTTATTATCCGCGTAGGCGTAAGCGGCGGATCTTCCGGCCGCTCCCTTTATCTTGGCTTTCTGATCCGAGGCCAGAAGCGCCGAGGTCCAGTCATTAAAGGCCGTCATGAACCCGCCAAGCTCGGAAACCTTTATTGCCGACAGGGTGACCTTCTTCCCTTTCGAGGCGTAGAAGTCGTTATAGCCCGCCACCATGCCCGAGGCAAGCTCGCCGGTGCTCCCTCCACGGGAGAAGGCGGGCAGTATGGCGTCGTAGGGGAAGCCCTGGCCCGGCACCGTCTCCTCCGAACCCACCACGTAATCCGCGTAATCCTTCACCTCGTAAAGTACCTCGGCCATCTGCATAAGGCAGGCGTCGTATGAGAGGATGTCCACCTTGCCGATCTCCTTCATGGCGGCGCCCAGTTCCGGGGTTGATATATGGTTCTTGGTTTCGAAGTCGTAGGAAATGCCCTTATTGGCCGAAAGACCCTTGGTGGTTATCCAGCCGGAACCGTGGTTCCAGACTATCAGCGCGTAGTGCTTTGCCGGGTAGTACTTCATTCCCCACTTGGCAAAATCCACCAGGTGGCGCCAGTCGCCCATATCCACGTTCTTGAAGGTTTGCTGAACCTTTGATTTTATTTTTTCCTCGTCCGTGTCCTTGGTTACATAGAAACGGCGGGACCCGGTCCAGTCGCCGTCGAATTTCACATCGTTTTGCTGGCCGCTCATGCGGCCGAGCTCAGCTACTATATTGAGCGAGCTGTCGGAACCGGTCAGTTCCATCTTATTGACGTTGTAAAGCCCTGACGCCTCAAGGTCATTCTTGCCGTTGACATACACCAGAACGGTCCATTCCTTGGGCGCCAGCGGTTTTTGTTCGTCGCTGGAGAACCAGCCTTTTTCCGGGGCCGGAGCCGAAACTGCCGGAGCATCGGAACCGGCTATGAGTTCATTTATGCCGCTGCCGCCCCTGTCAAAATCCACCTGGGCGCGGGCCGCGGGGAAAATACAAAGGACCAAAGCTAATGACGCGAATAAGCGCTTTATCATCATGCCTCCATCAGAATCGCCATGCAAAGGTTTCATCACTTAAAGTATAGCGGCTGTACGGCAGGGATGTGAGTGGCCAAAGGCCCAGTGAGGTCCGGTATTGAGAACCATGTTCTTATAGGTCTAAAGGACCAGGGAGTTAAAACAGATGGAAGACAGCGATACGGACCTGCCATGAAATTACTTAACGCATAAACCGGCGGCCTGAAACATAAAAATCTCCGGTTTTCCAGAGCCTTTTAATGGAGCGGGGCGTTCCTCGCGTCGAATACGCAACGGAAATATACGTCAAGCTCCTGGAACGAAGCCCGGGGGCCAGGATCTACGCAGCCGTCCGGGGTAACGAAGCCAACGCCCTGCATCTCCTTTAAAAATTCTCCCCACCTGGTGTCACGCGCCCAAGCCAGCGCGTCATACTTGTCATTATAACCCCTGTCGGGCAGATAGATAGCCAGGCCGTGCGATGTCGGGTCATCCGAGTAGGACTTATAGGCCACTTTGGAAATTACCAGGCGGTTCTCTATTACGTCCATCAGCGCCCGGCTCTTTAAGCCAATCGCGCCGTTCGGGTAAACGGCGGCCAGCTGCGAGGCAAAGCCATAAAGATCTTTATTGTCCGCGTAGGCATAAATGGCGGGCTTATATATCGCGCCCTTTATCTCGGACTTGTTGGCCATAGCCAGCAGCGCACCGGTCCAGTCGTTAAAAGCCGACATGAACGCGCCAAGTTCGGAAACCTTTATGGCCGACAGGGTAACCTTGTTCCCTTTCTTGGAATAGAAAGCGTCATAGCCAGAAACCATGGCCGAGGCGAGCTCGCCGGAACTTTTACCCTCGGCAAAGGACGGCAGTATGGCGTCGTAGGGGAAGCCCTGGCCCGGCACCGTCTCCTCCGAACCCACCACGTAATCCGCGTAATCCTTCACCTCGTAAAGCACCTCGGCCATCTGCATAAGGCAGGCGTCGTATGCGAGGATGTCCACCTTGCCGATCTCCTTCATGGCGGCGCCCAGTTCCGGGGTTGATATATGGTTATTGGTTTCGAAGTCGTAGGAGATGCCCTTATTGGCCGAAAGACCCTTAGTGGTTATCCAGCCGGAGCCGTGGTTCCAGACTATCAGCGCGTAATGTCTGGCCGGGTAATTCTTCATGCCCCACCTGGCAAAATCCACCAGGTGCCGCCAGTCGCCCATATCCACGGTCCCGATGGTTTGCACCACTTTCGACCTTATTTTCGACTCGTCCGCATCCTTCTTGATATAAAGCCGGCGTGCTCCCGTCCAGTTGCCGTCGGAAGCCGCGTCGCGGTCCTGGCCGTTCATGCGGCCGAGCTCGGTGACGATATTGAGCGAGGGGCCGGAACCGACCAGTTCCATCTTGTTAACGTTATAAAGTCCGGCCGCCTCCAGGTCGTTCTTGCCGTTGATATACACCAGCACGGTCCATTCTTTGGCCGGAAGCGGTTTAGGTTCGCCGCCGGAGAACCAGCCCTTTTCCGCGGCGGGCGCGGAAACGGAAGGAGCATCGGAATCGGCTATGAGATCTTTTATACTGCCAACGCCCCGGTCAAAATCCACTTGGGCGCGGGCCGCGGGGAAAACAGAAAGGACCAAAGTTAAGGACGCCAATAAACGTTTTATCATCATGCCTCCCTGCCGTTCGCCGGTTCCATATTCAGAGTATAGCGGCTTTACAGCGGAAGCGTGAGTAGCTAAAGACCCAGCAAGGCCTGGTATTGGGACTATATTATTAATAGGACTAAAGGACCCGGGTCAAGAACACCCCGGCTTCAACGGCAGCGTTCAGCCGGGGAGAAGGAGTAAGACTTATCTATGGGTTTTGAAACGAACAGAAGCGAGGCTCCCTCTACCTTGAGGCCGTATAGTACGCTGTTAACGCCCACGAGCCAGCGCGGCCTGGAAGTCACCTGCGTATCGGGAGTGACCGAGAAATAGTAGAGCCCGTCGGACCCGATGCGCATGGAAGCGGTGCCCTCGTTCTCCGTAAGCGGGGCCAGGTTGCGAAACATCGAGTAAGTCACGATCCCCCCGAAAGTGATCTTAAACGAATCGTTGTACAGGTGGTCGAAAAGGGCGCTCACCGGTACAGAGACGCCCTCCCCCGCGGGGCCGAGTATGGCGACCACCCCGTTCGTTTCCTTAAGGTTCAGTTCAAGACCGCCGCAGCTGTAAACAGCGCCGCCGGCCAGGTCGGACTCCTTCCACGCTCCGGCGGCAAGAGGGGCGTCGGCGGGCTTAAGGGAGAACCATGTATCCCAGGCGTCGTCGAAAACCACGGTCGCCAGGAATTTTTTACCCCCGACGCTCAGCGGCATTGACGCCATGTCCCGCGCGGCCAGCAGTTCCAGCAGCGGCACCTGGTTTACCACGGAAATGCCGCCGCCGGAGGCGACAGTATCAGGAGCGGCCGCGTTCTGGGCCGCGGCCGGCATTCCGGCGAGCAGCAGAACCAGCAAAATTTTCATGCCTTCATTTTACCAGATTTATCCCGGACCCGGAGCGGAGAAGCCTCCCGGTAAATAAAAAACCGCCCGGCTTTGGACCGGGCGGTTCGTCAACAAAAAAGAAGTTATTACTTCTTTTTCTTGCCGGAATTCTTCATTATGGCGCGGGAGATATCGCCTTTCTTGTCAATGAAGTAGAGGTAGCCTTTTTCTTTCTTCAGGCCGACCTTCACGACTTTCTTAGCCTTCCCGCCTTTCTTTTTGCCGCGGGCCATGACAGCGCAGGATATATCGCCCTGCTTGTCTATGAAATAAAGGAAACCCTTTTCCCTTTTAAGGCCGCATTTCTGTATTTTTTCTGCCATTTGTTTATCTCCTTCATCTATCGCATCCCCCCTGCTCTTCGCCGGGGCAGAATTTCGTCCCCGTCGGGAACGATAGTTAGATATTACATTATGCCGACGGAGAATGCAAGAACTTTTTGAGTGAACGGCGGACCGGTCAGCGTTTCGCGGCCAGCTCCGCCGCCGACGGGGCCTTCTCCGGGGCCGGCTCGGGCAGGTTTTCCGAGAAGAACCGCGCCACCTTTTCGCGGTACACTTCCCCTCCAACCTCCGCGCACTTGGCGTGCGAAGCGCCGGCCACCACCCACATTTGTTTCTTGGCGGAGGGGCACATCCCGAAGAGCCGTTCGGCGTCGGAAACAGGCACCAGGTCGTCGTGGTCTCCGTTTATAAAAAGCACCGGCGCTTTAACGGCCCCCACGCTGTAAAGCGGGCTGTAGGGTTCCGGGTCCGCCTTAAGCTTGCGGCGCACGAAGAACAGCGTCAGCGCCACCAGCGGGTAATACGGCGTTTTCATGCGGCTCCAGCTCCAGTTAGCCACCACCTTATTATAGGAAGGGAATGTGTTTTCAGCTATCAGGCAGACCAGCTCCGGATATTTGGCCGCCGCGTAGATGGCCACGGAGCCGCCCATCGACGTGCCGAAAACCCCCACGGACTCGGCCGCCTGGGGCCGGTTGGTTTTAAGGAATTCGTACGCGGCGTCGAAATCCCGCGTCTCGAGATAACCCACGCTGGAAAGCGTACCCTTGCTCTCGCCGGAGGCGCGGAAGTCGAAATAAAAAAGGTTAAAACCTTTTTCAGCGAGGAACTGAGTGTTGCGCAGAGTTTCGCCGCGGTTCGAGCCCCAGCCGTGGCAGAAAATTATCGTGCGCCCGCTTTCTCCGCCCGGGGCCGGTATGAACCAGCCGCGCAGCCGCACGCCGTCAGCCGTAGCGAACTCTATCGTCTCGTAGGCCAGCTTGAAATTATCCGGCGTGAAGGAAAGGACGCTTTTTCGCGCAGGCTGTATGATATCCGCCCTCTTGCGGTACGAAACGAAAGCGGCCAGCGCGCAAAGCGCGCAAAGCGAGAAAAGGAGCCAGTTAAGCAGTTCGGCCTTGTTCATAGATTCTCCTTTACCACTCCATGCCGGCTATCCGCCGGGCGGCTTCTTTTATGCGGGCATCCGGGGCGCACAGAGAAAAACGGACATAGCCCTCTCCCGACGGGCCGAAGCCGGAGCCGGGCGTGGCCAGCACGCAGGCTTCGGCGAGCATGCGGTACACGGCGTCCAGCGACGCGGCGGACGCCGGAGGGCGCGCCCATACGAAGAAAGTCGTCTCCGGCCTGAACACCTTCCAGCCCGCGGCCTCCAGCGCATCCGCGAAGAATTTGGTGCGGCGCCTGAACACCCCGCGTATCGGCGCGGCGAACCGCTCGTGGTTCTTCAGGCAGAACGCGGCGGTTTCCTGCACCGCGTTGAACTGCCCCGAGTCCATATTATCCTTGAGCTTGGTAAGAGCCTGCACCGCGCGGGCATTGCCCGCCAGCCAGGCCATCCGCCAGCCCGTCATACAGTAGGTCTTGGAAAGGGAGTAGAACTCCACGGCCACGTCCCTCGCGCCCGGGACTTCCAGCACGCTCGCGGACGGCTTGCCGAAATAGACCTCGGAGTAGGCGGCGTCCTGCGCCAGCCACAGGCCGTTCTTGCGGCAGAATTTAACCGCTTCCTTGTAAAAATCCAGGCCGGCCGAGGCGCCGGTAGGGTTGTTCGGATAATTCAGGAACAGCATGCGGGCGCGCAAAAGCGCTTTGCGCGGGATCTTTCCGAAATCAGGCAGGAAGCCGTCCTTTTCCAGCAGCGGCAGGCGCTCGACGCGGCCTTCGCCGAGCAATACCCCGGTAGTGTAGGGCGGGTAGGCCGGGTCCGGGATGATCACGGAATCGCCGCGGTCTATCAGGGCGAGGGGAAGGTGCGACAGGCCTTCCTTGGAGCCTATCAGGGCCAGGATCTCAGTTTCCGGGTCCAGCTTTATGCCATGCCGCTTTTTGTGCCAGGCGGCGATCGCCGAGCGCAGCTCCGGGGAACCTTTACCCCAGGGATATTGGTGGTTGGCTGTTTTCCTTACCGCCCGGGCGGCGAATTCGGTGATGGCGGCCGGCGTCGGGATATCAGGGTCGCCTATAGCCAGAGAAATAACGTCGCGGCCTTTCTTTATCTCCTCCTGCTTGCGCCGGTCCAGATCCCTGAAAAGGTAGGGCGGGAAGAGCCCCGGTTTGCGGCCGATAGTTAGTTCTTTCATGAAAGCGCGTCCTTGAGGTCAAGCAAGTCGAAATAATCGTAAAACCCCGGCTTTTGCCTGGCCAGCCAGGCCGCCGCCTTTAGCGCACCGGAAGCAAAAAGCGCGCGGGAGTGCGCCCTGTGCCTTATCTCCACGCTTTCGTGAGGGCCGGCGTAAAGCACGCAATGTTCGCCTATTATATCGCCGGCGCGTATGCTCGTAATGGGCGGGACGGTCCCGCCGCGGGCGGCGGCTATATACTCGCCGTAGCGCAAGGCGGTCCCGCTCGGAGCGTCCCTCTTTGCGGAGTGGTGCGTTTCGCTTATGTGTATGTCGAAACCTTTAAGACGTTTGGCGGCCAGCGCGGCCAGCGCGAAAGTCAGGTTCACGGCGGGGCTCATATTGGGAGCGGAGAATACCGGCACGCGCCGGGCCGCGGCCTTCAGAGCCGCTGTCTGTTTCCCGGAAAAACCGGTGGTACCGGTCACGAAGGGTTTGCCTGCCTTGGCGCAGGCGGAGGCGTAATAACAGGCGGCCTCGGGAGATGAAAAATCCACCGCCAGATCGGCCGAACCCAGCAGGTATTGGAAAGCGTCCTGCGGCTCGACCCCGCCGATCGGCCTGATATCCACGCCGCCCGCCCAGGCGAAAGCGGGCGAGGACTCTATTTCCAGGCGGACGGCCTGGCCCATACGGCCCGAGGCGCCGCAAACCAGCACGCGCAAAGCCTTGTTTGCCATGACTTGATTATAGATATTTATTGCGGTCTGTAAAAGCGGACCGGCGCCGAAGGTTGTTATCTTTTGCGTTCTTTTGCTATTCTTATTATCAATGATATACGCGCTTTCACTGGTTATTCTGATACTGCTTTTTGCCGCGGGGATATTGTTCAAAAAGCTGTACGCTCTGCGCCTTGAGCGCAGCTCGGTGGAAAGCGCGGGCCGCGACAATTCCCTTAAGACCACCTGGGGCAAGTTCGACGAGCTGCTGACCAGCCTGCTGACGATACACGAAATAGGAATCGTGAACGCCGGCACCATAAAAAAAGAGGATTTTTACCAGACCGTAGTGGAGTGCGCCTGCGAACTGATAAGTTCGCCCCGCGGTTCGCTGATGATACACGACGTCCAGACCGACGAGCTGAAGATAGCGGCCTCCAAGAACATCTCCAAAGAAGTAATAGAGAGCACCCGCATAAAGCCGGGCCTTGGCATTGCGGGGCGCGCCTTCCAGACCGGCGAAACGATATTTGTCACGGATCCGCAGCAGAACGCACGGTACAAGGATTTTATCGGCAAAGAGGAACAGCTGGAACCTTTCATAGCCATACCGCTCAAACTTAAAGATAAATCTTTCGGCGTCCTGAACCTGCACCTCCCGCGCGAAAAAGAATCTTTCACCGACTACGACCTTAAATTCCTGACGCTGCTGGCCGGAGAAACGGCCATAACACTGGAGAACATAAAGCTCTACGAGAGCCTGGAGAATTTCTACCTGGAGATGGTGCAGACGCTGGCGCGCGTAATAGACGCCAAAGACTCCTACACCGGGGACCACGCCGGCCGCGCCCGCAAGAAGGCCCGGCGCCTCGCAGAAGAGCTGAACATGCCGGACCAGATGCTGCGCTACGTCGAGTACGCGGCGCTCCTCCACGACATAGGTAAAATAGGCATAGACGGGGCAATCCTTTCGAAACCCGGCAAGCTGACGCACGAGGAGTATGAAGAGATAAAGAAACACCCGGCCATAGGCTACCAGATACTTTCCCCGATACATTTCCTCGGCCCCGTGGCGCAGATGGTGCTGTACCACCAGGAGTGGTACAACGGCATGGGCTATCCAGAGGGACTCAAGGGCGAGGAAATACCGCTGGGCGCCCGCATAGTCTCCACTATCGACGCCTGGGACGCCATGCGCAGCGACCGTTCCTACCGCAAGGCGCTCAGCCTGGAGATAGCCGAGGACGAGCTTACCAAAGGGGCCGGACAGCGGTTCGATCCCGAAGTGGTAAAGGCCTTCCTGAAGCTTGAGCGCGCCGGCTGGCCGCCCTTCGTAAAATAAGCCCGATGCTTTTCATCGTCCCGACCCCGATAGGCAACCTTAAGGATATAACCCTGCGCGCCCTTGATGCGCTCAAGGAGGTCGAGGCAGTTTTCTGCGAAGATACCCGCCGCACCCTTAATTTACTTAACCATCACGGCCTGCAGAAGAGGCTTTTCCGCTATAACGAGCACGACGAGCGTTCGGTGGCCGGAGCCATGGCCTGGCTGAGGGCCGGCAGAAGCGCGGCGCTGGTCACGGACGGGGGCTCGCCCTGCATTTCCGACCCGGGCCGCAAGCTGGTGGCGCTGGCGCGGGAGCAGGGCATCAAGGTAACGGCGCTGCCCGGCCCTTCGGCGCTGATAGCCGCGGCCGCCGGCTCAGGCCTGCCGGCCGATTCTTTCATTTTCCTGGGCTTTCTGCCGCGCTCGCGCGGAAAGATAGTAAAAGCGCTTGCCGCCGCGCTGGCGCTGAATAAAACCGTCATTCTTTTCGAGTCCCCCCACCGGCTCAAGAAATTCCTGGCGCTGGCCAGGGAGGAATTCGGGCCGGGGCTAACGGCCGGAGTCGCCCGCGAGATAAGCAAGATCTACGAGGAATGGATAGTAGGCCCCATAGACGAAACAATAGCCAGGGTAGACGCCGCCGGGGACGTGAAAGGAGAAATAGTGGTGCTTCTCCGACCGCCGGAGAAAGCCAGGGGCGGCGAAGAAGACGCCGAAAACACCGAATACGGGCAAGGCCCGACACTCCCATGAAAATACTTTTTGTCTGCACCGGCAACACCTGCCGCAGCGTTCTGGCGCATTACTACGGCGCCCTCCTCGCGGATCAGAAAAAAATGCCTCTCGAGTTCTTTTCTGTGGGCCTGTCCGCCCACAAATCCATCGTCCAGCCGCCCATAGTGGCGCAACTGCTGGAAAAAGAGGGAGTGCGGGGTTTCAGCCACATCCCGGTCAGGCTGACGAGCGAGCTGGCGGAGGGCGCGGACCTGATATTATGCATGACGGCGGTGCACAGGGACCGCGTCAAGGAGAGCTACCCTTCGGCCGCCGAAAAGACCTTCACGATGATGGATTACGCCGGCCTGGGGGACTACGATATCCCCGACCCGTACGGGCGCGGTGACCGGTTCTACGTGAAGATCTTCGCCCTGATAAAATCCGCGGTGCAGGCCCTGCTTGAAAAGCTGGAAAAGAAAGTGTAAAGTTGGGTGTAGAAAGTATCACGCGTCCCCGATCCCGCCGTTTTAAGGAGAATAAAATGTACGACGAAATACGCAAGTACGACCCGCAGCTTTATAAAGCCATTAAGGGCGAAGTGCTTCGCCAGCAGAACAACCTGGAGCTCATCGCCTCGGAAAACTACGCCTCGAAAGCGGTATTGGAAGCCCTGGGCTCCATTCTGACCAACAAGTACGCCGAAGGCTACCCCGGCAAGCGCTATTACGGCGGCTGCGAGTGCGTCGATATCGCGGAAAAGCTGGCCATAGACCGCGCCAAGAAACTGTTCGGCGCCGAGCACGCGAACGTCCAGCCCCATTCCGGCACGCAGGCGAACATAGCCGCCTACCTTTCCCTGATAAACCCCGGGGACAAGGTCATGGGGCTGAACCTCTCGCACGGAGGACACCTCTCGCACGGACACCCGCTTAACTTTTCCGGGCGCTATTTCAAGATAGTAACGATGAATGTCAGCAAGGAAACAGAGCTTCTGGACTACGAGGAAGCCGAAAAACTGATGGAGAAGGAACGCCCCAAACTGATAATGGCCGGAGCGTCCAACTATTCAAGGATATGGGATTGGAAACGGCTGAAGAAGATGGCGGACAACTGGAAAGCCTTCCTGGTGACCGATATAGCGCACTACGCGGGCCTTATAGCCGCCGGCGTGTACCCCTCGCCCGTGGAGTACGCCGACATCATGACCACTACGACCCACAAGACCCTGCGCGGCCCGCGCGGCGGGCTGATACTTTCAAAAGCCCCCTACGCCCGCACCATAGACCGCACGAACTTCCCCGGCAACCAGGGCGGCCCCCTGATGCACGCCATAGCGGCCAAAGCCGTATGTTTTAAAGAAGCCCTGTCTCCCGCCTTCACCGAATACCAGAAGCAGGTGGTGAAGAACGCCAGGAAACTCGCCAGGGAGCTGCAGGCCCGCGGCTACCGCATAGTGGCCGGCGGCACCGACTGCCACCTGATGAGCGTGGACCTGCGCGCGAAGGACATTACGGGCAAGGACGCCGAGATAGCGCTGGACAAAGCGGGGATCACGGTCAACAAGAACACTATTCCCTACGACCCGCAGCCGCCGATGGTTACCAGCGGCATACGCATAGGCACTCCGGCCGTCACCACGCGCGGCCTCAAGGACAGGGACATGGCGACCATAGCTTCCTATATTGACGACGCCATTAAACACAAGAACGACGACAAGGCCCTGAAGGGGATAGCCGAACAGGTTAAAACACTGTGCGCCAGGTTCCCTATATACCCGGGTTTTGAAATATAGGCCCGAATTATTATAAAATATATATAACTGGCGGGTTGCCGTGGCGGCGCCCGCCCATGGGGCGTTTTTATACTTGGCATCAGGAGAACATATGGTTAAGAAAGCGCTTGCGGAAATAGGCATAATAGGCGGCAGCGGGCTTTACGCCATGCAGGAACTGAAAAATGTAAGGGAAATCAAGGTAAAAACTCCTTTTGGCGACCCCTCGGACAGCCTTATACTTGGCTCCCTTGCCGGCATAAAGGTGGCCTTTCTGCCCCGCCACGGGCGCAAACACGCCATACTCCCGGGAGAGATCAACCAGCGCGCCAATATGTGGGCCCTTAAATCCATAGGCGTAAAAACCATCCTCTCCGCCAGCGCGGTAGGCTCGCTTAAGCAGGAGTTGGCCCCCACCCATTTCGTGTTCCCCGACCAGTTCGCGGACGAAACCCGGGGCAGGGTCTCTACCTTCTTCGGCGGCGGCATAGTGGGCCATGTCCCGCTGGCCGAGCCCTTCTGCGCGGCCGTCTCGGACATGATGTACGCCGAGGCTAAAAAACTTGGCATAAGATCACACAAGGGCGGCACTTACGTCTGCATGGAAGGCCCCGGCTTCTCCACGAAGGCGGAATCCTTCTGCCACCGCAAGCTCGGTTACGACATAATAGGAATGACAGTGGCCACCGAGGCTAAACTGGCCCGCGAGGCCGGCTTCCACTACGCCCCGGTATCACTGGTAACCGACTACGACTGCTGGAAAGAAGGCGAGGAAGTCGACCAGGGTAAGGTCAGCGAGACCCTGCGCACCAATATAGAGAATATGCGCCGGCTGCTGGTAAAGGTCATACCGCTTGTCGCCAAAACCACCTGCCGGGGCAACTGCCCCTTTTTCACAAAAAACTCGCTGCTGACGCACAAGGGCGATTTCCCGCGCGGGACGTACGCCAGGCTTAAACTTATACTGGAGGGTTAAAATGTCCAAACCCGCTAAAAAGAGAACGGCAGGGAAGTCCGCGGCGCGCAAAAAGCTTATAGAGGCCGCCAAAGCCGCGCAGAAGAACGCCTACTGTCCCTACTCGCGCTACCCCGTAGGCGCGGCGGTGCTGACAGACTCGGGCCGCATATACACAGGCTGCAACGTGGAGAACGCCTCCTTCGGCCTGACCGTGTGCGCGGAGCGCGTGGCCATCTTCAAAGCCGTCAGCCACGGCGAAAAGAGGATAAAGGCCCTGTGCGTGGCCGCCAAATCCGCCAAACCCTGCGGCGCCTGCCGCCAGGTGATAATAGAATTCGCGCCCAAAGACGCGGAGATGATCTACGTGGACTGGCAGCCGCTGGAAAAGAAGGAAAAGATAACATTTACGAAGGCCGGCAAACTGCTGCCGCAGTCCTTCAATCCTTCGGAAGCGGGTCTTTGAGGCAAGTGGACGGCTTACGGCGAACCGGACAAGCGGACACCGGAACCTGACAAATCTCTCGCGCGCGGCTTACCGCTTAAGATCTTAACGGAGGTACTATGGACGTGAAAACGCTTACGAAACTGACCCGCTGGATGGAAACTACGGACCTTGAGGAGATAACCTGGAGAAGCGGGGACGACAAGATCAGCCTCAAGCTCAACAATAATCCGGCGCATAACACGGCCCTCGCCTCCACCATGGAGCCCGTCCTCTCGCCCTCGATAGGGATATTCCGCTTCGCGCGTCCGGGCAAGACCAGCCTCCTCAAAGAGGGCGCTTCCATAAAGTCCGGTCAGGAACTGGGAGTGGTGGAAGTAGGAAAAGATTTCAAGAGCGTTCCCTCCCCCCTGAACGGCCTGCTGAAGATAATCTCGATAGGGGAAGGCAAACCCGTGGAATACGGGCAGCCGCTTTTCTTTATAGAGCCCAAGTAACCTGATGACGGCAAAGCCATCCGCGATCAAGTGTCCGAAGTGCGGCTACCAGCCGAACATCATAAGCGACACCTGTCTTAAATGCGAAACCCGCCTTGAAAAAATATGCGGGGAATGCGGCTTTGCCAATCCGGTGGAAAAGAATTACTGCGAGCTTTGCGGCGCGCTGCTGACGCTGACCCCGCCGAAAGCCGGGGAAAAACCCGCAGCCGAAACGGCGCAGCTCCCGCCCCCTCCTCCCAGGAAGGAACATCCGCAGCTTGAAATGGAGTCCATACAGGACACCGTGAGGGAGAGGGAAGAATCCGCCCGGAGGGTACCGCCCGAGACTTCCAAACCCCCTAAAACCTCCGAGGGCGCGGACCGGGAAAAAGCCGCCCAGGCCCTTCCATCCGGCCAGGCCGGCCCCGGGCAGAACAAATCCCGTCCGCCTGCCCCGCCTAAAAATTTCTCCCGTCCCGCCATCGCCTTTGTACTGCTGTCGGCGCTGCTGGGCGCCGCTTACGTCGCGCTGACCCCGCAGATATCGCGTCTCCGCCTCGTTATGACCGCCAAAGCCTACCTGACGGATATCTCGCTTGGCAGGTTTGACAAAGCGTATGAGCTGCTCTCGGCTAAATCGCGCGCCATCTGCACATCGGCCGACTACATCGCAAAAAGCAGGGAATACTATGCCGCGCAGCCGATGCTCGAGTTCCGCGACGTGCAGATCTTCTCGCTCGATAAGGATTCGGCGGTGATAGGCTACCAGCTTAAAGGGAGCGATTCAGCCTGGAAACCCGACTACATCTCGTTCGCGAGGGAGGACGGCAGGTGGACCAGGCCCTATATCTGGACGCTTTTTCAGCCCATCGAGGACGCCGAAAACAGGAAAGATTTCCCGCAGGCCCTTGGCCTGGCGCAGAAGCTCTACGAAACGGACCCGTCGGACCCGCGCTCCTCGGCCTACCTCTGCGAAACGGAATTTTTCATGCGGCTTTACGAGAAGTCGATGCAATCCTGCCGCCGCACACTGGACAGCACGCCTTTTTATCCCGTGGGTTTTAAAAGCGGCGAACTCTACAGGTTCAACCTTTATTACGCGGACAGCCTCCGCTTCCTTCAGATGGACCGCGTGGCGCTTATGGAATACGACAAACTCCTTAAGTGGCCCGGGCTCACGCCGGAGGAGCAGTGCCCGCTTTTACTAAGCCGCGCCGATTCTCTCGTGGCAGTCAGGGACTATGACCGCGCCCTGCCCGACGTGGTCATGGCCGAAAAAGTCTGCACCGAGAATCCCGCCAGGGACGACGTGAAAAAGCGCATGCTGTTCATGAACGGCGGGGCCGGGAGCGAGGCCATAGAATTCGCCAAAAAATCGCGCTTTCAGACAGGCATGCCCCCTATAGGCGAGGCCATCAGGCGGCAGCAGGAAGAATTCAAGGCCAGGCTGGGGGAAGGCAACGCGGCTTTTTTGCCGCAGGACCGGTGGCTGGCGGAGCACATCGCCGGACCGGAATACCGGGTGATCATGCGGCAGGAAACGCTCAGCCCCAGCACGAAGCAGAAGCAAACAGAGGATGTTTTCATTTTCCTGGTTAACCTTTGGACAAATAAAGCCAAGGTTGAGAAAGCCCCGCCGCCGCCCCCTCCCATGCAGCCCCCGCCGCAGGGAGCGGGCGGACAGCAGTATAACCGCGGACGGTAAGAGCCCGTAGCAGTTGCGCCGCGCCCGGGCAGTTAACGCGCCGCCGTTCACGATCCGCTTTTTCGAAGGAGAACTTATGTTTAAAAAAGTTTTAATAGCCAACCGGGGAGAAATAGCCGTACGCGTCATACGGACGCTGCGGGAACTCGGCGTGAAGTCGGTGGCGGTCTATTCCGAGGCCGACCGCTCCTCGCTGCACGTGCGCCTCGCCGACGAAGCCGTATGCATCGGCCCGGCCATGGCCGCCGAAAGCTACCTCAGCATACCCGCTATAATTTCAGCGGCAGCGATAACCGGCGCGGACGCCATCCACCCCGGCTACGGCTTCCTGTCGGAAAACGCCGCTTTTTCAGCCGCCTGCCGTGACAATGGGATAACGTTCATAGGTCCCTCGCCGAAAGCTATACAGCAGCTTGGCCACAAGGCCGAGGCCAGGAAGATGGCCGTAAAGGCCGGAATACCCGTAACCCCCGGCACAAAAGACTGCGTGGGCAAAAATTTCAGGAAAGAAGCGGAAAAGCTGGGCTATCCCCTTATGATAAAGGCCGCGGCCGGAGGGGGCGGCAAGGGAATACGCATCGTCCGTGAAAGCTCCAGGCTGGAGCCGGAGATGAAGATGGCCAAGTCCGAATCAAAGGCGGCCTTCGGCAACGACGAAGTATACTTCGAGAAGTACATAGAGCTGCCGCGCCACATAGAGGTGCAGTTCGCGCGCGACTCGCACGGGCACACGCTGGCCTTCCCGGAGCGCGACTGTTCCATACAGCGCCGCCACCAGAAACTGGTGGAAGAATCCCCCTCGCCGGCGGTTACAAAAAAACTGCGCGAGAGCCTGGAGACGGCTGCCGTCAAACTGGCCGAGACAGCCAACTACGTCGGAGTGGGCACGGTCGAGTTCCTGCTGGACCAGCAGGGAAATTTCTACTTTATGGAGGTCAACACCCGCCTGCAGGTGGAGCACCCCGTCACGGAATTCATCACCGGCTTCGACCTGGTGCGCGAGCAGCTGCTGGCGGCCTCCGGCGAAAGGCTTTCATACACCGCCGGACACAGCGTTCCCTACCGCGGCCACGCCATAGAACACCGGGTGAACGCGGAGGATTTCAGCCGGAACTTCGCGCCCTCCATAGGCAGGATCGAGGAATGGCTGCTGCCCGGAGGGCCCGGGGTCCGCGTGGACACACACGTTTATGCCGGTTACGACCTCCCGATCTACTATGACAGCATGCTGGCTAAACTCATAGTCTGGGCCCCCGACAGGGCATCCGCGGTGGCCAGGTCAAGGCGCGCGCTGGAAGATTTTAAGGTGAAGGGTGTAAAAACCACCATAGACGCCCATAAACTTATAGTGGAAAGCCCCGATTTCCAGGCCGGCAAAACGGATACCGGGTTTATGGAAAGGCTGCTGGCCCCCGCGCAGCCGGTTTCCAAATAGGACGTTACGGACGGACGCATGCTTACAAAAAAAAAGATAATCTCGCTAAAGCGAGCACTGGCCCTGCGTTCCTCCCTGCGCAGGAAGGGTAAAAAGGCCGTTTTTACCAATGGTTGTTTCGATGTTCTGCACGCTGGGCATATCGCGTCGCTGGAAAAAGCCAGGTCCATGGGAGATTTCCTGTTCCTCGGCCTGAATTCTGACGCCTCGGTACGCCGCCTCAAAGGCCCCTCACGCCCCTTTAACAAAGCCCGGGACCGCGCCATAGTGCTGGCCGCCCTGCAGGCGGTGGACGCGGTCGTCATCTTCTCGGCCGACACCCCCCGTGAGCTCATTAAAGCCCTTCGCCCCGATGTGCTCGCTAAAGGCGCCGATTACAGGCACGGGGCCGTTGTCGGAGCCGAATTCGCCGGGCGTGTGGCAATTATCCCCCTCCTCAAGGGACGGTCGACCACGGCGCTCGCGGCCAGGCTTTGCCGCGGCTGACAGCAATAAGCCGGCCTTCCTTGCCGGGCCGCAGTTCGGTTTTTTTGCCCCTGAAGCGGGTCCCCTCTTCCCCTTATCCCCCCTAATTTAATAAGATACTTTAAATATTATGATCGACCTTTTTGAAAAATGCAGGAATTTCACCATTGCCCGGGAACTCATGGATTCGGGCATGTACCCCTATTTTAAAGCCCTGGAAACCGAACAGGCACCTGAAGTCACCATAAAGGGCAAAAAATTCATAATGTTCGGCTCGAACAACTACCTTGGCCTGGCCAACGACCCCCGGATGAAGAAGGCCGCCATAGAAGCCATCAGAAAATTCGGCACCGGCGTGGCCGGATCGCGCTTTCTCAACGGCAATACCATTCTGCACATGGAACTGGAGCGCAAACTGGCCGCCTTTAAGGGCCGGGAAGCCGCGCTCGTTTACGCCACGGGCTACCAGATGAACCTGGGTGTGGTGGCGGCCCTGGTGGGCAAAGGCGATTTCGCGGTGGTGGATAAGCGCGACCACGCCAGCATACTGGACGGTTGCCGCCTTTCGCAAGGCGAAGTGCGCCGCTTTAAACACAATAACCCGGCTGACCTGGACCGCGTGCTTAAGGAAATAGGCCCCCACCACGGCAAACTTGTCATAGTGGACGGGGTGTTCTCCATGGAAGGAGATATCTGCCCACTTCCTGAAATATCAAAAGTGGCCAAGAAACACGGAGCGCGCCTGATGGTGGATGACGCGCACGCTACCGGGGTGCTGGGCAGGCGCGGCCACGGCACCTGCGAACACTTCGGCCTGGACCGGAGGGACGTGGACCTTATAGTGGGCACCTGTTCCAAATCCCTGGCCTCCATCGGGGGCTTCGCCGCCGGCGACGAGGATATAATTCACTACATACAGCATATCTCCCGCTCAATGATCTTCTCCGCGGCCCTGCCGCCCTCCTGCGTGGCCTCGATCTCCAAAGCCATTGACATAATAGAAGAGGAGCCCCAGCGTATCAAAAGGCTCTGGGACAATTCAGGTTACCTGATGAAGCGCTTTAAGGAAATGGGCCTGAATACAGGCGGGACACAGACACCTATAATACCTGTATTAATAGGCGACAATGAGAAGACCTTCACCCTGTGGCGCATGCTTTACGACAGGGGTCTTTTCACCAATCCAGTGGTCAGCCCGGCCGTGCCGCCCAGAAGCTCCCTGCTGCGCGTTGTGGTGACCGCCACGCATACCAGGGAACAGTTGGACCGGGCGCTTGATATTTTCGAGGGCTGCGTCAGGAAAGTCCTCAAGAAAAGGCCGGCGGCCCTGGTAAAATAGATCCCGGGGCTTAACGTTCCCTCCATAACCGGCGCCGTTCATCCATCTGTAAAAATTTATGCCTTTAGAAATCGTGGAAATACCGGAAAAAGACCTTGGCATTTTCGTAGACTACCCCTTCCGTCTTTTCAAGAACCACCCTTTCTGGGTCGGTGAACTTAAGCGCGACACGGTGCATTTGCTCGGTACCGGGCATCCCTTCTGGCGCCACGGAGAGCGTAAGCTTTTCATGGCCAAAAGGGACGGCCGCCCGGCGGGACGCGTGGCCGCTATAGTGAACCAGGCCCACAACAACTTCCACGGCGACAAAACTGGCTTCTTCGGCTTCTTTGACTGCGAAGACGACAAGGAAGCGTCCGGGGCCATGCTGGCGGCAGCCGGCGCCTGGCTTAAAGCCAAAGGGATGGACTCGGTGATGGGCCCGGTCAACCCCTCCTTCAACGAAACCTGCGGCATGCTTCTTGAGGGCTTCGACGGCCCGCCGATGGTTATGATGCCCTACAACCCGCCGTATTACCTGGAGCTGGCGGAGGCTGCCGGTTTCACAAAGGCAAAAGATCTGTACGCTTACCGCTGCCCTACGGCGGTGGGCTTCCCCGACCGTTTCGAGAAGATACTGGCCCGCATGAACCGCGACGGCAACGTGACCATTCACCTTGCGGACGTAAAGAACATCAACGCCGCCATCGGGGAAGTTAAGGACATTTACAATTCCGCCTGGGAAAAGAACTGGGGCTTTGTGCCCATGAGCGCGGAGGAGATGGACGACCTGGCCGGGGCGCTGAAGCCTATGCTCAAGCCGGACTACCTCTTTTTCGCGCGTGTCGACGGCAAACCGGCCGGTTTCTGCCTGCTGCTGCCCGACTTCAATATAGCGCTTAAGAACGTTCAGGGTGCTCTGGGCCCGCTGAACATACTGCCCTTCCTCTACCGCTTCTCTTTCAAACTCAACCGCGGCCGCATGCTCACGCTCGGGGTAAAAAAGGAATACCGCAACCGCGGGATAGAACTGCTGCTGATAAAGCAAGCCGTAGTGGCCGCAAAAAAGATGGGCTGGGAATATGGCGAACTATCCTGGACGCTTGAAGACAATACGCGCATCAATAAAACCATAGAAGCCATAGGTTCCGAACTGTACCGCAAATACCGGATATTCGAGAAAAAACTCTAAAACCGGGCCGCGGGCCGCTATTGCCCCGTGTGGCGGTAGTCTCGCCATTTTTGTATCATATTTCCAGCGCCCGCATGATGCTGACTTTGACTTCGCGGTAAGCGCTTGCCTCAATGGAGAATTCATGAAAGTTCTGGTTGTTGACGATAACGCCCTTATAAGGTCCATGGTAAAGGACTTTTTAACGGATATGGGCCACGAGGTGGTAGGAGAGGCCGACAATGGCAACGACGCCATAAAGCTTTTTGCGGCAACGCGGCCGGAACTTGTACTGCTGGACCTGATAATGCCCGGCAAGAACGGTATTGAAACGCTGAAAGAGATAAAGGCCATAGACCGCGGGGCCAGGGTTGTAATGGTAACCGCGGTGCAGCAGGACTCCGTAAGCAAGGACCTTCTCAGCAAGGGAGCCGCGGCGATACTGAACAAGCCTTTCATGTACTCCGAGCTCGAGGCTTTATTAAAGCCCGCGGACAAACTCCCCGGAACCATATGAATTCCACACCGGACCCTACGTTAAAAAACCTGGCCGAGACCAGCCTCGCCAAATGCATCGTGAGGATATCCAGGGTTTCGGCCGGAACCTGGCAGCTGCTGGGAGTGGATGTCTCCTCCGGGACCATCGGAGACGCGGTCAAACGCCACGATTTCAAGGACCCGGCCATTGCGGTGTATTTCAACCGGCAGGGAACTTTCCCCCTGGCGGCGATGATGATGTTCGCCCCTTCCCAGATGGAATGCATCTCCAAATGCTTCACTGGACACTCCTTCCCCAGGGGTAAAACCACCACTATAGCGGAAGCGGTCATGCTGACGGAATTGGGTAATATCGTGCTGAACGCGCTGACGAACGGCCTTCTGAACGCTTTGAACAAAGGATCGCTTCCCGTCGGCCCCCTGTTCGTGGAGGGAGACGAGAGGCGTGTCACGGCGGAAATAGGGAAAGACATGAACCTGAAACAGGTATTCCGCATAATAACCGCCACGCTGGAACTCAAGTCCGACAAGTCCGCGGCAAGGAGCGAAGTGCTGGCCCTGCTGCCTGAGGAGCTCGCGATGGAGCTGGAGCTGCGGCAGCCGGCCGCCGAGTCCTGAAGCTGCCTTCGTCCTCCCGCGCTGAATGAACCCCTTTTTATCCGCACTCCCGGCTCGCGGCGGCCGGGCTCTTTTCCCGCCCGACACCCTTTCCGATTGATCTGATCCTGTTTTTACCGCGCCCCGCATGAACTCCGCAAGCCCCGGACCGGAGGCGCAAAGGAAACAAATGTTCGATAAGCTCCTCTCAATATACCGCCCGGCCCCGCATACGGACCGCCTGCCCAAAGAACAGCAGGCCCCGAGATATAAAACACTGCGCCTGCAGACGATGTTGTCTATTTTTTTCGGCTATGCCGGCTTCTACCTGGTGCGCAAGAATTTCTCGCTTGCAAAACCATACCTTATAAACCATTACGGCTTTTCCAAAGGCGATGTGGGCCTCATTGCCACCGCCCTCGCCGTCTCCTACGGCCTGAGCAAGTTCGTGATGGGGAATATCTCCGACCGCTCCAACCCCCGCTACTTCATGGGCACCGGCCTGATAATTTCAGGCCTCGTAAACCTCTTTTTTCCCACCTTGGCCGGCTCTCTGTGGGCCATGATCGCGCTCTGGTTCGCTAACGGCTGGGCGCAGGGAATGGGCTGGGCCCCGTGCGCGCGCACTCTGACGCACTGGTTCTCCGACGACGAACGCGGCACCAAGTTCGCCATGTGGAACGTGGCGCACAACGTAGGCGGCGGCATAGTGGGCCCCATAATAAACGGCGCGCTTTCGCTTGCGGCTCTCCTGGGACTGGCCGCCCTGACCGGCGACGGCCTGCTGCCGTTTTTCCTCATTTTTTATGTGCCGGCCTTTATGGCCATAGCTATGGGCATCCTGGTCATTATTTTCCTGCGCGACACGCCGCAATCCTGCGGCCTGCCTCCGATAGAGGAATATACCAACGATTATCCCGTCACCGGCGTGGCCGACCCCGAGCGCGAAATGGGCGCCAAAGAGATCCTTTTCAACCATGTTTTCAACAATAAGGCGCTCTGGCTTATAGCCTTCGCAAATATTTTCGTCTACGTAGTGCGTTACGGCGTCCTAGACTGGGCCCCCACCTACCTGACCGCCGTTAAGGGCTGCCCAGCCGGCACGGCGCGCTGGCAGTTCTTCGTCTATGAATGGGCCGGCATACCCGGCACGCTCCTCGCCGGTTGGGCCAGCGACAAATACTTCCAGGGACGCAAGGGACCCGTTTCGGTGATCTGCATGGTCTTCGTCACGCTGGCCGTGTACGTCTACTGGAAGAACCCGGCCAACCGCTTCTGGGTGGATTCGGCATCCCTGTTCGTAATAGGTTTCCTTATCTACGGGCCGGTGATGCTTATAGGCGTAAGCGCGGTGGACCTGGTGCCGAAGAAAGCTGCCGGTACCGCGGCGGGCTTTACGGGCTTTTTCGGCTACATGTTCGGCGCGGTGATAGCGGAGGTGGGGATAGGGCGCGTGGTGGACCGCTGGGGCTGGGACGGCGGTTTTAAACTGCTGTTTGTCGCCTGCGTGCTGGCTACCATACTGCTGGCCATGACCTGGAACAAGCACCACGCCGCGGACCGGTAACCGGGGGCCCTTTAAATTTTAGGCGTTCATAAGCCCAGGTAACGGCAGGCCTGCACGTTCGCGGGTCCTGCCGGCGGACTGGAACGCGAAAACAGCCGCAGACGGGGGCTTTGTCGGCCACACCGTAGCCGCACCTCCCCGCCTCACCCTCGCCGCTATGCAAGGCTCGGGTTCCGGCAGGGTTTCGCTTATCCAGCTCCGCCGTCTCCCTGCTCCAATTATTCGCCTGCCGAAGAATATTTAGAGCGGATGACGATGGATTTTTTTATAAGCAGGCTAATTTCATTCGGAGGGGCGGCGACGGTTTTGGGTTAGCAGGACCGTCTCGGAGGCCGACCTGGGCTTATCTGCGGTGGAGGCCGAGAGCCGGAGGGGCCGACGCGCTGGAGGACCCCGTTCCTGCGCTCCAAAACCGTTGGCGCCCCGACTTCAAACCTCGCGGTTCATATAAAGCATGAAAATATTTACTACTCTCATACAGCACACACGAAAAAGCCTATATTTATTCGCCACGCTGCTACTGGCGGGGACGGCGGCGCAGGCGCAGCAGAAAACGGTTAGTTTTTCTACGCGGGACGGCTGCCGCTTGGAAGCTTTCCACCTGCGCCCCTCCTCCGCGCCCTATGTCTTTATAAATTCCCACGGCCTCGGCTCCGACAAGAACGAATGGTCCCGTTTCCAGGAAAAACTAAAGGACGCAGGTTACGGCTACCTGTCGCTGGACCTGCGCGGCCACGGCGCCAGCCGCACCTGCGCCGGCAAGGAAGTTGATTACAGGGATTTCTCTGAAGCCGACTGGAATAATGTCTCCCGCGACATAGAAGCCGCGGCGGCCTGGCTGAGGAAGAAAGGCGTACCGGAGAAAAAGATGATCTTCTGCGGCGCCAGCATAGGGGCCAACCTTTCTTTAAAAGCCGCGGCTGAGGGCAGGTTAAAACCAGCGGCCGTAATACTGCTTTCCCCCGGGGTAGAATACGCCGGGGTAAAGACCGCGGAGAACTATATTTCGAAACACACTTTCAAGATCCTGGTAGCCGCCTCCGAAGACGACCCGTATGCCTGGCAGAGCTATATATACCTTTCCCGTTCCGCCTCCGAAAAGGGCCTACCTGCCGACTTTATAAACGGCGGCAGCGGCCACGGCGTGAACATGTTCAAAACGCCGTCGGTGATCCCAGCCATCCTCACCTGGGTTTCCGGTATATAATTTTATTTGTCGGCGGTAAGTTTTTGTATGGCGGCGTTGGCGATGGTCAGGCCGAAGATGCCGGTGAGCGTGGGCAGGCTGCCCAGCGCGGCCCTCTTGCGGCCCTGTTCGAAATATTCGGTTTCCGGGTCCACTTGGCGCTTTTTGCGCAGTTCCCCCACAGGTTCAAGCGAATAGACGCAGTCAAAATCCAGATGGGTGTTCTTTTTCCGGAGCAGCTGGCGCACCTTGGCCGCCAGGGGGCAGCCTTTGACCTCGCGCAGCGATCCCACACGCACGGCCGAAGGGTCGGTGCGCAGGGCGGCGCCCATCGAAGAGATGAGCGGCAGCCCCAGCTTTATCATCTCCGCGATCAGGCCGGCCTTAGGGCCCAAGGAGTCTATGGCGTCTATCACCAGGTCCGGTTTCCCCTCTAGTATGGCGCCAAAGGTAGCCTCGTTAGCGAACAAATTCAGCGCCTCCGCGCGGCAGTGCGGATTTATGTCCAGCACTCGCTCCGCCGCCAATTCAGATTTGTGCCGCCCCAGCGTGGAGCCCAGGGCGTAGAGCTGGCGGTTTATATTGCTGGCCCGCGTAACGTCAAAATCCACCAGCCGCAGGCGTCCCACCCCGGAACGGGCGAGTCCCTCCACGGCGTAGCTGCCGACGGCGCCAAGACCTACCACTGTGACAAAAGAGTTTTTCAGGCGCTCCAGTTTTTCTTCACCGATCATCAGCCTTATGCGCGCAAGCCTGTCTTCGTTCATATATATACCGCCGGTTTAGTCTGGTGAGACCGGACTTAAATATTTTACGCCGTCCGCGTGATCATGTCCCCTAAAAATTTATTCCCGTTCGCGAGCGAAAGCGCGGCTATTTCTTCAGCTGGCTTTCCCAATATGGCCGAAGCGGCCCCTACGATTGCCGCGATGCCGGCCGGCCCGCCGCGCCAGCCGGGCGCGTCCGCGTCGGGAGCTTCGGTCTCGAACAGCAGCCTGTCTGCCGGAACGGAAAGAAGCGCGCGCCGCAATTTTTCCCTTTTGGGGTCCATGATCGCGCCGCCGAAAGAGAAGTAGCCGCCAAATTCGGTAAAGGCCGGAACCATCTCGGCCGGGCCGCCGTAAGAGTGGAACATAAAGGGCCCGGGCTGCTCGGACTTTATTATCTCTAGCATCCTGCCCCAGGCTTTTACGCAGTGCAGGCAGGCGGGGCGTCCCAGGGTTTTGGCCAGCCGCAATTGCGCCAGGAATGCTGACTCCTGCCGCGCCTGGCCCGTGGCGTTCTGACCGCCGTCCAGGCCGATTTCCCCTACGCAGGAGGGGACGCTCCGCAGCAGGCCCTCCAGCTTTTCTAGCCAGCCGGGCGCGCCTTCCTTGAGGAACCAGGGGTGCAGGCCGAGGCCCGGCGTCACATTTTTATATTTCGCGGCCACGGCAAGGACATCGTCCCAGTCGGAGGGGCTGGTGCCGCAGCAGATAAGGCCTTCCACGCCTGCGGCCTCGGCCGCGAGCATGGCTTTAGCCAGTTTCTTTTCAGGACGGTAGTCCTGCAGGTGGTTATGGGCGTCGAAGAACTTCATCAGAGAAAGTCTACACCATAAACGCCGCCGCGGGCAACGCGAAGATGGCGGCTTTCATATCACTTTGTCAGGCGGGGCTTAATTTCATATTATAAATACGACGGTTTTTCTGGAGAATAATATGAAAACGATACTTTTCTTTGCGCTTCTCTCTTCCTTTACTCTGACCCATGCGGCGGATATAAAACTCCCCTTGGTTCACGGGCACCGCGGTACGCGCGGCACCCGCCCGGAGAACACCCTGCCGGCTTTTAACGAAGCCCTGCGCGTGGGCGTTAATGTCCTGGAAATGGATATGGATGTGACCAAGGACAATGTGGTGGTCATTTCCCACGAGCCGCAGCTGGTGCCGGAGCGCTGCCTGGCCCCTGACGGGAAACTCATGGATAAACAGGTGCCCATACATTCGCTGACGCTTGAAGAAGTAAAAAAGTACGACTGCGGATCGCTCCCTAACCCTAAATTCCCCCGCCAGGTTCCGGTGCCGGGCACACCTATCCCTACGCTGGACGAGGTTTTCTCACTGGTGGAAGCCTCGACCTACCCGGCCGCAGCGGCGGTGGAATTCAACATAGAAACAAAGATCTTCCCGGCCAAACCGGCGCTTACGCCGTCCCCGGCGGAATTCGCCGCCCTGGTGGCCGCGGTGGTTAAGAAGCACGGCATGGCAAAGCGCGTGATGGTGCAGTCTTTCGACGTGCGCACGCTGAAGGAAATAAAGAAGATAGCCCCGGAGATACGCACCTCCCAGCTCACCGACGATGATCTGCTGGACATAGTCCCGGCCCTTAAAGCCGCAGGCACCGACATCTGGAGCCCCAATTCCGAGTGGGTGACCCCCGAGGTGATAAGCGAAGCCCACGCAGCCGGCATACAGGTGGCCCCATGGACGATAAACACTCCTAAAGAGTGGGATATGGCCATAGCGGCCGGCGTAGACGCCATTATAACTGACTACCCCGCCGACCTGATCGAATACTTGAAATCCAAACAAATAAAGTAAACCTGTAAGCTTAACTAGCCTTCCAAGGTTCTTAGGCATAATAAAAAACCGCGCCTTCTGATAAGGCGCGGTTTTTTATAGTTTAGCCGGTGTATATTTAAGGCTTGCCTTTGAAGCTTTTCGCCAGGCGCTCGAAAACAGGCAGGTACTGTTTATACACTGACTTGGGCGCGTAAAAATGCAGCGCATAAAACCCTTCCTTTGCGGGAATAAGGTAAAACTTTTCTATTATCTGCACAGTCTCTCCTGATGAGGCTTCAGGGTTAAGCGAAGTTTTAACCTCGCGGTCAAAAACGAATGCCTTGCGGCCACCTAATTTAATTTCATTGACGGCACTATACCTATCCTCAGTTTCTCCCCAGGAATCTTTAGAATTTTTGTCTATATAATCTTTATAGTTTTTAAAATAATTTCCACTATTTAGGTAAAAAGCCGCGTAGATTATTACCGGCGATTTATCCGCCCTCGGCCCGAGCAGTTCCAGTTGCAGAGTCTTATCACGCTTTTCCTTTTTAAGGTCCCGTTCCTGCTGCCAACCGGACGGCACATTGCAACTGAATAACTCGCCGTCCATAGTAAAAACCTTAAAGGCGGCCACAGGCGCGGCTTTTTTAACCTCGCCGGAGAAGGCCGGCAGGCTGAGCATAAATAATATGGTCAAAATTTTACACATATATGCCTCAAAGCGCCGGCACTGCCCTTTTCTTGGCCTGGTAACCGGATTTTAAAACCGAGGCGGCCCAATCCTCGGCGCCGGCATAGTGCTCGTCGTAAAGGTTATTGTGCAGCAGATCGTCCTGTATCTTCCGCAGGGCCAGGGTCTTTATGTCGCCAGTTGAGCCGGCTATTTCCTGCGCGGACATGCGGCTCACCTCCGACATATCTTTCGCGGAGTTATCCAAACCGGAAAGTTCCGCGGCCCCCATATTTTTACGCCGCGCAAGCTCTGTAGAAACAGCGGAGAGTATCTGCGAAGAAGCTGCTTCTAAAGAAGGCACACCTGAATAATACTGCTGACGAACGGTCACCCCAAATTCCTTCTGGTTTTTCTCAAAACTTTTAGAAAGCTCCACCCTTTGCCTGGCGTAAGCGGAAGCTTTGTCCATGGTAAGGAACATGGATTTAAATTTCGGGTCCGAGTCACGCTTTTGGGAAGTGAACAACGCTTCCATCGTATTGGACTCTATCTCGTCCTCCTGCGTGTAAGGCTTGTAAATTCCCGCCCTGGCGGCCCAGGAATGCTGAATCTGGTGGGTGGCCTCATGCACAAAAACCGGGGCCACGTACTTGGAAAGTGCCGCCAGCTTAGCCTTGTCCTTAACCAAAGCGTCGGCGCTTACATTGTTCACGCGCATATACTGCTGCACCAGTTCGGAGTCCACCACTATCTGCCCGGTCGAGGGCTCGTACTTGGCGTAGCAGCCCTGGCAGGACTTTATGGCTATATCCAGCTTGGCGCCGCCGGAATAAAAAGCGGCAACCTTGTCGCCGGGGCTGGTGCCTTTCACCTCTTTTACAAGAGAGGTGCGCAGCATGCCGGCCAACAGCGCGTTATTCTGGAACGAGAGCGTCTCGTCGGGAAGCGAAGGGCCGTTGGGGCGCGGGAGTTTTCCGGCGCGGGACGGCCTGTTTGCGTCCACCTGGCGCTCAAGTTCCACCGCCCCGTTCTTGACGTTGTGTTTGTCGAACATATTGCCCAGCAGGAGCATCTGCTGCTCCACCGGCAGGTCTTTAAGCGAGGTTGCCTGCGCCTCTGAAAGCTTGACCTTAACCTCTTCGGCTGTTTTCATCTGGGAAAGATAGCGGTCCAGGCGGCCCCTGCCGGAAGCGTCCAAATAGCCGAAGATGGCCGCTTCGGAGAGCTTCTTCTGAAAACCCGCGGCGGTAGTGGTGGAGGAGTCCATCGTGGCGATCAACATATCTCCCGCTTTCTTAGCCAGATAATCGTTGCGTTCCTTAAGGGTCATCTCCCCCCAAAGGTTTTTCATGCCGGCCACGGACGTCTGGAAGATGACGTCGTTCTTGCCTATCACGGTAAAATAGGCGCCGGTGGAGTTGTAAACTATCCAGCCTCGCGAGTTGGGGTTGAAGGTGAAACCGTTAAAAATAATATCCCACTTTTTCACGGCACGCCCTATTAAATCCGTTTTTTCCCCCGAATAGGTCTTGTATTTGGCGGCCCAGTCCAGCGTTTTTTCAGGCTCGGGCGCCAGGCCGACCTTGGCCAGGGCGCCGTCGGGCGTAAGACGCAGCGCAAGGGAAGAACTCAGGGCCCTTTCCCGGGAAGCGGGCCAGTTCGCGTCCAGCAGTTTTTCAAAATCGATTATAGCCGAAGCTTTGCCCTTTATGCCGGCTGCGCGGTCAGGCGCTATCAGGGCGAGCTTGCCAAGCAGGTCGGCGTCGTCCATAAAATCCCTGGCGGCCGAGGGGCTGGCGGAACTTATCCCGGCCTCGAAACCCGCAAGGCGGGAAGACTCCTCCGCGGTCAGCTCCTGGGCAACAGCGCCCGCTGCCCAGGCCAAAACCAGGGCGGAGAATATCGCGGGGATAAGGCGTTTCCTGTTCATAACAGCCTCACTGCTCCTGTCCCAGTAAAATTTTAATAAGGTCATCCCAGAGCGAATCGCGGGCGAACATGGTTTCGTCATAGCTGGGATCGTATATCAGCTTGGGCACATAAACGGCGATACCCTTGGCCCGGGCATAAGACGGGCCGGGGCCGGTAGACTCGCTGGCTATCACATAGCTGCCTCCGTCAATGAAGCGCATGAAGGCAATGCCTTTGGCCTTGAGCTTCGGAGAAATATCGGGTGTATCTGTCACATTAAGCACGAAGTCATAAAGGTCGCGCGAGAGGGCGTTGTAGGCGCCGTCTTTATCGGGCTCGGCGTATTCAAAGGCCAGGGTCTTGGCCATGGCGGCCTTTAGCGCGGGGATATTGGCCGGCTTTTTAGCCTCCGCCACCCAGGTGTTAAGCGCCTTCACGAAATCGGCCGAGGCGGAAGTGCGCAGCGCCGAAAGGGTAGTTCCCTCTTTGGCGTCCAGCATCAGGCCGCCGCTGGCTTCGTAAAAATCGTCGAATTTTTTAACCAGCATCCGGCTGAGCTGCTCAGGGGACATGCCGGGATCGGCGGTCAGGCCCGCCAGCACGGTATCATAAGGCAGACCCTGGCCGGGGACTATTTCCTCCGAACCGACCACGAAGTCGGTAACGTCCTTAAGCTCGTAGGCCACGCTGGCCATCTGCATAAGGCAGGCGTCGGTGTCCAGGACATCCACTTTTTTCCCGGTGGCGGAGCGTATTTCTCCCAGCGCCATAGCTATCTGCTTGTTGCGTATGAAGTTGCGGGTCGTGTCGTCGTACGCGATGCCGAGTTCGGCGCCGGAATTATCGGCCCCGCCTATATCCAGACGGCCGGAGCCGTGGTTCCACAGTATAACCATCACCTTTTTGGCCGGGTAGCGGCGTATGGACCACTTTGCAAAATCCACGAGATGCTTCCAGCTCCCCATATCCGCGTTCGGCACTTTCACGGCCTGTGAAATTATATGCGTCACATCATGGTCACCCCTGACCAGGTCGGCCACGGGGTACTGCGTATCTTTCTGTACCAGGAAGCGCGCGGAGGTGCCCCTGTCGCGCAGCAGCCCCAGTTCTACAGCCACGGCCACCTTATCGGTGGAGCCTACGGTCTCCATCTCGTTCACGTCCGCTACCGCTGCGGGCCAGAGATTATTGCGGCCGTTCACGAACACCAGCACAAGCCATTCCCTCTCGGCCGCGGGCACGGCGACGGGAGCGGGGGCCACTACAGCTGCCGGGGCTGAAACCGTGGGAGCTGTTACGCCAGAAGGGCACGCTGCGCGGGAGGGGAGATCCCGATAGAGGCTGTCAAAAGAAACATCCTGGGCACTTAAGCCCGTTGCAAGTGCGGCTATCGCCGCCAGAGTAACAAGGAGTGTTTTCTTCATAACAAGCCCTGCGATATTGTTGCTCACTGCTTGATCTTTATCAAAGGTCCTAGGTCCCGGCCGCCACTAGGCCCTAAGCCCTATCCGAACCCCGTTTGCTATTATCATCGACGGTGCTGAAACACCTATAGTATAGCAGACCCCCTTGACATGTCAAGGGGGTCTGCTTAAGGAAGGCTCCGCTTATCTTATTTAAGCGCTTCGGCCGCGAAGATCTTGGCCTCTTCGATAAAAGCCGGCCAGCCGCTAACCGGCAGATGACCTTCGCGTTTAAAGAAGACGAAATACTTTCCCGAACCCTGAACGCGCAGGCCAAGGTTGCGCTCGAACCAGGCCGCCCGCTCCGGATTGAAGAACATGCGAACCGCCGCCTCGTCCGCGCCTGTCAGGCGGTATTTATCGGAAAACAACGGGAATGCCGGCAGGTCTATATCCTTAAAGCCTATCATCTCCCCCACCTTGTAGATGAAAGATTCCGGCTTCAAATCGAAATTTGGCGCCAAGCAGGAGCATTCGATAAGCGCCAGCGTAAGCCTGTGGGCGGTGCTGTTCCGCCCGCCGCCCGTGGTATAACCGTAATCAAAAAAAGCGAACTGCCCCGCGGAGGCGGAGGTTTTGATCATATTGGAAGCCTTACGGGAATGACCGCGCTTAAAGATCTCAAGCCCCGTGGCTTCCAGTTCCGCCTGGGCCGGCCCCTCTTTAGAGAACAGCAGCCCGATCGAGGCGGCCAGGGCGGCTATCTGGGTCCGTCTTTTGTAATTCAAATACACCACTATCCCCACTACAGAGGCCGCGATCGCCGCAAACGCTATAAAAGGGTATGCATGAGATATATTCATTTATCCTCCCTAAAGAACCGCAGCGGCGAACAAGCCAGGCCGCAGCAGTTATTTTCCGCCGACGCCGCCGCTATCCGGGACAGCGAATTCTTCCCTGGCATTTTTCTCGTAAATAACTTTGGCCGCTTTAACTTTTTCCATCCGGGTCACCGAGACCCTTGCGTATTTGCCCGGTATCTCCAGCAGGCCTACGCTTTTTGCCGAACCTGTAGACGCCTCCGCGGAGAACTCCGCCCCGGCCTTAGGCTCGGGGATATTCTCCGGGGCCCTTTTCCTGCAGGCGGAAAAAACAGCGGCAATGACAAGAAAAGCCGTTACGCTCTTAAACATGATCCCCCCACCCCTTAGCCTTGAACCGCGCTCTTCGTTTTAAAGCCTGGCTATACGCTCGGCTATCTGAACCGAATTAAGGGCCGCGCCCTTGTAAAGGTTATCGGACACTATCCAAAGCTGGAACTCATTAGCGCCGGTCCTGGCTTTGCGCAGCCGCCCGGCGTAAACGATCTCCGTGCGCAGCCCGTGCTCTAGCGGTGTGGGGTAATTTTCGGGTTTCCGGCTGAATTTCAGGCCGGGGGTACGGAGCAGCGCGCTTCTAAGCGCCGCCAGGGAACAGGGCTTGCCGGTCTTGAACCAGACGGCGAGGGAATGCCCCCGCAAGATCGGAACGCGCACCGCGGTACTGCTTATTTTTATCCTCTTATCATTCCAGATCTTCTTCAGCTCGGCTTCCACTTTATTCTCTTCCACCGAATTGCCGGCGGCGTCGAAGCCCCCCACCTGCGGGAAAAGATTGAAGGCGATAGGGCGCGGGAAGACCCGTCCCTTCAGTTCCGGCACCGAGCCTTTTTTAAAATAGGACTTCAGCTCCGATTCCAGCTGGCACATGGCCGCCTTGCCGGCGCCGGAAACGGCCTGATAGGTGGCCAGGCGCAATTCGGTGACCCCGAAACGGCGGTGTATACCGGCAAGCGCCACGGCGGCCCCCGTAAGCGTGCAGTTGGGACCCGCTATAAGCTTACCGGAAGATTCAAGCTCCGCGCCGTTGACCTCGGGTATCACAAGGGGCACTCCGGCCGATAGTCGGAAGCGGGAGGAATCGTCTATGCACCAGGTCCCGGAGGCGGCAAGCCGCGGCGCGAATTTTCCGGCGACCTCGTCGGTGGAAACGAAAAAAGCTATATCCGCCCTGCCGAGGGCGGAGAGCGAAGGCTTTACGCAGGGATATTTTTTCCCGCGGAAAATAACGTTCGCCGGCCGCTTTCCTGAATTGAAAGGGTAGAATTCCCTTACCGGGAAACGCCGGTTCTCCAGCAGCCGCAGAAGTTCCCCCCCCACCATACCGGAGGCCCCTACCACCGCGATATTAAATCCATTCGGCATAATTTATACAGTGCGCGCCGCGGCTACTCCTCTTTTGCGGCCGCCGGCATGGCGGGCACGGTTATCTCTTTTGAGTAACCGGTGTTCTCCAGGTTATCCTGCGCCGCCGCCCTCAGATAGAACAAATCCTTCGATACCTCGCCGCGGCCCAGGGTCCAGAAATACGGCGCTTTATACAGGTAGCCGGTCACGCGCTGCCAGTCGAACTTGTCGTAGGAAACCTCCAGCCAGGCCGCGCGCACGTCCTCGCCGATGGCGGCGAAGGAAACGCTTATTTCATCCTCACCAAGTTCGGCCGAGAAGCCTTTCACAAGGACCTTGTACTCGTTCGCCGGCACCAGCTTAATGGCTATGGCCGGTTTGAGGCCGGAAATAGGTGTTTCGAGAACGCCGTCGCCCGACGGGGCATTTCCCTTTATGGAGCGGTTAAGCCAGACATCCTCCGCGGAGCTGTCGCCCATGGCGGCCGCCACTATCGGCGCGCTTGATGCGGAAGTAAAATACCTGGAGGAGGACCATAGCGCCAGGTAATTATCGGCCCCAGCCGATACGCGGGACAGCGGTATCTCCGCCCAAACCCAGCTGGAGGAGTCCACCCCCGCAAGGGCGTCGTTGGGCAACGGCTCGCGGGGGATATCGGCCGCCTCCGTCAGAAAATAGGTGTGGTCAGAATTGAAGGTCGGCGACTGGTTAAGCGCCATATATATCTTGCCGGGTATGGGGGTGGTGTCCCAGGAGGCGGGCCACGACATTATTTTTGAGCGGCCCAGCTTGGCCCCGATAAAGGCTTTGGCGTAGCCGGCCGTGTCGACCGGAGGCAGCTTAACGATCCAGCAGTTGTTATACCCGACGTACCAGTCGGCGTGGAAGCCGCCGTCGGCGTAGAGATAGTATTTGCCGAGGTTCTTTTCAGGGGCGAAATAGACGGGCACCGGCGACTTGGCCGAAAATGCCGGCCCCCTGTCGCCCTCCGACGGCGCGGGCTGCGCGCGCGCCGCGCTTAAACCCGCCGCCAGGACGACCGCCGCGAAAAAATAGCGCATCATAACCATCTGTGTTACCTTTTTAATATTTGTGTTACCCTATCCAGATCGTCAAGCGAATAATAATGTATGGTAATTTTACCATTCTGCGGGCCCGGGCCGGGGCAGATCTCGACCTTTGTCCCGAGACATTTCTCCAGCGCCCCCTCAAGCTCCATCGTTTCCGGTGTCTTCCGGGAACCATCCCGCGGCACGCGCTGTGTCTTCGGGCGCGCATGAAAACTCTGCGCGAAAGCCTCAACTTCCCGAACTGAAAGTTTTTCCGCGACTATACGCTGAAAAGCCTCGCGGCGCTTGGCCGAGTCCGGTATCGAGATAAGGGCGCGCGCATGCCCCGCGTCTATCAAGCCGCCTTGTATCCCCTGCCTGATATCCTCGTCGAGCTCCAGGAGCCGCAGCGTGTTGGAAACGGCGGCGCGCGACTTGCCCACGCGCTTGGCTATATCGGACTGGGATACGCCGAAATTCTGCATCAACTCCCTGTAGGCCAGGGCCGTGTCTACGGCGTTCAGGTCCTCCCGCTGTATATTCTCTATGAGGGACAGGGCGAGCTTCTGCTCGTCGTCCAGGTCCCTTTTCACTATCGCGTCTATTTCCGCAAGGCCGGCCAGCGCAGCGGCGCGGAGGCGGCGCTCCCCGGCTATAAGCTCATACTGATCCTCCCCGCTGTCCTTCCAGACAGAAATAGGCTGGAGAAGCCCCCGCTCCCGGATCGACTCGGCCAGCTCTTTAAGAGCCGCTTCTTCGAAATTGCGGCGCGGCTGATAGCGGTTGGGACGTATATTCCCCAAGGGTATCTTTTGGACTATGTTCCCGGAGATGTCGTTGTCATGTACCTTCGTTATCAGGGAGTCAATACCCCTTCCTAAAGCTTTTCTCATATTATTCTCCTTAATTATCGGGATCCTCAGCCGCCCAGGTCATATTCCAGCTCGGCCTCTTCGTTTACGTAGAGGTCCGAATTTTTGTAAGAGGAAATATCCACCCCGCGCCGAGAGAGGAACTCCAGCGCCAGTTCCTTATAGGCGAGGGCCCCGCGGGAACTGGGGTCATAGACGAAGATAGGCTGCCCGAAGCTGGGGGCCTCCGCCAGGCGCACGTTCCGCGGTATGACCGTCTTATAAAGCCTGTCCCCATAGTACTTCGCTATCTCTCCCCTCACCTGGTTGGCCAGGTTTATACGCGAATCGTACATAGTAACCACGCCGCCGTCTATTTTCAGCCCCGGATTCAGGGCCTGGCGGATCTTCTCGACGGTATTCATAAAATATGCCAGCCCCTCCATAGCATAATACTCGCACTGCACCGGGGTCATTACAGAGTTAGAGGCATTAAGGGCGTTCACGGTAAGCAGCCCCAGCGAAGGCGGGCAGTCTATTATAATGAACTTGTACATCCCGCGCACCTTGTCCAAGGACCTCTTCAGGACGGACTCCCGGGAAAATTCGCTCACCAGCTCTATCTCGGCGCCGGCCAGGTTATGGCTTGTCGGCACTATATCCAGCCACTCCACGGAAGTCTGATGTATAGCCGCCTCCACGGGAGCTCTGCCGCAGAGGACGTCATAAATGTTCTTATTGTTATTAGTTATGTCCACACCCAAACCGGAAGTCGCGTTACTCTGGGGATCAAAATCAATTAGAAGTGTCTCATAGTCGAAGGCGGCAAGGGCTACAGCCAGGTTTATAGCCGTAGTTGTCTTCCCCACCCCCCCTTTCTGATTAGCTATCGCCACTATTTCAGCCATATACGCTCCTTGGCGTCCAAATGTTTTCACGTGAAAACAAATCCACCCTGATGATTTAACTATTCTATAGTTTTAACGCGTACAAGTCAAATGCCGCTCGAGCGCGCAGGCGGAAGAGCGGTCAGATCCATCCCGCTAAACAAACCAACAAACAACATGAGCCATGGCCCTAAAAATTCAATGCCCGCATCGCAAACATCATTTCCAATGCGCGCCCGGCGCATCCCTATGCTCAGGATTTAACCAAAAAACAGCCCGGGAGCCGCCTCCCGGGCTAAAAACACGCTTCATGGTATTTTTAAACCGATTTGTTTTCACGTGAAAACATCCCCGCCCCGCATCAGACTAAAGCTCAAGCGCTTAACAAATTCACGGACGCGGCACCCGCCACGCCCCAGCTAATATCGGCACGGAGGCATTTTCTGCCGCGTTCATTTTTCAAGGTTCTTCAGCAGCACTATCGCCTCACGGGCAGTTACCTCCCCCCGCTCCAACTTCTCTACGATCGCTATACGGCGCAACCTGGCCTCAGCCTGCACATTCCCCAACCCAAGCCTATTCAACAGGGAATCAAGCCGCCCCCTCACCGTGGGGTACGAAATACCCAGCCTTCGCCCCACTTCCTTAATACTGCCCCTTGACGCCAGAAAAATACGCAAGAACTTATCTTCCGCCGGCGTCAACTCCGCGAAATGAGGAAGATGAAAACTACCCTTCACTGTCGTATCACAGCCGGAACAGCGAAGCTCGGTAATCCGAACCTTCCCGCCGCATGCCGGACACTTGTTTGGAATATGCATATTATCAATCCGTGCCTCAATTTAATTAAGCCGCCTATCAAGATTGTTAAATAATAGCAGAATTTATATAAAGATTCAACAATATTTCACAAAATGGGGGGGATAAGCTCCTAAAAATTTACAAGGGGGCCGCCAAAAATCCGCCGTGTACCCCGAAACACGAAACAAACCCCACCGTCTATCCCAAAAGCGACTATTCACTCGGCAGGGGGGGCAGCATTTCATGCCAACCCCGATGCCGCGCAATATCCACGGACCTGGCGGCAACCAATGCAACACCCGCCAAAGCGAACAGGCGACGCGGGAAAAAGCCGCCCTCAATCCCAACCCATTGAATCCATTTCATTGTCTATCGTCGGAGCGGAAGCCTCCGCGGCGACAAAACCCTTCACAGGCGGGGGCAAAACCGGCCGGGACACCGCCGAACCCAAGCCCCTCACAACCTCGGCGGAAACAGCCCAATTTCTCCCAAAACGCAACGCGGCCAATTTACCATTCTTAACTTTCTTAAAAACCGCTATGCGGCTGATCCCAAGCATGGCCGCAACCTCGGGTATGGAATAATATTCTCTCTCCATCAAATCATATTAACTTATGTTAACCATTTTTGCAACCACAAAAAAATAAAACCATCCAAACCCCAATAACAGCAGCCCCGACAAACCAAGTCGGAAATTAAGTTAACTTATGTTAACCTTTAGGATTAAAAACCAAAAATTAGCACAAAAAGCAGGGAAAAACCATGTTACTCAAGGGACTTGATGAATGGGTGCTGAAAATTTATATACTATTAACACGGTTCCCACCATATGAGGATATTAATACTCGGCGGCACAAACTTTTTTGGAAAAGAGGCGGCCATACGCCTGCACAAGGCCGGCAATGACGTAACGATATTCTCAAGGTGCGCCCCTGTGGACGGCCTGCCGCTTGACATACGCCAGGCCCGGGGCGACCGTACCGTTGAGATAGATCTTTCCAGAATGGCGGTAGAGCCCTGGGACGCCGTGATAGACAACATCTGCTACACGGCGGAGGACGCGCGGAAAGCCATAAGGGTTTTCAACGGGAGAACCGGGCTATACCTCTTCACCTCGTCAGCCGCCATCTACTCCATCCTGGCCGGATCCTCATCCCCTTTCAGGGAAAAACAGGCGGAACTGCTGCCCCTTAGGGCTCCGCTTAAAGAGAAATACGCCTACAGCCTGGGCAAGTACGAAGCCGAGCGGGAATACCTCAAGGCCTACACTGAAACCAGATTCCCGGCGGCAATACTACGGCCGCCCGTCGTGATAGGCCCCAACGATCCCACCCTGCGCGCCTACTCATACTGGCTGCGGCTGGCCGACGGAGGACCGCTTTTCCTGCCGGGCTTCGCCTTCAACAATCGTTTTCTTTTTTCCAGGGACGCGGCGCGCGCCCTGGAAGCGCTCATCTACGCCAAAGCGCCTCAGGGAAAAACCTACAACTTCGGGGATTCGCAGACCATGACGCTGGACGATTTCGTCAGGCTTTCCGCGCGGATAATGCACCGGGAAGCGGAGATACTTTACCCCGAATACTCCTGGATGAAAGAGAACGGTTTTGATTTCGCCGCCACGCCTTTTTCGATGGGGGGGGATTTCGTGCTGGATATTTCAAAAGCCGAAAGCGAACTTGGCTGGACATCCACCCCCGCGGCGGCCTGGCTGGAGGAAACGATTAATTGGTATCTTTTCAGCTATACAGGACCGGCGCCAAAGAACTACGCCTCCCGCAAAGCCGAAATGAGCCTGGTTGAAAAATGGAAAACGAAATTATGACAAAGGGCGAAAAGAATAACGCCGCAAAAGCCGGCAAGATAAAGATCTTCCTGATGGATGTCGACGGCGTGCTTACCGACGGCAAGATGTACTACATACCCGGCAAGGGGAAGGAGATGGTGGAGTTCAAGTCCTTCCACTCGCTGGACGGGATAGGACTGAGGCTTCTGAACCAGTTCGGCATTATCACGGGCGTAATAACCGGCCGCGAATCCCCCGGCACGGAGGAACGCGCTAAAAGCCTGGGCATGAGCTACGCGTACCAGGGTTTTCTTTCCAAGCTGGACCCGCTGCGCCGCATACTGGCCGATACCGGCCTTAAGCCGGAGAACGTGGCATATATGGGTGACGACTGGACCGACATCCCGGTTCTTAAAATGGCCGGGCTTGCCTGCGCCCCGGCCAATTCGCAGGAAGAGGTGAAAACGGCGGCCGACATAGTGACGAAAAAAGAAGGCGGCATGGGGGCGGTACGCGAGGTGTGCGATTTTATACTCAGGAGCCAGGGGCACTGGGAAACCGTAATGGGCTACGTCGAGACGGCGCACTGGCCGGAGATAAAAAGACCGCCGATGAAAATAGTCCGCGGATCGGGGGCAAAAAAATGAAAAAGGCATTCCTTCTGCTGGCGGGTTTGGGGCTGCTGGCCTCCGCCGCGCCGCTGGCGGCCTTCGAGGACGACGGGTTGTCCGAGGCCGCGGTCTCTACCGACGCCGTAAAGAACGGCGACGAAGACGAAACACAGCCCCTTATACAGGAGAGCGACGAGGACCTTGCCGCCTTCGTAACCGATTACATCACGAAGGACATACAGTTAAAGGGCGCCTTTCTGCTGGAGGACAAACCCGCCCAAAAAGTGCTGAAACTTAAACTCGCTTCGGTGGAACAAAAATCATCGAACGGGGATAATGACGTCAAAAAGATAAAGGCGCTCTTCAAGGACGCCGCCGGAAAGAAATATACGATAATTTTTCATGTCAGGCGCGGCACCTGGGGGGACCTGGATATTTTTAAAATAGAGATAGCGCCAGCGGCCCCGGCCGCGGCCAAAACAGGCCGGTAAGATGGATACCGGACTTTTAATTGCGGCCTTCGGCGCCGGCATAGCGTCGTTCTTCTCTCCCTGCATACTGCCGCTGCTCCCCGGCTACCTTTCGATGCTGTCCGGCTTTTCGGCCGGAGAAATAATCAACGGGCACGCGAAGGTGGTGACCGGCAAGGTGGTCGGAAATGCGGTCATATTCATAGTCGGATTCACCCTGGCTTTCTCCATGATGGGGGCGGCGGCCTCCGGCATGGGAGCCCTGCTGTCCTCGCACCGGGACGCGCTGATGAAGATCTTCGGGGCGGCGCTTGTGCTGCTGGGCGCGCACATGTCGGGCCTCTTCAGTTTCCGCTTCCTCAATTACGAAAAACGCTTCTCCACGCGCGGGCTCACGCAGGGGGGGGCAGGGTCTTTCCTCCTGGGGTTCGCTTTCGCGCTGGGCTGGTCTCCCTGCATAGGGCCCATACTGGCCACAATACTTGGCATGGCGGCCCTGACCGGCACGGCGGCGAGGGGAATGGCGCTGCTCGCGGTTTATTCGGCCGGTATGGCGCTTCCGCTCCTGGCCGCGGCTTTCCTTACCGCCAGGTTCTTCACCCTTATGGCGCGCTTCCGCAAGCCGCTGCGCTATGTGAAGCTGGCCGCCGGCCTTATACTGGCCACAGCCGGAGTGCTCCTCTTCTTCGATAAACTGATGTTCGTAGCATGAATCAGATCCCTCTATTGCGCCGCCCGCCATGCCATATGGAATTGCGGCCAATATATACCCCTAAACCTGGCGGGAAGGGATGGATATTCCCTGACGTATTTTTGTTATCATAATACTGCAATTTACGCCAAAACAGGCCAAGTTAGCCGCGCATTTTCGTGCCTTCTTCACGGCGATATTTCAGAACTGGAGATGCTCTAATGTACTTAAGACTTTCATCAATAACCGGTTCGATATTAGCCCTCTTTTTCGGGGTACTTGGCCTTGCTTTTGCCCTGGGCATTGTAGGCTTCTATTGCCAGGAATGGGGCATTACAGGAACACGGAAGGGCACCGCATGGGACCTGCAGTTTAATTTTAAGTATTTTTACACTTTGCGTTACAAGATACTCAGCCTCGGCGGGGTAACTACCCTCTCCCTGTCATCGGAATTCAGTCGGCCGATAAGCGGGAGGCCCGGCGCCTCTCCAGCCCGCATCAACACCCTCTCGGCGGAAACGGCCGGCGGGGAGGCCACCACCATAACCCACCTTATTCCGTATGGGATGCCCGAACCCATTACCGCCTTCATTGATGGGATAAACACAAAACTTGGAACCCCGGGAATTGACAGTTTCGATGAAAAACTGGTTTTCGATCCGCTGCAAATGAGGGACATATTCCTTTATGTTTTCGGCTCCTTTGGATTAATATTCGGGGTTTTGACCGCTCTCTTCTTCTTCAACTTTATACGGAATATATTCTGCCCGGTCTTTATAAACGCGGACAGCGGCAAAGTTGAATACCGCAACTCGCTGTACTCCGACGCAAAAACGGTTCCGGTGCAGGATATTCGGAATTTTGAAGTCAGCCCCTACAGGGCCAGCGACTCCCCTGGATGGCTGAAAAAGGTCTTTGGCGAGGAAAGATTACAGAGGATGATGGAAGCACCGCAAAGAAAAAAATATCAGCCAGCCCTGGTCCTGAATTTTAAGGACGGCAGCCGGACGGCGTTCTACGGGGGACCGGCCAAAGAGGCTAAAGAGCAAGAGATAGCGGAATCCCTGAACCGGGTCATAGGCGCCGAAAAGCGCCCGCCAAAGAATTAAGAGGCTGCTTTTACAGCTTCCCGGTAACGCCCCTGATCTTTAGCGGAAAAAAGAACTTATACCGCAGGATGCCGTGAAAAAAAGGGGGGGATACTATTGCCGCGGGGATTTACGCACGGTCATTTACTTCGGCAATACTTTATCCGCGCCGTTTTGAGCCAGGGATTTTTTCAGCTCGTATGTCTTGCAGACGCAAAGGAACTCGTACAGCGCGTGCAGCCTGGCGAAGTAGTAGCCTTCCCATCCGTCCAAGAAGCCCAACTGAACAACATATACATATAAGAACCTCAATAGCGGCCGCAAAGGCATATGTCTGCTGAGGTTTCTCAGCTTTCGTTTAACTCCGGTTTTATCGGCGGTGTTAGCCTTTGCGAAGGATTTTCGGCTATGATCTATCGCCACGCGGGCTTCCCAGTTAGAATATCGGTTATGCTTATTCACGAAAACGTCCACGGTAGGGAAGGCGTAGTGGTCTAGCCGGGAGCCTAGATACCCGGCCTTTCCCTTAAGGATGATATTTTCATGAACCTCGTTATCACCTGAATCCGTCGCCATATCGGTAAGGGTTTCATAGCGGGCGAGGCCATGTTTGAACAGCCTTAATATCCAGTTGGGCTGGTAGGCATGTTTAAGCCATTTCCCCATAAACATGAACCGCCGGTTAATGAAATATCCGTCGAATCCGCGGCTGTTGGAGCCGCAGACCTCGCGCAGTTCCTCTTCCGCGCCAGCCGGGAATGCCTCATCCGCATCGAGTATAAGCACCCACTCATTGGATATGGGCAGGTTGTCTAGCGCCCAGTTTTTCTTTTTAGGGGAAATACCGGTAAATTTGAATTGAACGACCTTGGCCCCGAAAGAACCCGCGATGGCCGCCGAATCGTCCGAACTTGCGGAATCGACTACGAATATCTCTTCCGCCCAGCGTACGGACTGAAGGCAGCGGGGCAGATTTTTTGCCTCGTTCAGAACGGGTATTATGACAGATAAAGGCACTTTCTTCACTTTATATTCCCCTGATTTTAGCGGCCAGACCATTCATAGCGGTCATGAGTGACATTACGGTTTTTTAAAAAAGATGTTCCGCATTTGTTGATGTCCTGCAATTCGGCTTTGTTTTGAAGGTCCACGCGGCAATTCCTGCCCACGGGACTTTTGCCGCCGGTATATTATATCTTATTGGAAATCAGGACAGTTTAGCGAGGGAAGCACCTCCGCTACCGTCTGCCCGGAACCCATATAAACGGGGGAGCAAAGCCGCTGCAAAGTCCGCAATCTTACCGATAAACGGCCCGCGCCATGGCCAGGAACAAAGCTGGGAGCACTTCCTGTCAGCGGTACGGATATATTAAGCCTCAAAGTCATTTATGGTCTAACTTAGCTGGCGCACCAGGCAGGACTGCCCGCTTATCGGGCGTCTTGCTCCCGGCAGGGGAATCCCCGCTCGTAACACTTTTAGCAACCTCCCGGGGTTTTGTCGCGGCAAGGCATAGACCGGCGCCGAATACCGCAAAACCCAAGATATTGGTCTGGCCGAATTGTCCCATCAGGACATTGGGCGCGCAGGCCCCAAAAAGCAGTATGGGCAGCATATTGTATTTACGCAGACTTTTGAAACTTTTAATGAACATAAAAAACACTATCCCTATCCGCAGGAGGATATAGGGCAGGCCAAACAATATACCTCCCTCCGCAAGACAGCGCATCCATTCGTTTTCAACCCACAAAACCCGCTTATCCCCCGTAAGCAACTGGGAAGCTGCGACAGTACCCATCCCTATGCCCACCCCAAGCAGAGGCGTTTCGTTCAGTGTCTTGTAGGCCTTTTGGAAATTACCGGTGATGCGATCAAGGATACCAGCCTCTACGCCGCCGCCTTGTTCGAACCGCGCGCTGAGCACTTCGCTCCCCTCTTGAAATACGGGCATATATAGAACGGCTATTACGAAAACGGCCGGGATCAGCAGGAATTTGAAAAACCTTATAAGGATCAGCGGCCGGACAATGACACTTCCCGCCGCGGCGCAAAGAACCATCACGGTTCCCACAACAAGGCTCCTGCTTCCTGAGACAGCCGCCGCGACCATAAAACTTATTCCCGCGAGCATAGCAAGGAACATGCTATACATCTTCTTTTCAGTGATGCCATATACGAGAAAGGCGGCGGCCAAAGGGAAAAAAAGAGCCGGCCCCGTGCTGAAACTAAAAGTACCCGGGGGCCGCCCCTTTCCAAAGGCGGAGGCTAATTGGTCGTATTCACCGTTAACCCCCAGATTCCAGATACTGTATGGCCCGGATTGGAATTGCAGGACCATGAGAATGGCCATAGGGATAGACAGGAGAAGGAACCATTTTCCTATTTTCTCGACATCTTCCCGGGATAAGATCCTTGGCATGGCAAAAATAAGCGGAAGGTAAAGAAAATCCGCATGCAATCCGTACAAAGATACAAGAATATTGGTGGCAGGATTAATAAAGGACGAAAAGAAAGAAACGATGGCCAAGGCGATGAAGGCCGCCATATAATTATTGCTCGGCATCAGGCCGGCGCGGGAAGCCACAAAATAAAGCCACAGGAGCACAGGCGCCCTTACAAGCAGGAGCGGTTGGCTAAAGCCGGGGAACGCCCATTTCCTCAGGGCTCCTTCGAAAATGAGCAAAAGGAAAAAGAGCCATGTCAGGCGCTTAACCAGCCGTAACCTTCTTATCTTCGGATCAGGCCTTGCAGGCGCGGGGCCTGTTTTATCCGCGGCTGTATTTTTCATGGCCGAGCCCCGCCCAGTGCGTCCCGGACCGCAGCCACGATATCACTGTTATACCGCTGCCAGCCGCAAAGCGCCGCCTTCTTAACGGCTTGCGCGCTCATGTCGTCCAATCGTTCCCGGTCCATCAACAGTTCCAACTTTTCGACAATAGCTTCAGAAGAACGGATGGGCACGATAAAGCCATCAACTCCATCTTGGATGATGTCCGGACCGGCGGTGTTTGCCGTGGTTATCACCGGCAATCCCTGCGACATGGCCTCTAAGATCACAAGACCAAAACCCTCGAATACAGATGGGAATATCAAAACATCGTGGCTTCGCATCTCTTTCAGAAGTTCTTCATGCGGCAAAGAGGGTATCCAGCGGTGACGTGACAGAGCGTCCTCCAGGGACTTGCAATACCCCAGGAAAAGCCTGGCGCCTACGACCGTCAACTCCACGCTGTCCCCCAATTTATCTACAGCCTTAAAAAGGTAGGAAAGGCCTTTGCGCTGTGTTAATAAGCCGACATACAACAAGCGAAGCTTTTTTTTACGGTCTTTAACCCCGGCCCCGACACAAGGGGCCGGCGCGCCGAAATTTATAACTTTTATCAGTCCCTTAACGCCGGGCGCCATATCCAGGGTTCCCTTTACAAAACTCCCCGGGATAATGATAGTATCCGCCAGGCTAAGCTCCTCGTCTTTCCGCTCCAGTTTCTCCTTACTGTCGGAAAGTCCGGTCAGGGTCGGGGCCCATTCGGGTTCGAGCACCGCTTCTTCGGCGTAGATCTTCTGGGCAGCGCGGTAATAACCGATGGGAAGGTCGTAAATGCATTTTATGCCCCGCCTGCTGGCTTCCCTGAAAGTTTCAAGGGCTCCGTCTTCATAGGCATAAACGGCCTGCAGGTCCGGAAAATGACCCAGATTGCGCGAGACCCAGAGATCAAAATTACGATAGACCGCGTCTATGGATAAAACCCCGCGTTCATGCTTCATCAGGGAGTTTAATTTCAACCGTAAAGCCAGCAATCTGCAGGATTCTCTTAAAGGAAGCGTCTTTGTCCGGCTCAAAAGCTGGCCCGGGAAAGAACGTTTTTCCAAGATTCCGCGGATGTACGACGGAAGAAATCTGTTAAGCCAGGCCCCCGTATGCCAGGCGATGCACGTGTCAAACTCAGCCAGCAGATCTGCTTCCGCCAGGGCCAAAGCCGCACTGCGGACGAATTCATTTCCTGTCGGATGGCTTAAAATTATCATTCCAGATCTCTTCCGACCATCCTCCGGAATACGTATACCTGTCATTGTCCCCCGCGACATGAATATGCGACCAAAACATTGAACACCGTATGATATCTGGACAGCCACACTGATTCTAACATTTTCCAAAAGAGGCTTGTCTGCAAAGTCTTCGAACAACACCCGCAGTTGACCCCGGCTTCAATCTTTTACGTATTTTACCCGCCTCCTAAGTGTATCCGGACTTCTCGGCTCACACCTTAAAATTGATTCCTAGGTCGAATAATTATAAAAATGTTAAGATTACGCCACGCGGCTTTTGGACGCAAAGCTGTTTCAGGCAATACGGATACTCGTCTAACCGGAAATCGCGAGAGGGCCATTAAACAGCCGACAAATTCCATGATGCATACTATCGTAATCAATAAATTGAAAGAACTGAAAGGGAAAAAAGTCTATTTCGAGCCGCTTGCCGGGAACAACGGCGACAATTTAATGAGACTGGGGGCCATGGTTTTATTTAAAGAACTTGGCTTAGACTTGGTTGATGATATTAGTAAAGCCGAAACTGTTGTGGTAAGCGGCAATGGCGATTTAACTATCCATCCGAAAAACAAGCCGATAGAAAAAAGCCTGTTGGGTTTGGCGCTATTAAAGTATAAAGATCTCCCCGTGATAGTTCTTCCCTGTTCCTGCATAGCCTCAAATGCGAAAAGGCTTTCAGATATATTTAATCTTCGTACCGGATCCACAACAATAATAGCCAGGGATGAAATATCTTATTCCCTTTTTCGAGAATTCGCCCCAGCCAATGTCGAAGTTTACGTTGATCACGACATGTCTTTCGCGTTAATCGGGAGTGACTGGTTAAATGACGTGAAAAAGCGAATATCCAACAACAGTTTGTTGGTCGTTGAGAGATTCGACGCTGAAAGAGCTACAAAGCCGCCTGGTGTTTTCAGGATACCTGTTTTATTCAGATCTCTTGTTCCGAATAGCTTAAAAAATTTAATAAAGAAAAGGGCGCTTGGCGCCGTATATGGGAATACCCCTTTCGTTACGGAAGCGATCTCGAAGGCAAGGGAGCATTTTCCCTCTCTAAACTATAATGTCGTGAAAACCGGGGATATCAGCCTGCCCCAAAATTACAGTTTTGAATCTTTTGTCGCTGAGATAGCCAATGCTTCGGCGGTGGTATCCACCCGCATGCACGTATGTATTATGGCCGCTTTGTTGGGAAAACCCTTTATAGCAGTTCAGTTCGAGGGCGGCCATAAAGTGTCCGCTCTCTTCGAAAAATCATTGCAAAAATTACCAAATGCCAGGCTCTGGATAAAAAGACCCGTATAATGACACACGCACCGCTAATATTCAGCCGCTTTTCATCAAATTAAATGCTCCGCAACGAAAACCCAAAGCCTTCGATCCTGGTATTTGTCACCCGACACCTGCCTATAGGCGGTATAGAAAGCCATATCATCGGGTTTTGCCGTAATATGGCGCGGTCGGGCACGGCAGTGGACCTGATAGTGCTTAATTCCGAAATGCTGCCGGGAACTGAAAGGCTTTACAGGCAAACCTGCAGAAACGTTTACCTGGGAAGATTGAAACGTTCAAGATTGCGCCTGATATGGCTTTTCTTCATATGCATGAGGATCCGGCGCGTTAATTATACGGCTCTGTATACCAATGGTCAGGGTAAAAGCATCTGGTTTATCGCCCACCTTTTACGCGCCAAACTATGGGTGCATCACCACCACACTTCCGGAGACGCAAGCGATCAGGCGACCTGGGACAAGCTATATAAAAAAGCGCTTTTAAAAGCGGACAAGGTGATATCATGCTCCCGCACAACCGCTGGAAACATGCGCCAATCACTTAAAAGAGACGTAGATGTTATGCCTCCCTTTTCCCGGAAACTTGCGGTGTTTCATCATAATTACCATGCCACTAAGTCAAAATTAAATTTCGGATATTATGGCAGGCTTATACCGGAGAAGGGGATAGATCTGCTTTGCCGCCTTAGCGAAGACTGCAGATCCGAAAATATAGAATTTCATATTTGGGGAGAAGGGAATCGTTACCCGCGGTCATATTTCACAAGATTTTCAAACTTAAAATACCATGGCACTTTTAGTGGTGAGTCTGAGCAGTCAAAGGCCGTTGGAATGCTAGATGCCTTCCTGCTGCTGTCAACTCATCCGGAGGGGTTGCCCGTTAGTTTATTGGAGGCGATGAGCGCGGGCCTTCCCTGGCTTGCGACAGATAAAGGCGGAGTCTCAGATATTGCTTTTGATCCCGTATCTACAAGAATTTTATCTTCCGTGTCGAATTACTCTGAGGTGCTTAATGCGGTCGTGTCATTCGCAAAAGATATCAGAGCCGGGATCGTTTCGAGAGAAAGCCAGATAAGTTTGTATGAAAAGAACTTTTCACCTCATGTGCTTCTGGCACAATGGGAAAGAGTTTTGGGTATAGATAGCCGGGAATAGATATTTTCGCTGGCGGGGCAGCGCATCGGACTTTTTCAACCCGGGAAGAATCTAAAAGCGGTCCGGGCTACCCCGGCTATCGCAAGGCCCTGAGGATCGCCGCGAAAGCGGCGGCATGCGCCGCGAGATCATGCCCCCGGTACCACTTATAAGCATTGTCCGCTATCATCTGGGCTTTAACAATATCCAGTAGTCCTTCATTGCCCGCCGCCCAATAGTGCTCTCCGCCTAAGAGCCCGTCCACAACCCCGGCGCAGGCGCTGCTATTGATCGGCAAAAGTCCGTGCGCGCAATAGGCGGCGAAAACACCCGACTTCCCGAGAAAATACGGATTGGCATCAGAGAATCCAGCCAGCGAAGCCGCCATTATATCGCTCACCGCCTGCGCGTTTAGCGCTCCGATCTCCCGGATCTTTAACCCGGCAGGGTTTGGCAATGTAATACCCGTCGACGGGCCGATGTCCATGACTTCTTCAATGCCAAGCTGCCGGCAGGAATCGATAACCCTCCCGAAGCCTCTCAGGTAGAGCCGTTTGCGTCTTGGCGCCCCGCCGAATATCACCATGCGCCGCGCGCGCTTATCCAAACGTGGCACGTCGCGCGGCTCACCGATATTGGAAAAAACCGGCAACGCCGGCACGCCGGAATGCACCCCCCCGCTCAAGAGCCCGATTTCGTCGCTATAAGATCGTTTGCTTGTAATACAGCGGTCGCTCATTTTCATCAAGCTTGCGGCTATCGATTGCTGGATAGGGGACAGCCAGAATTCGCTCTTCCACACCGGACCGGTGGCGTATATTTCATGGAACATCGTTATGGCTCTGGACGACGCGTCTCCCGATCTCCATTCGCGCAAGCCTTTGATAAGCCAGAATGGACAGCCCCGCCTTGCAAAGCCGTAGCCGCTGTAATGCAGCAATACCGGCACCCGGCAGGCCGACAGGGCCGCGGAGAGGTCTGAACCGGTGCGGGCGGACACTTTCCGGACGAGAAAGCCTTCCAGCTCCGGGGGGCCCTGCCAGGCGGGATCGCCGACAAGAAAGTTCGTGACGATCCCGAAATCCTCCCTGAGCTTCCGGGCAAGATTCAGGGCGTAATCTCCCAGGCCGTTTACAGAGGGCGGGAAGCCGGGCACGAGCTGAACAATAAATTTTGATCCGAGATTTTCTTCCATATCCGTGGCGGCCCCGTATCGTACGATTGACGCGGTTATTCCCCTCCGTGCGCGCGGTAAAGCAGCGTTTTGGCCGCGTTCTTAAGTTTAAACCGCATCCCGGTAAACCAATAAAGAAGGGGGCCGAAGCCACGATTCATAAGCCAGGTCCTTGCATGCACCGCGAAGTTAAAGCCTCCCAGCTCCAGAAAAGCCCTCCTGGTTATAAGTGGGTATGCAGACCGCTGTTTTCATGAGGATTTTCCCGTTGAACCGAACTGCCGGGCCTGGCGGCCTTTGACCGCCCAAAACTCCGCCGATCGCGGACTTAGCCGTTGCCGGAAAAACATACCTGCCGCGCGCAAATGGCTTATGAGCGCCAGAAAAGCGGAAAAACGTTTTGTCAGGTTCATTGTTTACGGTTCGGGGAACGTTCTGCCGACTTACGAAAAACAACAAGGCTATTTTACGACTTTTTATCGTATATTGGTGAAAAATGTACACTTCGTCTCTTTATAACGGTGGATGTTCTTTCCGAACGGATCATGAACCCGCGGAATGGTACAATAACCGTGTAAAGATGAGGGATGAAACAAGTGGCGCCAGCCTATCGTAGCCTGCTTTACTGGAGAATGTATGGGTCTTGCGAACGATCTTGAAAACTATATCAACAGAAAGAGACTTAAAAATAAAGATTTCACTATCATCTGCAACAATTGCTACGCCGGATTTATATACAGCGAACTGGGCCTTATGTATACGACCCCGTTCGTCGGTCTCGGAATGTACACGCCCTGCTTTTTGCGGATGTTAAAAGACCCGAAGCGATATTTGTCCGGTAAAATCGAGTTTATCAAAACTTCCATTTATCCGGAAAGGAATGAGATACGGAAGAACAACCCGTATCCTATCGGCCTGATAGGCGGGGATGCGGAAGTCCACTTATCACATTATTCCAGCGAGGCGGAGGTCAGGGAAAAATGGGCCAGGAGGATAGCTAGAATAAACTGGAACAATATTTTCGTGATAATGGATGACCGCCTGGGATTTGAAGTCAAATATCTTGAAGAATTCGACAGACTCGACTTTCCGCGCAAAATCTGTTTTACGAGCAAATATTATAAAGGCATTAAGTCCGCGGTCTGGTGCAGGGAATACGAGAACCAGGCCTCGATTGACGGCCCTTTTGTGTTCGTTAAAACGTCCAAAAATGACTTCGATATCGTGGAGTGGCTTAACGGCGGAGATATCCGTATCGGGTTTTGCCGGAAAATAATAAACCGCCTGTTTTCATGGATCCATCTGTTCGGGTATAATGTCAGGATATTTTCCATGATCAGGGAACGGGCTTGCCGGGTAAAAAAATGAAAACATCTATATGTACGCTTTTTGAAAACGATTACCACCTTGGTCTGGCGGGACTGGCCAATTCCCTTTGCCGGCATGGGTACCGCGGCGTGATCTGGGCCGGCTACCGAGGTGAACTGCCGCCCTGGGCGAAACCATTAAAGGACTGCGGCGGGTACCATGAACTTTCAGTGGCGGATGGGTGCCGGCTCCGGTTCGTCCCTCTAAAGACAGCTCTGCACTTCTGCCTTTACAAACCAGCTTTCATGATGGACCTGTTGCGGGCATATCCGCAGGAAATGGATGCGCTGGCTTATTTCGATCCCGACATCGTAGTTAAATGCGAATGGGCTTTCTTCGAAAAATGGCTTTCCCATGGCGTCGCACTTTGTGAAGACGTGAATTCCCCTGTTCTTGCCAGCCATCCGATCCGGTGCGAGTGGAAGAAGTATTTCGAACCGCACAACTTCAAGTTCAGGAACGACCTCGATCTCTATGCCAATTCCGGTTTTGTAGGCGTCCAGGCTAAAGATATATCCTTCCTGGAGGCATGGCAGGCCGTTATCGGTGTTATCGAAAAAATGCTGGGGATGCCCGATTCGCGCCAGTCCGCGCCGCGTCCATTTTTATTCGCGTCGCAGGACCAGGACGCGCTTAATGTCGCCTTGATGTGCACGGAACAACCCGTGAGCCTTATAGGGAAAGAGGGCATGGATATCGTTTACGGCGGGTTCACGATGTCACACGCACTTGGAAGTCTCAAGCCGTGGCGGCGGAGATACGTACTGGACTTGATCTTAAAGCGGAAAGCGGCGGGCTTGGCGGATACCCAATACTGGAAATATGCCGATTCCCCTTTACACCCATACTCAGGAATATCGCTCCGTCTCAGAAAGGCGGACCTCCTGCTGGCTAAGATCTTAAGCAGGCTGATAAAATAGCCGACAGCGAACGCGGTAGTTTTGTCCGTATAAAGAGGGAAATTATGTTATTTCAGAAAGCCTTTTTCAGGCTGCGCGGCTATTTTTCCGTCGCGGCGTCGTTTTTGAGAAAATTATGGTGGAGTATGCAGGGTTTAAGGGTCGGAAAGGGGACAGTTCTGCCTTCCTGTAACATAACCTGGCCTCACCAGGTGAGCCTGGGAAACGATTGCCGGCTTGAACCGAACATATTTTTTAAATTTGACGGGCCCTGGAAGCCGGGCCCCTCTATTGTAATAGGGAACGATGTATTCATCGGCAGGGGGTGCGAATTCAATATCAGGGAAAATATCCACATAGGCAACAACTGCCTTATCTCTTCTGAAACCAAATTTATCGACCATAATCATGGCACCGAGATAGGGAAACCCATGAACCGTCAAGCCTGTCCAGGGACCCCGATAGTTCTTGAAGAAGATGTCTGGATCGGAGTTAATACGGTAATCCTAAAAGGGGTACGTATCAGCAAAGGCGCGGTAGTGGGAGCCGGGGCCGTGGTCACCAGCTCCATCCCTTCAAATGAGATATGGTGCGGCGTACCTGCCAAAAAGATCGGAGCCCGTAAGCCGTGACGTGTATTATAGTACACGAACAGTACAATATCGGCCATATCTGTACCCGCCTGCAATGCGAGCGGGGACTCGGGGCTAAAACGGCATTCCGATGGATATCCGCGCACCAGGAGCGTGTCGATTACAGTTTTGCCGATCTTGACCGGGAATCCAGCAAGTTCTCCACCATCCTGCGGTCTCTCGGTTTTGCGCGCGGAGACATTCTGTTCACCTTCCTGCCCAAAATTCCCGAACAGTTCTTTTGTTTTTTGGGGGCATTAAAACTTCAGGCCATTTGCGGCACATTATTTTCCAGTTTTGGCGACGAAGCTATCGTGGATAGGCTGGGAGATGCGGGGGCCAAAGGCCTGGTGACCAAAAAGAGCCTGCTTAAAAAGATAGCGCGCGTCCGCGGCCAGCTTCCGCAACTGAAATATATAATCGTAGTAGATATTGAAGAACACATTTCAGATGATGTTCTTAGCTATCCTGCGCTGATGCGCAAGGCATCCTCCGATTTTACGGCCCCGCTGACCGCGCCCGATACCCCCTCTGTGCTGCACTACACCTCCGGTTCCACCGGCAAACCCAAAGGTGTGCTGCATGTTCACCGGAGCGTGCTGCACCAGAGCCGGACCGCGCGGGAAGTGCTGCAGTTGACGGGCTCCGATATTTTCTGGTGCACTGCCGACCAAGGCTGGGTTACCGGTACGGCTTATGGCATTATCGGCCCCTGGAGCCTCGGCATTACACAGGTCCACTACGGCGGCGGCTATGACGCCAAACTCTGGCTCGATCTTCTTGAAAGAGAAGCCGTTACCGTTTGGTACTCTGCCCCGACCGCCCTTCGTATGCTGATGAGAGAAGACGCCAAGCTTTACATGGGTTATAAGCTGGGCTCGCTACGGCATATCTTCAGCGTGGGTGAGCCTCTCAATCCCGAAGTGATCAGCTGGGCGCGCGCCACGCTCGGAAAAAGTATTTATGACACCTGGTTCCAGACCGAAACCGGCGGCATCATGATCAGCAACCGTCCCGGACTTGAGATCAGGCCCGGATCGATGGGGAAGCCGGTCAACGGGATCGAGGCCGCGATTATCGCCGATAACGGTGAAGTGCTCGGTAGCGGCCGGCAGGGAGCCCTCTGCCTGAAATCCGGCTGGCCGTCCATGTTTATCTCATATCTGAACAATGACACGATTTACAACCAAAAATTCCACCATGAGTATTACCACACCGGGGACACGGCGGTTCGTGACAGCGACGGTTATTACTGGTTCAAGGGGCGCAGTGACGATATCATAAACACCGCCGGTCACTTAATAAGCCCTTTTGAGATAGAGAGCGCCCTGCTTGAGGTAGAAGAAGTTGCCGAAGCCGGAGTGATAGGGGCACCGGATGCTCTTCTGTTCGAAAAGGTGGTCGCTTTCGTCTGCCTCCACAAACAATATGACTGGTCCAAGGAGTTGGAAGTTAAGATTAGGCTTTATGTAAGCAATAAGGTTTCGTCAATGGCGACCCCGCAGGAGATCGCTATAGTTGATAGTATTCCCAAGAATAAAAGCGGAAAGATAATGCGGCGGGTCCTCAGGGCCCGCTATCTGGGGCAGGATGCCGGTGACATTTCCACAATGGAGGATTAATAATGGAATTACAGGACAGATTAAACAAGGTTTTCCGTGAGGTGTTCGATGAGGACGATATCAACATCACTCCCGGGACAACGGCAAATGATATAGACGGCTGGGATTCCCTGTCGCATGTGAACCTGATCGTCGCTATTGAGACAAAATTCGGGATCAGGTTCTCCCAAAAGGAACTGCTTACATTTAAAAATGTCGGCGATATGCTCAACAGTATCCGCAGTAAGCTGAAACCTTGACCCCGCATTATGCCATTCAACTCTCTTCAATACTTCCTTTTTTTACCGTTCATTTACCTGTTATTTTATTTTGCGGGCGACCGGACGCGGTGGTTCGTGCTGCTGGCAGCAAGTCTCCTGTTCTACGCGGCGTTGGATGTTCCTTACTTGCTGGCGATTTTGACGCTGGTCGTCGTCACGACCTATTGCTTCGGCATATTCGCGGGGCGGGCTAAAACCACGAAGGGCAAACTGTGGATGTTATGGGGCGGAATAGCGGCTAATGTCCTTGTCCTGGTTGCCATGAAATATCTGCCTTTCGTCTCGGCAAACCTGAACGCGCTGGCGTCGCTTTTTTCCGTTAATGCCCAGATCCAGCCGGTCAAAGCCTTGGTTGCAATAGGGGTTTCTTTTTATGTTTTCCAGGCCATCTCCTATCTGATCGATATCTACCTTGAAATTACAAAACCGGAGCCGCACTTGGGCTACTTCGCCCTATCCCTCGCATTTTTTCCAAAATTGCTGCAGGGGCCTATCGAGCGGTCCGGCGACCTGCTGCCGCAGCTGAAGGCGAAATATGAGTTCAATTATGAGAATATGCGTTTTGGCCTGCTGCTGTTCGCCTGGGGGGCTGTTCAAAAAAGTTGTGATTGCTGACCGTCTCGGCCTCTTTGTTGACGCCGTTTATGACAATGTCCACGGCTTCACTGGCTTGCCGCTGCTGGTGGCCACCTACGCCTATTCATTCCAGATCTATATGGATTTTTCGGGCTATACTGACATGGCGCTCGGCAGCGCGTGGCTTTTCAATATTAACCTGACACAGAACTTCAACAGTCCCTACCTTGCCGCGTCGGTGGCCGATTTCTGGCGGCGCTGGCATATCAGCTTTTCCCGCTGGCTGTTCGACTATCTTTTTAAACCTCTGCAGATGCATTGGCGCGACTGGAAGACCCTGGGTACCGCCGCCGCGCTTTTCGTCACCTTCCTTATTTCGGGGCTCTGGCATGGGGCAAGCTGGGGGTTTGTGGCGTGGGGGCTTTTGCACGGAGCGTATCTGGCCTGTTCCGTTTTCTACAGGCCCTACCAGAAAAAACTGCATGCCACCCTGGGGCTTGCGAAAACCAGGCTTCTGGCCCGCTGGCAGATATTCGCGACATTTAACCTTGTAAGCTTCGCGTGGATATTTTTCAGGGCGAATAGCGGGCGGCAGGCTTTATATATTATTTCGCACATATTCAGCGATTGGCACTGGGCCCGCTTCAGATTCGATATTCCATTCGAGCATGAAAATCTTGTTTTAACAGGACTATCTCTCCTGGGTTATTTTTTAATCACACATCACCTTACCGGGGGGAAAAGCATCCTGGATTTAAGCCGCACAAACGGATTTTACGGGTATCTCATGTGCAGCACACTGCTTTTAATGATTTTTTTATTAGGCAATTATTATCAAACTAAAAGTTTCATCTACTTCCAATTCTGACCCATGAGAATATTAGTCCGGCAGATAATTCTTATCACATTGCCGACACTGATTCGTTTAAAGAGCTGATTGCAGACCCTGTCACGCGAAAAACTTTGCGGATTTATGGCGGCACATGAAAAATAAAACTCTGATATTTATTTTCTGGACATTGCTCTGCGGATTGCTCCTTGCCGCTGTAGAAGATTACTTAAAAGTATGGGGCGAGGGGCGGCTGCCAGCGAATGTGATATACTCGGGATTAAAAAATGCCCCAGAAGTGTTAATTTTCGGGAACTCCAGGGCCAAGGCAGGGATAATACCCGAAGTTCTCCGGCCGGCATTTCGCAAGTCAGGATGCCGCAATGACCGGATTTACAATATTGCTATGGGCGGAACGAAGATATCGGTCCAATATTTCGTATTAAAAAAGCTAATTGGCACGGGGTGGAAACCGAAATATCTTATTTATGGCTTTGTTGATAACGAATTGACCCAAACCGATATTGCCAATGATTATTCTCTGGCAGAGGTCATTCAGTGGCGCAATCTTGCGGAAGTGCTTGAGGCTGGCGGCTTTTCGTCGAAGGAGCGTGATGATGATATCGATCTGGTCTTTAGGAAACTGAGCCGTGTTTGGCGATATAGAGAAATCATACGCGATGTGCTTATTAAGCAATGGCTTCTCCATCAGAATGTGGCAAATGCGAAGACAGACATGGGTCAAGATGGGTTTCAGGATTACAGGGATATTGTGCGCAAGACAACCGTAAAATTATTAAAAGTATCAGAAGGTGCGACTTTAACAGAACTGCGCCAAGACAATAAAGCCTGGGACTTCAAACCCGAGGGAACATATTTGGATAAGGTAGTGCAATTATGTTCCGCTAATAATATCAAGCTCCTATTTGTTCATATGCCGGTGACCGGGCTGCATAGAAAAGATATAAGCGGCGAGTGCGCCTGGTGCGGCGGTTATTCCAATAGTCTTCTGGGTTACCTCAAAAAAAAGGGGGTTGTGCTTCTTGATTTAAAGGATGCCGTCCCGGATGAAGATCTGCCGGATACCATGCATTTGTCCTTGGAAGGGGCTGGAAAGTTCTCGAAGATATTGGCGCAGAAGATCAGCGAACTGGGAATAGTGCCATGAAAAACAACTTTATTATTCCAGGCCTGGGTTTTGCCCTCTCAATCGCGTTTACAGCACTTTATCATGCCCTGCCATCCCTATCGGCCGCCATCAGCGGAGCACCCGCCCCTCCCCATAATCCCACTGCCGCTGGCGTGCGCCGGGATACCGTTTATCCGATCAGCAAGATCAATGTGGTCATGTTGGGCGATTCGCTGACATTTAACGCTAATTGGAACAGGTTAATGGGAAGGATGGATATAGTTAATCTGGGCGTTCCGGGGGATACGACTGCCGGCATTTTACAGAGGCTGGAATATGTGTACGACCTCCATCCGAAGGTCTGTTTCATTATGGGCGGGATCAATGATATTTCTTCAGGGAGGACAGAAGACGAGATTATGGGGAGTTACAAAACAATTGTGGCGGGACTTAAGGAACACGGCATCATTCCCGTCGTCCAATCGACCTTATGCACGGCTAGGGACAACCCTGAGGTCCTGCGGTTGAATAAGCTGTTGCGTTCCTATTGCGCAGCCAATGGTATCGAATATGTCGACCTTAATGAATACATGTCACGCAATGGCAGATTAATCGGTGATTATACCTGGGATGGCGTCCATTTATCCGACGCGGGTTACAATAAATGGGAGGAAAAAGTCCTGCCGCTGGTAAATGAATATGCGGATCATCAGGAGCGCCCTGCCGGGGCGGTCATTACGCAGCCCACCCCCTCCAATGATATCCGGAGCGGCGCACCGTCCCAAAAGATGGGCGCTCGCAAATAACAGTCTCCATTCCCACGATTTTAAGATTTTCCGCCTTTTTCCCCGCAGTCGGGAGAAGGCGCGGAGCTCTCGCAAAGAACGGCCGGCAGCGTAAATTCCCAAACAACTCCCGCAGCCAGGCCGCCGAAGCGTGCCCAGTTATCCGCGTAAGACGCCAGCATTCCCAGTGACACCTGGGAGATGCCCCATACCAACAGGCCCGCGCCTATGCGGCGGTGCGCAGGCGGACGACGGCTGTGTTCAGAGGTAATTTTCAGGTCGGGAACCGCTTGGATCGCTCACGCTGTAAACACGGTTCAGGGAACTTGCGCGGCCCCGTACGACTCTGACTGGCTCCAGCCAAAAGCCTCCGGGAACTCCGTATACGTAAGCAACTGAACCGCCGTTATCATCAGGAGGACAGCCCAAGCCATGTGAAATGAGCGGCGGCGCGAAACAAGATTCTCAGCCTTCAATATTACGGCCAGTATGAGGGTGGCGCACATCGGGGCGTGGCGGAACATCACCTGATGCCAAGCTTCTCCGTTCACGCGCCAGGCAAGCATAACGTACAGTACGCCGCATAAGGCAAACGCAAAAAGCGATGTGGCGACCCAGTTCCCGCTATTCCGGCCGGCCGGGTCCTGCCCGAGCCTGCTCAGACCCGCCGCGGCCAGAAGGCCCGCCATAGCCAGGAATACATAAAAGCCCCTGCGCGCGTCGAGGGCGGCGCTCATGCCATCGAGGCTCCATTCCCCCGGCATAGCGAATATTATGAACGGTATAGCGATAGCCGCGGCCAGCAGAGCCAGCGGTCCTATCAGCGCGGCGCCCCGGCCGGGCCGATCCATAGAATAAGCTTCGGCCGCACCCAGCACCAAAAACGCGGCTCCCTGCACCACGTGTATCAGCGTTGAGGCCCGGGAGAAACTGTCGTAATCAATGATCATTTTTTTCTTCCCTTTTTAACCCCGCCCCTCAGGTAAATATAAAGGCCGGCCAGCGCCGCGCCCACGAAGATCAACCACTGCGGTCTGAAAAAGCCGCTGTCCGGCGCCGTGGCCGGCGCTGAGGAAACCTGCACCGCGGCCGCGGCGGGAGCGGGGGCCGCCGGTCCCTTTTTCTCCGCGGCGGCGGCGCTGGCGGCGGCTTGAGCGGCTTCAAGGAAAGGCAATTGCTTTTTCGCGCCGTCCGAACAGGAACCTGAATTATTCTGGCAGTCGGCCGCGCCGGAGGGGGAGGGGAGGGCCGCGCAGAGCGGCAGAAGGAGGAGAAGAGCCGTTATTCTCATATTTTATTGTATGAACCGAATTTTTCCATAAGTTTTCTCGGCCGCTGCGCCGGAGCCTCATCAGGGCTGCCCACGGCGATAAGGACCTCTATCCTGCGCCCCGGACCAAGACCCAGCGCCCTGGCCCCCGCTTTCGCCGCGAACCAGCCTATCCAGCATGTGCCCAGCCCCTGCTCGGCGGCCTCAAGCACGAAATGTTCCGCGGCTATCCCGATATCCATAAGGCGGAAATCGGTGCGCTGGACCTGGTTTCCCAGCCAGGCGCTGAGCTTTCCGGTGTCGGAAACCACCGCCACGATGACCGGAGCCGCGGCGGCGAACTTGCACGCCGAATACACTCCGGAAAAAACCGCGCCGCAGAATTTTTCCTTAAGAGCCGGCTCGTCAACCACCACGAACCTGTAAGGCTGGGCGTTGCAGGCCGACGGGGCCAGCCGCGCAGCTTCGAGGCAGAGATCAAGCTTAGTCCTGTCCACCGGGTCCGGCTTAAATTTGCGTATGCTGCGGCGCGCGGACGCCAGCGCGAGAAAGCGCGATTCAGACATAGCCATATTTTATAATATAGAAAGACGATTTGGATTTGCTGAATTTAAAGATTTGATCGCTTCGGGCGATCCATACACGCATTAACCGGATAAAAATATGAAAAATTGGGAAGAAGGCGTTAATTTTTCCGTTACAGTGTGCGACACCGGCGGAAGAATACTTAAGATGAACCGCAAAGCCGCGGAAACTTTCAAAATGACCGGCGGGGAAACCGCTGGCAAAGATCTGCTGGACTGCCACCCGGAACCGGCGCGGTCAAAATTAAAAAAAATGCTGGCCGCACCCTTCACCAACGTCTACACCATAGAAAAGAAGGGCTTGAAGAAACTTATCTACCAGACACCCTGGTACGAAGACGGCAAACCCGCCGGCCTGGTGGAGCTTTCTTTCGAGATCCCCGCGGACATGCCGCACTTTATCAGGAAATAGACCCAATGCCGCCCGGCAGGCCTGCCGTTACCTTACAACAACCCTAAATAGATATTGTTTACACCGCGCTGGAGCGCTGGAAGCGGCGGGCTATGTCGGCTGCGGAGAGGAAAAACAGCGTGGGGCGGCCATGGGGGCAGTGGTGCCCGTCTTTGGCTTTTTTCAGGTCTTCCATAAGCCGCAGGGCCTCCTGGGGCTTTACAAAATCGTGCGCTTTAATGGATTTTTTGCAGGCCATCGTGGCTATGATATTCTTCTTTACGTCCTCAGCGGCTTTCTCCGGTTCGCCCAGCACTTCCGAAAGGTAGCCCAGAAATTCGGAGAAAGCGTTCTGCGTGAAATAAAAAAGGGCGGGGGCCGCGCGCAGAAGCGCTACCGAAGGCCCGCGCTGGTCGATCTCGAAGCCCGCCGTCTTCATCCAATCGCGCCATTTAAGCGCCGTTTCCATCTGCGAGCGTGAAAGCTCGGCCTCGAGAGGGACGAGCAGAGGCTGAACCTTTATAACCCCGGTGGAGAACTCTTCCAGGTATTTTTCGAACAACACCCTCTCCTGGGCCGCGTGCTGGTCAACGACCAGCAGGCCGGCGCCGCATTCGAACAGAAGGTAGCTTTTTGCCAGCTGGCCAAGATATGAAAGGTCCTGCCCCCGCCAGTCGGAGGGTACGGGGCCCGGGGCCTCCGCGCCGGCGGGGGAAAAGTCAAAAAGGCCCCCGGTTTCCGCCGCGGGCTGCGGCGGGGCCTGGGGCTCGCGATAGCCCGGAACGTCGGAAACCGCAAATTTGCTCCCGCCGGCCTTCGTCCCCAGCTCTACGGCGGCGGTCTGTTTTTTCAGCAGCTCCTCGTAAACTGTGCCGGAAATAGTCTTAAATATCTCGTTCTCGGACGAGAACTTCACGTCCCTCTTCTGCGGATGCATGTTCGCGTCGAAGGCCCCCGGGTCCAGTTCCACGAACAGGGCGCAGGCAGGGTGGCGGCCGGTCAGCATGTGGCCATAGCCCCGGTACAGCGCCTGCTTCAGCAGGGCTGACCCCACCGGCCGCCGGTTCACAAAAAAATGCTGGTTGACGCGCGTGGCCGCGAGAGCGTCAGGGCGCGAAACAAAGCCGTATACCGCCATGCCGGAAGTTTTTCCTTCCACACGCGCGAGGCCCGCGTAAATACTCTTCCCAAAGATAACGGAAGCGCGGCTTTTAAGGTTTTCCCACATGCCTCCGGGCAGGACCGGGAGGGAAAACATCTCGGAACCGTCAATGACCAGGCGAAAAGCCGTACCCAGGTTCGCAAGGGCGGCCTCCTCCACGGTCTTTATGAGATGGGCGCGCTCGGCGGCGTCGCTTTTCATGAACTTGGCGCGCGCCGGGGTATTGAAGAACAGGTCCGCGGCCTCTATGGTGGTGCCTTTCACCGGCGGGGCGGGGATCTCGGCCGTTACACGGCCGCCCTCGCCCTCGATCGCGAAGCCAAATTCGGAGCCGGCGGGGCAGGAGGACATTTTCAGGCGCGAAACCGCGAAGATGGAATATAGAGCTTCACCGCGGAAACCGAATGTGGCCAGTGAATAGATGTCCTCGAAGGAGTTAAGTTTGCTGGTGGCGTGGCGGCTCAGCGAGAGGCGCAGGTCCTCCCGGTCCATGCCGCGGCCGTCGTCGTGGACGCGTATCAGGCCGCGGCCGGCCCTCTTTATCTCTATCTCTATCCTGGAAGCGCCGGCGTCCAGAGAATTCTCGATAAGCTCTTTCAGCACGGAAGCCGGGCGCTCTATAACCTCGCCAGCGGCGATCTTTGAAATAACTTCTTCGGAAAGGACTTTTATTTCCGGCATGTTGATCTTGCCTTACCGGGCCGGACCGGCTTTGGTCACGTAGTCGATGGCGTAAGTATAGCTGCCGAGGGAACCGGTTACGGCTGAACCTACTACGCCCATGGCGGCCGCATTTAAAGCGTCGCGCTTCTCCTCCATGGCCTTCTTGGCTTCGGTATCGAAGGTGAACGTTTCCGGGGACTGATAGGTCGCTATTGCCGCCGAAGGGATAACCCCGCCCTGCTGGTAAATGTTAGCTACGAGAAAATCCACGCTGAAGGAATAGTCGCGCCCCTCGGGCCTCGCTATACTGCCGAGCGGCGGCACGCCGGCCTTGTTGAAAGCGGCAAGGCTCGCTCTGGAGGCGTTTAAAGCGTCCTTTTCGAAGGTGAATATTTCGCGGGAGTCGTAGCGGACCACGGCATACTGGGGACGGACCCCGTACTTGTTGGTTTTGACCGGGTACTCCACGGTCACGGCGTAATCCCCGTCCGGGCGCTTAACGGCCTTGCCGCGGATGGCGGGAACACCGGCATGCTGGAACATGGCCAGGTAGGCCGGGATATTATCCCGCGCGTCGCTTTCGAAGGTAAACTTCCCTCCGGTATAGTTATCGAACTTGATGTCGTATTCCTGCGTGGGGCGCAGGACGTTCTTCTGCAGGTAATCAACGGCAAAGGCGCTGTCGTGGCCGACGGCATAAAGGTAGGAGCCCAGCACCACGACTCCGGCGGAGCGGAAATTGGCGGCGCAGGCGCCCATCTCCTCGGTGGCGTCGGCGGTCAGCCAGTAGGCTGCGCCGTTCCTGTAGGTCCCGGCCGTTACCGCGGACGGCAGGGCCGCGCCGTTCTTGACGGTGGGGAGATACTCTATGACAAAAGAATAATCATTGCCCAGCGGGACCACCCGGCCTCCCAGCGTGGTTATGCCGGCGGCTTTAAGCACGTTGACGCGTACGTCCATGGCCGCTTTAGCGTCGTTCTCGAAAGTGAATACCTCGTCCGTGGTGTAGTTCGAGATGGTTACCCCCGGAGGGGTTACGGGAACGGGGAAGGACGGGGAGGGGATCTCGAGCTTCTTTATGACCGCGGAACTGACGTCGCCCAGGCCGGCGGCAGAAGAAAAAGCAGCGGCGCCGAATACAAGCAAAACGGAAAAACCGGATATTGTCCTTATCACTTTATACCTCCATGCCTGGCGGTCCTGAACCTTAATGGAATATGTTACAGGTTATCGAGGCGCCGCGACAGGGCCCGGAGGACCAGGCCGACCCGGGCCGTTCGGCCCAGCGCTATTTCAGGCGCCGCTTCCAGTCGGAAATGGCGGCAAGCGCCTCGAGCGGAGTTATATTATCGGTGTCGCACATCTTCACCTCGTCCAGCACGGGGTGGCTGGAGAAGATAGGCAGCAGCGGGGTCTGGTCCCCGTCCGAGGCGTCCACGCGTATATTGCCCTTGGTTTCCAGGGTCTGGAGTATTTCCCGGGCGCGCTGTATGGCGGAGTCGGGAAGCCCCGCCAGCTGCGCTACGTGTATACCGTAGGACTTGTCCGCGGGACCTGCCGTTATCTTGTGCAGGAAAACCACCTCGGTCTTCCCTGAGGCGCTGGTCCATTCCTTGACCGCGATATTGCAATTCTTTATGCCCGAGAACTTCTCGGCGAGCTCCGTAAGTTCGAAGTAATGCGTGGCGAACAGGACCTTGGGGCCTCCCTCCGGCCTGTAAAGATGTTCCACCACCGCCCAGGCTATAGAAATGCCGTCGAAAGTGGAAGTGCCGCGCCCGACCTCGTCTAAAAGTATAAGGCTCCTGGGAGTGGCCAGCCGCATTATAGCGGAGGTCTCGCGCATTTCCACCATAAAGGTGGACTCGCCGCGCGCCATGCGGTCCTGTGCGCCGATGCGCGTCATTATGCGGTCAACGATGCCTATCTCCGCGGCGCGCGCCGGGACGAAAGAGCCCATCTGCGCCATTATTACAGCCACCGCAGCCTGGCGAAGATACACGCTCTTACCGCTCATGTTGGGACCGGTGAGTATTATCGCGCGCGCGCCGCTGCCGCCAAGGTCGAGATCGTTGGGCACGAAGGTCCCGGCGGGAAGGAGGCGCTCGACCACGGGGTGGCGGCATTCCTCCACCTTAAGGACGTCCCCGGAATTAACATGGGGCCGGGAAAATTCGAAACGCACGGCGCTTTCGGCCAGCGCGAAAAAAACGTCCAGTTCCGCGGCGCCGGAGGCGTAGACCTTAAGCTCTGCCAGGCCCGCGCGCGCCTTTTCGCGCAATTCCGCGAACAGGTGGGATTCCAGTTTTGACATGCGCTCTTCCGCGCCGAGTATTTTATTTTCGAGGACCTTAAGCTCCTCGGTTATATAACGTTCGGCGTTTACGAGCGTCTGCTTGCGCACGAAATAATGAGGCACCTTGGAGGTGTGGGCCTTGGAAACTTCTATGTAATAGCCGAAAATGCCGTTGTAGCCCACTTTAAGGGCGTTTATCTGCGTCTTCTCCCGCTCGCGCAGCTCTATCTCGGAAAGCAGCTTCTGGCTGTCGCGCCGCACGGACCGGAGTTCGTCCAATTCAGGGCTGTAGCCCTCGCGTATCACCCCGCCGTCGGTAATGCGCGCGGGAGGCGTCTCGGCAAGCGCCTTCTCCAGCTCGGAGCGCAGGTCGTTAAGAGCGCGTGAAACACCGTCAAGCCTGGAGGCGAGTTCCGGGGCGCACTCGAAGAAACCCGCCGAACTTAAAAGCAGCTTTAGGCGCGGCAGCTGGCCGAGGGCTTTCCGGACCGCGGCGAGGTCCCTGGGCGAGGCGCTGAGGTTAATTATGCGGCCCAGCAGGCGCTCTATGTCAGGTACCTGCGCGAGAATATCCCCCAGCTGCTCCCGGGCCTCGCGGTTCTCCGCGAGGAAGGCGGTGAAAGCCTGGCGGGTCTGTATCTCGCGCAGGTCGCAGAGCGGCTCAAGTATCCAGCGGCGCAGCAGGCGGGAACCCATGGAGGTCTTTGAAAGGTCAAGTACGCCCCAGAGGGTCTTGGAATCGTCTCCGTCGAGGGAGGTCACCAGTTCCAGGGTCCTTATGGCTGACTCGTCCAGCTGCAGGCGGTTGGACGGTTCGTAATAGGAGGGTGAAAACACCTCCTTCAATCCGGGCTGGGTCTGGCGGACGTAAGCGGTAGCCTCCAGCGCGGCCTTCATGGCAAACCTGTGGTTTTGCCATACAGGCTGGGCGGACCAGGCCTGGTCGTGGCCGTCCACGCGCGAGTATTCGGTGATAACCGCCGGAGAGAAATCCAGGCCGCGGGATCTTATCTCTTTGAGCGTCCTGGAATCGGCGATTATCTCGGCCGGGGCCGTCCGCGAAACTACGGCGAGCAATTGGTAAAGATCAGGGTCGTTAAGGTTCTGAGTGGCGACGAAGTCTCCCGTCGAAGCGTCGAAGGAGGCCAGGCCCCAGCCCACAATATCAAGGTGCAGCGCCACCAGATAGCTGGCGGAGCGGGGCCGCAGCAACTCGTCTTCCACGACAGTGCCCGGGGTTATGAGGCGGACCACTCCGCGTTTAAAAAGCTTGGTCTTCCTGGCGTCGCCGTCGGGCCCCATCTGTTCGCAGATGGCGACCTTGTGCCCGGCGGCCAGCAGCCTGGCTATATAATTCGAGGCGGCATGGTGCGGGACCCCGCACATCGGCACGCCCTGGCGCGCGGTCAGCGTGAGGCCCAGCTCGGCGCTGGCGGTCTTCGCGTCGTCGAAGAACATTTCGTAAAAATCCCCCAGCCGGAAAAAAAGCAGGGCGTGCGGATACGAACTCTTCAGGGATTGATACTGCTGCATCAGGGGCGTTTCGGGGGTTTCAACCTGGGTCATAATGAAGAAAGCAACAAGCGATCAAAGGGGTCTGCGGCCGCCGGCGGCCTACGGCTCCTCCGTATATTGTATCAAAAGCTCTTTGGCCTCGTTAAGAGTTTTAAGCCGCATGAAAGAAGCCCTGGCCCCGGCGGCGCCCGGCAGACCCTTAAGCCAGTACCCGACAAGTTTTCGCGCGCGGGCCAATCCGTGCTCCTCGCCGTAAATACCGGCGTTCAGCTCGAGGAAACGCAGGAAAAGCCTCATACGGGCCGCCTGGTCCGGCGCAGAGGGCGTTCCGCCGGAAAGGCCGGAAGCTATCTCCGAGAATACCGCCGGGTTAAAAACCGCTGCCCGGCCCACCGCCGCCCCGGCGCAGCCGGTTTCAAGTATGGCGCGCGCCCCGGCCGCGTTTTCCACCCCGCCATTGCCGAAAACCGGGATCTTGACCGCGGCGGCCGAAACGGCCATAGCCTCAAGGTTCACCGCACCGGTGTGGAACTGGGAGGCCGGCCTGCCGTGCAGCGTTATGGCTGCCGCTCCGGCCTCTTCGCAAACCCTGGCCAGCAGGGGCCCGAGATTTTCCCCGGCTGTCAGACCCACCCGGAATTTTACGGTCACCGGGACCGCGACGCTTTTGACGATGTTCGCCACGATATCCGCCAGCAGCGCCGGGGTTTTCATCAGCGCGGCTCCGGCCCCGGAACGCATGACTTTTTTCATCGGACAGCCGGCGTTAACGTCCACAATATCGGCGCCCGCGCGCTCGGCGGCCTGCGCGGCCAGGGCCATAGAGGCGGGATCGGCGCCGAATATCTGTATGGCCGCCGGATGCTCTCCGGGCAGCAGCTCAAGCATTTTGAAGGATTTTTTGTTGCCGTATTTAATACTTTCCGCCGACACCATTTCGGTGACGACAAGGCCCGCGCCGCCTTCGGCTGCCAGTATCCGGAAAGCCGCGCCTGTTATGCCGGCCATAGGGGCGAGGGCGAGGTTGTTTTTTAAACGCAGCCGACCTATGCCGAGCGGGCGCAGAAGATCGTGTATCACGGATTCAGGGCGTAGTTGCCGTCGTGGGCGCTGGAAAAGTCGCGGGGGGCGCGCCTCAGCACCAGCCCCGTCTCCGAACCCGGGGCCCCGACCTTCCGCAGCACTTCCAGCTGGAAAGCCGCGGCCTTATCCTCGGCGTTGAATATGGCGTCCATTCCTTTGTAGTCGGCCCGGACCGGGTTGGCCTCGACTTTAAGATCGGCGCTCTGGCCGGGAGGGGGGGGCGTCAGGACCGCTTTTTTTTTGGCGTTAACCTCGTGCCAGGAATGCCAGGACTGATGGGCGATGATCCCCGCGCACCAGGTCAGGGAGCGGAAAGCCTGATCCGACGAGATGGCAGCCACCGAACGGCCGTCATCCCTGTAAAATCCGGTCTTATCCTCGTTACGTATGACGCCCAGATTGTCCCTGATAAAAAGAAAGGTGTCGCGGTCGGCCATCCAGATAAGCTTAAGGGCATGTGTGACCTGGCTCTTGAACTCCGGCGAACCCTGTATGTCCAGGCCGCGCCCGGGGTCGTACGCCTCAGGCTGAACCGCCGCGGCTGGAGGAGCCGCCGGTTTTTCCGCGGCGGCCTCCGGCGCGCGGACCGCCTCGCGCCTTGAATATTGGGTGGCGCGGTCCGATACATAATACCAGACCACGGCCCCCATCAGCACCAGGGGCAAAAAAGCGAGCGCCCTGCTGGCGCGAAAGAATTTATGGTCCTTTATTTCCGGCATAGTCCTAAAAACAGAAAGCGGAAACCGTAAAAAGCAAAAGCATTTTTCGTTTCCCGCTTTCGGTCCGCCGCCCAGGGTCTATTTAGAGGCTTTCAGGTAAGCCTTATAGAAAGCCTGCAGTTCGCTGTCGGCGTCCTGGAATTCCAGCACGTGCTTTTTGCAGCCGCGGCGCGAGCAGATCTGAACTTGGCCTCCGGCCTTCAGTTCAAAAGCTATCATCTGGGAGCCGCAGGCGTCGCACTTGCGGGTGCTCTTAAGGTCGGCCTTGCAGTGCGGGCAGCGGAAACCGGCCACTTTCCCTACTGGGATGTTCATATCCGTCTGCACCTTGTAACTGCCGTAAAGAGAGCTGAGGTAAAGGGGGGCATGCTTGCCCGCGTAGGTAAGGTTAACCTCTATGGCCGGGGCGCTCTCCAGTTTATTTACGGCGCTCATCAGGGATTTGCCGCAATGGGGACATTTTACTTGGATGCTTATCATAGGAACCTCCAGAAAACCGAATAGACCGGGAGCGGCAGATCATGCGCATTTTCAGATGCGGCGGCGCCGGCGCCGCTGACCGCCCGCTGCTTGCCGTTTACGCCATTATGATACCAAATTTACTCGTAACGCAGGGCTTCGATCGGGGAAAGAAGGGAGGCCTTCCGGGCCGGCCAAAAGCCAAAAACGATACCTACGCCTGCTGAAAAGCCGAAAGCGAGCCCCACGGAGAACGGGGAGATATAAATGGCCCAGCCGGAGAACTTGGACAGCAGCATGGAAGACCCGGCCCCGATAAATATGCCGAGCAGGCCGCCAATTACAGAGATGATTATGGCCTCGATCAGGAACTGCAGAAGGACCGCGCGCCGGGTGGCGCCAATGGCCTTCCTGAGCCCTATCTCCTTGGTGCGCTCGCTCACGCTGACCAGCATGATATTCATGATGCCTATGCCGCCGACGATGAGAGAGATGCCGGCTATTATGCCCAGCAGCGTGCTGAAGGTTTTTATGGTTCCGGTCAGCATGGTCTGCAGGTCGGCCATGTTCATGAGTGAAACGTCGTCGTCCTTGTAAGCCGGGATGTCGTGACGCTTGCGCATCAGGGCCTGTATGTTCTTCTGCACGTCGGGCATCAGTTTATAATCGGAAACTTCCACCCAGATGGAATCCACGTACTGCTTTCCCAGGAGAACCTTCATGGCGGTGCGCAGCGGCACCACGACCATATCGTCCTGGTCCTGAAACCCGGAGGCCCCTTTCATGGGCAGAACGCCGATGACGGTAAAGTTCTTCCGGTTGATCTTCATGGTCTTGCCTACCGGGTTCTCCTTGCCGAAAAGCTGCGTGGCCACGGTCTGGCCCACCAGCGCCACTTTTTTCAGCGCCATGTCCTCGTCATCGGAGAAGAAGCGCCCGTAATACGGCTCGGCGTTGCGCATGGAGGCGTAAACGGACGTAACCCCGCTGACGCGGCTGCGGTAGTTCTGGGAACCGTAGACAAGCTGGGCGGAACCCTGCACATTGGAATCCGTCCTGGTCACGTTAGCCACCAGCTTTGGAAGCGCGGCGGCATCCTCAAGAGTCAGCCGGCTTACAGCGCCGCGGCCCAGCGACATCCCGCCCTGGCTTCGGTTGCCGGGCATGACGGCCAGGAGGTTCGTGCCCAGGGAGGACATCTGTTTCTGTATGGCCCGCTGAGCGCCGGTGCCCACCGCGAGCATGGCTATCAGGGCGCCGACGCCTATGATTATGCCGAGCATGGTCAGAAGGGAGCGGGTCTTGTTGCTGATGATGGAATTTATGGAAGAGCCCATGTTCTCCGCGACCTCGCGCCAGGAGAGGAAGAAGGATTTGGGGATCCTGAGGTGTGCGGTCGACTCTTTTTGAGAGGGCGCCTTTTTCGAGATATCCTCGATTATCATGCCGTCCTTCAGCTTGATGACGCGGTCGGCCCAGGCCGCTATATCCGGCTCGTGCGTGACGATGACGACGGTTATCCCCTGGTCGTTGAGTTTGCGGAAAATGCCCATGATCTCGTTGGACTGGTCGCTGGCCAGGTTGCCGGTGGGCTCGTCCGCGAATATTATCTTCGGGTTGTTTACCAGGGAGCGGGCTATGGCCACGCGCTGCTGCTGGCCGCCCGAAAGCTGGTTGGGCCGGTGGCCCATCCGGTCGGCCAGCCCCACCTGGGCCAGATATTTCCCGGCTTCCGTCGGGCGGGCTTTCTCCCCGAGGTAGATCTGGGGCAGGGACACATTCTCGGCCGCGCTGATCCTGGGCAGAAGATTGAACTGCTGGAACACGAAACCGAGTATACGGGCCCGCAGGTAGGACAGTTCGACGTCGTCCAGGTCGGAGATCTCGCGCCCGAAAAGCTTATAGGAACCTGCTGTGGGCCTGTCCAGCAGGCCCAGTATATGCATCAGCGTGGATTTGCCGGAGCCCGAAGGGCCCATTATGGCGACGAACTCGCCCTCTTTTACCGAAAGATCCACGCCTTTAAGTATCCGCAGTGGCTCCCCGCCCATTTCGTATACTTTGGTTATACCTTTGAGTTCGATCATATTGCTCGTCTCTCCAGCCGCCGTCCCGGGCCGATATAGCTTAATGCATGGCCCGGCCGGCGTTGCGGGGCATATTCGGCCTTGAAGGCATCAGGGGGTTCGAACCCTGGGCCTGCTGGGGCCTGTAGCTCTTGTCTACGTACATCACGGTATCCCCTTCTTCAAGGCCCTTTGTCACCTGCACCATATCGCCCTGGTCTAGCCCGGTTTCTATCCTCTGGTAGACAGGTTTATTGTCCTTAAGATCGGTGATGACGGCGGTTTTGCCGGACGGATCCATGGTCACGGCGGCGGTGGGGATCAGGAGCGCGCCCGGCCTCTTAGCCACTTCTATCTTGATATTGGCGGTCATCTGCGATTTAAAAAAAGACGGCACATGGTCCGGACGTATCTTGACCGAGTAGGTAATGACATTGCTCTGGTTCGTGCCCTCGTCAAGTATCTGAAAAACCTTCCCGCTTACCGGCGCATCGGGATAGGAGTCCAGGATTATCGAGGCCGCCTGGCCTTCCTTTACTTTGCCCACATCGGACTCGTCCACGTTGGCCTCAAGGATAAGCTTGTCGGAAAGGGCGAAGAGCACCGTGGACTGCCCCACGGTCTGGCCTTCGACCACGTTCTTGAGTATTATGGTCCCGTCCAGAGGGGAGAGGATCTTCATCGGCTTGTACGTATCCTGCCAATGCTTGTACTGGTCGTCACCCAGGGCGCGGGCCGCGTCCAGGATAGCCGCCCTGTCCTGCGAGCTCATCAGCGCCAGCACCTGGCCGGCTTTGACGGTGTCGCCTTCCTGCACCAGGATCTGCTCGATCCTGCCGGAGGAAGAGGGGTCTATTTCCACGCGGTTGAGCGGCGCCACGGCGCCGGTAGTCTCCACGAACTCGGAGATAGTCTTTGAGATCACCTCGAAGCTGGCGTACCGGACCTCTTTCGTAGCGGTCGCTTTCTTCCAGTAATATCCGCCGCCGCCGAGTATGGCGAGGACGAGCACGGCTATTAAAATTTTCTTCATATTGTTCTCCCTAAATAAACACAACCGCTTATCCGCAGATGCCATTGCGCATGGCGAAACGCAAACCCGCCCTTCACTCCCCTTCCAGGCCTATACCGATCAGGCTTTCCAGGGAGATCTTGCTGGTATTTGCTTTCTTGAAATAGGACAGCTGGTTAAGCTGGGCGTCCACCAGGCTCTGTTCCGTCGTCTCCAGGTCTATGAAACTCATCTTGCCGGCCTGGTATTTTATCTGGGACTCTTTATATCTCTCCTCGTCCGCGTCCAGTATTCCGACATTCACCAGCGCGTTGTCTTTGGCGTTAAGGAAATCGTTATACCCGCTGCGGATGCTGCTATCCAGGGAATTCTTCATGTCAGCGAGGGAGGCCTCGCCGCTTTTAAGCGCAAGGCCGGCCGCCTTGGAGTTGTTGGCGTAATAAGTTATGCCGCTGGAAAATATCGGCAGGTTAAGGCTCAGACCCAGCGACCACCCCCGCGTGGCGGGGAATTCGCTGCTCCCGGACCAGCCCACTGACTGGCTGGCGCTCAGGGTGGGGTACAGGTCGTACTTGGCGGAAAGCATATGCTCCTTCAGGCTCTCCACCCCCTTTTCCTGAGAAACGACCTGGGGGATATTATCGATTATTTTTTTCAAGTTCTCCGCGTCAAGGGTATAATCCGGCGCCGTAAGGGAGGCTATGGCCACTATCGGCCTTAGTTCCGAGAAACCCATACCATTCAGGAGGTCCAGCCTGGCGCTGTCCAGGCTGCGCTCAGCCTGGAGCACGTTCGATTTTGACAGCTCGGCCAGGGCGGCGGAGTACATCATATTGCCGCGCGATTCCGTGCCGCTGTCATAGTCCAGTTTAACAAGCTGGGCGTTGTTGCCGCGTATTACAAGGATCTTTTTCTGCGTGGCCACGTTTTCCTGCGCGTAAACCAGATTGACGAAAGCGGAGTACAGCGCCTGCCTCAGGCTGGCCGATTCCGCCCTGTAATCCGCGTCGGCCTTCTCGTAGGATATCTTCGAATTCCGGATGGAGGAAAGGGCCTTCAGGTTGAATATGGGTTCGCTGGCCGAAACGCCCGCGCTTACCTTATTGGAGGGGGAGGAGGGATCCGTAGCGCTCCTGGTAACGGAATTGGAGATATTAACGGACGGCAGGTACGCGTTAAAACCCGCCTGATAAAGGTACTTATATTGTTCTATGGCCAGTTTTCTGGCCTTCAGCCCCGGGTTATTGTCCAGGGCGGCGCGGACACAGTCCTTCCACGAAAGTTCAAGGGGCGGTTCGGAGGACGCCGGCGCGGCGAAAGAAAAGGCCGGAAACAGCATCAAAACGGGCAGCAGTATTTTTTTCATCATCAGCGTAACGCGGCCGGCCCCCTGTTTATTGCAGGCCGCCCCTCCATTATATTACCTACCGGTAAGTATACAACATGCTGACCGGCTGGTCAATGAGCCCGCTATTTAAGCGCTTCCTGGCCCGAGAAACTGCGCTCCAGCCTGAAGCCGGAGAGTATCTCCCTGTCCTCGGCCGAGGGCGAGCCGGCTATATAAGCGGCCACGGTTTCGCCCAGGCCGGGCCCGAGCATGAAGCCCTGGCCGCACATGCCGACCTCAAGGACATACCCCTTAAGCCGCTCCGGGAAATCCACTACGGGGAACCCGTCCGGCGTCATGGGATAAAGCCCGCGCCAGGTGCGCCTCACTTTCAGGTTCGAAAGGCACGGCATCAGCGAGATCATGCGGCGGGACACCTCGGGAAGGAACTCCGAGGTTGAACGCCTGTCCGCGCCCCAGATGGGGGGCTGCGGGGTAAGGCAGAATACCAGCTGGCCCTCCGAATTCTGGTAAAAATAATAGTTCTTTGACCTGTCACCGGGACGTATATCAACGACCATCGGCTCGAAGAAGCGCTCCACCGGTTCCGTTATTCCCGCCTCGTGGCGATCCGGGTTTACCGGCACCTTTATGCCGGCCAGTTCCGAGACGGCCGCCGCCTGAGCGCCCGCGGCGTTCACTACCCATTTCGAGCTGTATCTGCCGCGCGGCGTAACAACTCCCTTTACAACTCCGTTCTCAACCAGTATTTCCTTAACCGGCTCGTTAAAATTGAATTGCGCCCCCAGCGCGACCGCGCGCCGGAAAAAAGCGTTGACCGAAAGCAGGGGGGAGGCGGAACCATCATCAGGCGACCAAGTTCCGCCGCGCAGGTCTTTCCCGGCTATGCCGGGGACCAGCGAGTGAACCTTCTCCGGCCCGATCCAGTCTATGTTCAGGCCAAGGCCCCGCTGCACCTTCAGCAGTTCCTTTAATACGGCCTCGTCCCGCTCGTTATAAACGGGGAAGATATATCCGCCTTTGATCCAACCGATGTCATCGCCGTGCCTGCTCTTCCAGGTTGAGAATATCTCCAGGCTTTTCAGGCAGGCCTTTATCTTGGACGCGTCGGAATGCGTGGCGCGCACGCCGCCTATGGCGCATTTGTTCTGCCCCTGGCCGGGAGAGGCCGCGGCCTCCAGCACCAGCGTCTTCAGCTTGCGCCCGGCCAGCGACACGGCCAGCGTCGTGCCTATGCTCCCGGAACCTATTATAATAACGTCGTAATCGTTTTTTTCGCTCATAAGTTTTTAAGGTCTACAAGCCTCCGATATTGCCCGCCGTTCGCGGCTGTAACTTTCAGAACCCGCTCCAGCCCGTTCCCTCCCCGTCCCTGCCCGCGCACTTAACGTTTGAGAATACACCGAGCGGCGCTTCCACGAAAAGCGGCCGCTTCGTAAAGGCGGTGACCTCTTTGGGATCGACACCTTCGCTGCGGAATATGTTCATGAGCAGGGAAGAGCAGGTCTTGGAGCCGCAGGCGCCCATCCCCGCGCGCGTAACGGCCTTAAGCTGGTTAAGGTCGCGCATGCCGGATCGTATGGCCCGGCGTATCTCACCGAGGCTGACCCGCTCGCAGCGGCAGATGATCGTCTCGTCTTCGGCCCGGGCCAGGCCGGCGGGGGACCTGTCCCCTGTTTCGGCGGAATACAGCTTCAACGAGACGGCCAGGTCCGCCGTTTCAGGAGAGGCCTTTACCACCACTATCATCGTGTTCTCCGCCTTGAAATCCTTCACGTCAATAACTTCGGCCTCCCCCAGGTCGGCCCCTTCCCAGCCCGTAAGCCGGACATTGTCGCCCTTTTTCACCAGGCCGCGCCCTATCTCGAAGGGCAAAGCCACGGACGGGTTCTTCGGGTCTTTGCGGTAGTCCACTATAGTCACGGCCAGCCCGGGACAGATCAGCAGGCATTTAAAGCAGCCTATGCAGTCCCCGGAAAAGCGCGGAACGCTCATTATGCTGTCCCCGGACAGCTTTATGGATTTTTTAGGGCAGACGGTAACGCAGGGATTGCAGGGGATCTCCTGGCGGCAGTGCAGCACGGGGTAAACAGTCTTTTGGTGGTCCTTAGCCTCCGGAGGCCTGGTGGCCCCCGGCCTGGACTTGAGCACCTCCAGCCTGTCGAACCAGAACTGCGGCACCGGCGCGGCCATCACTCCCAGGCTCTTAAGCACCTTATGCGCCGTTATCTTTCCGCTGAACATGGCGGCCGAGGCTTCGGCTATTTCCTCCGCGTCGCCGCAGACGAAAGCGTTCATGCCGGCCTCCAGCGCCTGAGCCTGGAATTCGTCCACGGAATTAAGCCCCACGGCTATCAGCAGGGTGTCCGCTTTAAAGGTCCTTTCCGTGCCGGGAAGCGGTTTGAAATTTCCATCGACGCCGGCTATGGTGACGGTTTCCAGCTCTTTTTTCCCGTCGGCCCGCAATATGGTGTGCCGGGTATAGACGGGCAGACCCAGGCGTTTTATTTTATCGGCGTGGACCTTGTAACCGCCGCACTGCTCCTGGGCCTCTATCAGGCCGACCACCTGTATTCCGGCCTGTACCGCGTGGTAAGCGGCGATCAGGCCCACGTTTCCTCCTCCGACGATGAAAAGCCTTTTCGAGGGACGCACCAGGTCGCGGTTGACCAGGGTCTGGAAAGCGCCGGCGCCGTACACCCCGGGAAGGGTGTTCCCGGGGAAAGCCAGGCTTTTCTCCCGCGCGCCGGAGGCGCTTATAACGGCCCGGGGACGCACCAGGCAGTATTTATCGCCGCGCAGCACGCCGACTTTCTTGTCGGAGAAGACCGCCAGGCAGGTGGCGCTGGTCCAGGCTTTCACCGATGGATATTTTTTAAGCTCTTCCTCGAGCTTTTCGGCTATGTCCACCCCGCGTGTGCCGGCGTAGCAGTCTTCGACCGAACCGAAGAACTTGTGCGTCTGCAGGACCAGCTTTCCGCCGAATTTAGCCTTATCGTCTATTATAAGGGTGTTGACGTTCAGCTTGCCGAGCTCCGCCGCGGCCGCCAGGCCGGAAGGGCCGCCGCCGATTATAAGGGCGTCCACCTCAAGTTCTTCCACACCCCCGAAATCCTGCAGGCAGGTACCCAGAGGCAGTTTGGCCGCACCGCGAAGGGTCTTGACCTCCATACCTTCCCGCACCGGGGTAACGCAGGATTTTACGGATAAACCGTCGGCTATGACGCTGCACTGGGCGCACTGGCCGTTGGCGCAGAAGATACCCTGGGGGCTGGAGTCCTTTTTATGATAACTGAAGATCTTTATCCCGTTGGCGTAGAGAGCGCTGGAGAGAACTTCTCCCTCCAGTGCCTTGCATTCCCTGCCGTCAAAAGTGAATTTTACCGTCCCGCGCTCTTCCGGCTGCAGAACGGGGTGGTCCTTTATTCTTTCCATAAGAAGCCTCTCTATAATGTGAACTCTGGCAGCGCAGCTTTCCCGGCTTTTTCAACTCATATATTACAATATATTTTAATTCCAGCACTTCCGCGCATCGGACCGGCCCATAGGGTCCATGGGGACACCGGGCCCATTGTCCCGAAATAGACGGGTCTTTGGCCTCATGTGGATACGGGGCCGGTATGCGATACTATGTAAGCTGGACGCGGTTTAAAGAGCCAAACAGGAGACATCTCATGAAGATATTTATTCTGGCAGCAGCCATCGGGTTTTTATCAGCCGGTTTGAACGCAGCTGAAAACCTTAATTTTACCGATGCAGCTTTCGCGCGGCAATTCACCGCCGCTCCCGGTTCAGCGGAGGTCAAAGTTCCGGAAGCTCCGGCGCCCGCAAGGCTCGGCCGCTACGTGCAGGTTTCCGGCTATGTCTCGCTCAGCGGCAACACCTATATCTCCGGCCCAAGCGGCGGCTATACCTCGGTCCCGATGTCCGGCTGGGCTTCCTTCAGGGATTCCAGCGGCCAGATCCTCAGCAACAGCATGACCATAAACGTGTACGCCTCCGCCTGGATCCGCCCCAACCAGTATGTTTCCCAGATGGTAAATCCCTCCGTTTATGTCGAGTTCTACCGCCAGGGCAGGCCGGTCGGCTCAGCCACCATGACAGGCAGCATCACGGTCACCGGCTGGCCTTCCGGGAACTACGTTTCGCTCAGCGGCTACGGCAACCTTAACGGCTCCGTCTACGTGCAGGACCCGGAATAAACCGCCGGGGCCCGGCCCGCTCCCGCCCCACGCGGGGGAATTTAATTTATTTTTTTAGTATCATCTTCTGACTATGCGCCTACTGGAAGGAAAAACGCTGTCGGCCGAAATACTCGGCGCTCTGCCGGACCGCATTGAAGCGGCGAGGCTGCGCCTGGGCAGACCGCCGTCCCTGGCAATAATCAATTATTTCGCCGACTCCCCCTCGTCGTTTTACGTAAAAAGGAAACTCTCCGCCTGCGGCAAGCTCGGCATCGCTGCGCAGCTTTTTTCACCGCGCGCCGAAGATGGCGCCGCGGCTTTCAGGACGCACCTGGCGCGGCTCGGGGCGGACGCGGCTTACGACGCGGTAATGATAGAGCGCCCGCTGCCGGAAGGCTTCGAGACGCTGGAGACCTGGGACGCTATCCCCGCCCATAAGGACGTGGACGGGCTTTCCTCCCTGAATATGGGCAGGCTTTTCATTTCGAAGCGGTTCGAGGAGATAGAAAAAGGCGCCTTCTTTTCCCCCTGCACCGCGCTGGCCGTGGTTCGCCTGTTGAAATTCCACGGCATAGACCCGGCCGGGATGAATATAGCCGTAGCCGGACGCTCCGCCGTGGCGGGAAGGCCGCTGGCGCATATGCTTACGTCGCTTGACGCCACCGTAACCCTTTGCCATACGCGAACCCGGGACACGGCCGGGATATTCAAGGCCTCGGACCTGATCGTAACAGCGGCCGGCAGGGCCAGATGGCTCAAAAAAGAGATGCTGCGCCCGGGCACGACCGTTATAGACGTCGGGACCAACCTCGACGAGAACGGGAAACTATGCGGCGACGCCGATTTCGAGGATATTAAAGACAGCGCAGCCGCCATAACGCCGGTTCCCGGAGGGGTCGGCCCGGTAACGCTGGCCTGCCTGCTCGAAGCCGTGGTAAAAGCCGCGGAGCTGGCGCCCAAGACCGAAAGAGGGGAGATCATACTAACATGAATAAAACTTTTACAGCGCTTCTGCCTTTGATCCTCCTTGCCGCGCTGAGCCTGCCCGCGGCGGCCCAGGACGAAGGATCGGACTCTCCCGAGGAAACGACGAATACCTCCGCGACAAACACCGCCGCCCCTGAAAAACCCGCGGTTCAGAAGCCGGAGGAGAAAAAGCCTGCGCCGAAAAAAAAGGCGGCCAAGACCACAAAAAAGGCGAAAAAAAAGAAGAAGACGGCGCCCGCGATGTCGGATTACAAGTTCCCCTCAACCGACAGCGTCCCCACATACAAGTTCGACAAAAAAGCCAACCCCATAATGAAACCGGCCAAAAAGTCTCCGGCCTCTAAAAAACCGGGGGCTTCCGTAAAATCGGCGCAGCCCGTCAAAAAACTGGCGCCTTCCAAGCCCATAGGCGAAGAAAACACAGAACAGCCCGCCCAGACACCGCCGGAAGGGGAATAATGCCGGACCTGCCGGTAAAGCTTTACAATCTTCCTCCCTCGGTTCCGGCCGTAAAAATATTGCGGCCGCGCCGCGTGAAAACAGCAGGCTCGGGACCCGGCGTGTATAAAGATTTAATAAAGTGACCTGTCGGCGCAGCGCCTTCCAAGATCGACCCGAATGGAAATCCCCAAAGAGTGGCATAGGACCTTTTTCAAGAACCCTTTTTATAACCCGGCCTCCCGGCCCGCCCTGGCCGCAGCCCCGGCAGAAGCCGCCTTTGTTCTCGCGCGGCTTAAATTAAAAAAGGGTTCCGCCCTGCTGGACCTTTGCTGCGGCCCCGGCAGGCACGCGGTTGAGTTCGCAAAGAGAGGCATGGCGGTAACCGGCTATGATTTTTCCAAAGAATACCTGAAAGAAGCCGCCGGACGCGCCAAGGGCAAGCACGTTTCCATCCGCCTGGTGCGCGGCGACATGCGCCGCCTGGGGTTCACACGGGAATTCGACGCCGCGGTCAACCTTTTCACCAGCTTCGGCTATTTCCGCAGGTTCTCGGACGACATCAAAACCCTGAAAGGCGCGGCCCGGGCGCTCAAACCGGGCGGCCTGTTCCTGATAGACGTAGTGCACGGGGATTTCGCGCGCGCGAATTTAAAACGCAGGGACTGGGCATTGCTCGGCCGCTCTTACCACCTGGAGGAAACAGCCGCGGACGCCGACGGGATTTACAGCACCTGGACGGAAATACCCGCGGGCGGGGGCAGGCCGGTTTCGAAAAGTTTTTTTACGCGGCTTTACAACAAGGAACGCCTCAGCGCGGCGCTGAAAAAATCCGGGTTTAAACCGCTCAAGTTCTGGGGGAATTTCAGGGGAGCGCCGCTCTCGGAAAAAAGCGACCGGCTCATCTGCCTGGCAAAAAAGATTCAGTAAGCCCTGTCCAGGGCCCTTTCTATTTCTTCGGCTATAAAATCCACACGTTCGGTCTTCGAGAGCACATTGCGCACCTGGGGAAAGCGGGAAACCTCCGTGCGGCTGCGCTGCGTGAAATGGGTCGCGGTCAGCACGACCACGGGGATGGAGGCCAGGCGCGGATCCTTCTGGAACGCCTTCAGCATCTGTATGCCGTCAAAATCCGGCATACCGATATCGGTCACCACGATATCCGGCCTGGACTCCAGGCACAGGGCTATACCCTGCAGGCCTGTATGCCCCACAGCCACGTCGTATTTGTCGCCCAGGACTTCCTTAAGCAGGGCGGCGAACACCTCGTTATCCTCTACTATTAATATCCTCGTCCTTCCTTCCATATATACAGTATACAATACGCCGGCTATTTCGCCGCCGCCAGCTGGCCGCAGGCCGCAAGGATGTCGGAGCCCTTCTCGCGGCGCAGGTACGTCCGTACACCCGCCCCGATCAGTACTTTCTGGAATTCTTTGGCCCGCGCCTCACCCGAAGGCAAGAACTCCGAAGCAGCGGACCTGTTATAGGGGATAAGGTTTATTTTACAATCGATCCCTTCCACCAGCGCGGCCAGTTTCCCGGCGCAGCGGGGGGAGTCGTTGAGGCCGTCAAAAAGAACATACTCAAAGAACACGGAGTTGCGGGAGAGGCGGCAGTACTCGCGCGCCGCCGCCAGGACCTCCGGCAGCGGATATTTTTTATCCATCGGCGCCAGGCCGGCCCGCTGCCCCGCGTCGGAGGTTACCAGCGACACGGCCAGTTTGACCTTGAGCCCGGAGGCGGCCAGCTCCTTTATACCGGGAACGATGCCGATGGTGGACACCGTCATTTTACTCTGCGGGAAATTGAAACCTTTCTGTTCAGAGAGGACGAGTATGGCCCGTTTCACGTTTTCCCAGTTAAGAAAAGGCTCGCCCATGCCCATAAAAACCACGCTGGACAGCTTTCCGCCGGCCTCGCGGCGGCACGCTTCGAACTGCGCCGTTATTTCGGCCGCGGTCAGATCGCGCCTGAATCCCAGCGCGCCGGTAGCGCAGAAACGGCAGCCGCAGGCGCAGCCGGACTGCGACGAAAGACACGCCGAAGCCCGGCCTTTGTTGAAAAGGGTCACGCTCTCGGCCGGAGCGCCGTCGTTAAATTTAAAAAGCAGCTTAGCCGTCCCGTCCACCGCGGACACCCTCCTGCCCGCTATCCCGTCCGGAGCTGTTTTGTTGTATTGAGGTCCCTCGCCAGTTTCCATTTGCCCTATAGTATAAAAAATTTATCACCGTCTTTGGGCCGGCAGGCCGCGGGGCGTCCCGCCAAGAACACCGGACGGCGGAAGCCTTGGAGCTAAAAAAACGCTATACTGGTAGCCGTTCCCCATACGCCCCGGGGCCAAGGCCCGCGGCAGACTCTGTAAAAACCCATTTACCGGGATATCAAGAACATGACCGAATCCGCGAATGCCATCTCCATATTAGCTACGGGAGAACACGTTATTCCGCCCGTCACCGGCAAGCAGCCCGGACGTTTTTCGAGGATGGCTAAAACCCCTTACTTCAGTTTGGCGCTGCTGGTGGGCTGCGGTATCTTCGTGAGCACCTATGCGCAGACCGGGGTCATCGGGCTTTACCCGCTGCGCTTTCTGCTCAAAGACAAGCTCGGGGAGGGCCCGCTGCGCGTCGCCCTCTTCATGCAGCTGGCCGCCATGCCCTGGAATCTGAAGATCATCGCCGGCATAGTCTCCGACGCCGTCCCGTTCTTCGGGACCAGGCGCCGGCACTACCTGATATTCAGCAGTTTCCTGGCGGGGCTGCTGTGGCTGGCCTTTTCCGTTGTGCCGCCACGGTATACGCCTATGGTCATCATGGCGATCGCCATGAACATCGCTCTGGTATTCGTCAGCACCATCACCGGAGGGATACTCGTGGAAGGCGGCCAGAGCTTCGGCGTTACGGGCAAATTGAGCTCGGTGCGCGTGCTGGCCATGAATATCGCCGGCCTCGGAGTTCCGCTGGGCGCGCTGCTGGCTACCCGCGCGCTGGGCGTTTCAGCCATGACGGCCGCTATACCCCTCTTCCTGCTTTTTTTAATAGCCGTTTTCCTGTACAAGGAAAAACCCGTAGCTAAACGCGACCCGAAGATCTGGAAAGGAATAATCTCCCAGCTTAAGATAGCCCTGAGCGCGAAAACCCTTTGGGCGGCGTCGGGCCTGCTCTTCCTGGTGCAGTTCGCCCCGGGTTTCTTAACGCCGCTGATGTTCTATCAGACCGACACGCTGCATTTCAGCGAGAAATTCATCGGCCTCCTTACCTTCGTGGACGCGGTCGCGGGGGCCGCCGGGGCCTTCTTCTACGTCTATTTCTGCCGCCGCTTCCAGCTGCGCCAGCTCCTCTACGGGAGCGTTTTCTTTACGGCCGCGCTGTCGCTCTTATACCTTGGCTACAACGACAAGAGCTCGGCCCTGCTGATAGAAGCCGTTTACTGTTTCGCTTTGAGCCTTGCGCAGCTTCCTCTCTTCGACCTTGCCGCCAGGGCTACACCCAAAGGCAGCGAGGCCGTGGGCTATTCCGTGATCATGAGCGTCTGGAACTGGGGGCTTTTCTTCTCCGACCTTATCGGCTCGGGGCTTTACGAGAAATACCATATGACCTTTAAAAACCTCGTCTGGGTCAATGCCGGCACAACGGTCCTGGTGCTCTTCGCCATACCGTTCCTCCCGCGGCTATTGGTGGACAACAAAGAAGCGGGAAACCGGACAGCGCAGGCCGCCTGAACGGCGGAGCCTGGACCATTGGTCCTATATAAATAAGCCCTTTATACCCCTTGCGGAACGTCCCGCCGGGGGGTAGACTATTGGCGGTAAGAATATTATGAAGAAACCCTTTATATTTATCCTCGCTTTGTTCCTGTCCGGAGCCGTTCACGCGGGCGGGTTCGATCTGAACGGCCTGGATCTTTCCGGGATAAAGGCCGCGGCCGCCGATATGCCCGCACCGGCGGTTTCAGCGCCGAAAGCGGTGCGCTCCAAGATCAAAAAAGAGCCGGTGAGGGAATGGACCGCTATGTTCTTCCTGAACGGCAAAAGCGACGACATAGGAGCCCGCAAAGGCATACTCGATTATCTCGGGACCATCGGTGACCTGGACGACGTCAATATAGTCGTGGAATGGGGCTTTAAAGAGGTAAAACGCTATAAGGTCGCGAATGAAACCTTAGTGGATGTCACCCCGGCCGGCATCTCCAACGATATGGGCGACTACCGCAGCGTAACCGAGTTCATCAACTGGAGCAAAACCAATTTCCCCGCCAAACATTACCTCTTCATGCTTACCGGCCACGGCTTAGGCTGGATGGACCCGGCAAAAGAAGAGGGCGGCAAAGCGATATCTTTTGATACCCAGGCCGGCAGCTACATAAGCACGCCGGACCTGGCGAAGATGTTCCGGGATGCCGGCGGCGTGGACGTGTTCGTGACCGACGCCTGCCTGATGCAGATGGCCGAAGTGGTTTACGAGCTGAAAGATTCTGTCCCGGTGGTCGTGGCTTCCGAGCAGGTGGTGATCTTCTTTCCGGCCCTGCCCCCGGACTACGCCTCCGTGCTCAAAGACATGGACTCGGGCGGCCTGTCCGCCGAGGCCGTGGGCAGGGAATTCGTCGGGATATTCGACGATTACCAGAAGGTAATAGAACAGGCCCAGACCTATTCGGCCGTGAGGACTTCGCGGCTGCCGGACCTGGCGTCAAAGCTTAGAGTTTTCTCCCAGAGTGTAAAAGCCGCTAACGATACCGCGGCGGTCAACAAAGCCCTTGACGGTGTGCTCCGGTTCTTCAGCACCAAGCACGACGATAGCGCCAAGGATTATTCAAGCTACGGGGACTTGTACAATTTCATAGAGCTGCTCTCGGCCAGCACCTCCGACGCGAACGTTAAGGCGGCGGGTCAGGAAGCGCTTGCGGCGCTGCGCGGCGTGATAATTAAAAGTTTCGGCCGCGGCAAGGACGGCAACGGGGACGATTTCGCCAACGCGCACGGACTTACGATAGAATTGACCCGCAAGGTGCCGGGATTCTCACCCCATATCGCCACGCAATATCCTGATATACCTTTCGCCCGGGACAGCGGCTGGGCGGATTTTGTCAAATGGACCGATTCCGTGCGGGCGGCTGCCAAGAACAAGATGTGAATTCCTCCACCGGGGGGCGCGCGGTTTGGGAGTTATATGCTCCGCTTCGCGGCCGCCGACTGTCCGGCCAGGTAGCCGGTGGAAAAAGCTTCCTGCAGATTATAGCCGCCGGTTATCCCGTCCAGGTCCAGAACCTCGCCGCAAAAATAAAGCCCCCGCACGATACGCGACTCCATCGTCCGCGGGTCGATCTCGCTTAAATTCACTCCGCCGCGCGTGACCGTGGCCTCCTGTATAGGGCGCGGCCTTGTTATATGTATCCTGAAATCCACGAACAACTCAGCGATCTTTTTGCGTTCCGGCGCCGTAATGGAGGCGCACTGCCTGGCGTGGTCAATGCCGCACCTGTGCTCGAATACGGGCGCCAGCGAGCCCGGCAAAGCCGCCTTCAGGTAACTTGAAAATATCCTGGCGCCATTGGCGGAAAAATAATCCTGGATAGACCGGCTCATTTCGGCGGCCGTCCGGCCCGGGCTGAGATTCAAAGAAAGTTCCACCCTGCCGCCCGGTTTCAGGGCGTCCACCGCGGTCCCGCTCATAACCAGGAGCTGCGGGCCAGAGACGCCGAAATGCGTAAAAAGCAAGTCGCCTTTTTCCGCCGCCAATACCCTGCCGTCGACCAGAACCGAAATTATTATATTCCGGAGCGTCAGCCCCTGCAGTTCTTTTATAAACAGCTCGTCGGATTCCAGGGCCGTAAGCCCGGGCCGGAGGGGAACGATGGTGTGCCCGCACTGCTTCGCCCAGGCATACCCGTCGCCCGTGGAGCCCGTTTTCGGGTAGGACATGCCGCCGGTGGCGATAATTACTTTTTTGCAGCGGACCGCGCCGCCGTATAAGAATTTAACGCCTTCTATCTCCCTGCCCTTGTGTAACAGAATGCCGGCGGCCTGCAAACCGCACGAGACCTTGACCTTGCCGTGCCTTAAATAGCTGCTCAGCGCGGACAAAACGCTTTGGGCCTTGTCATCGGCGGGGAAGACCTTCCCGTCAGGGTCCGTACGGGTGGGCACGCCGTGCGAATTCAGAAAGCCCGTCAGATTCTGGTTAGTGAATACGCCGAGCGCCTGGTACAGGAACTTACCGTTCTTGCCGAAAGCGTCAATAAACCCTTTGACGCCGGCGCTATTGGTAACATTGCACCTGCCCCCGCCGGTAATAAGCAGTTTTACCCCCAGGGCGGGGTTTTTTTCAATAAGCGTCGTTTTCGCGCCCAGCTCGCCGGCGCGGCCGGCGGCCATAATACCCGCAGGGCCTCCGCCGATGACGACGACATCGGCGCTGCCGTTACCCGCGTGAGATGTTTTTGTATTCATACCGGATATTGCGGCCCGATAATCTAGAAATGCCGTCTCCCCGGCGTCATTTTACTCTTAAAGCGCGCATTGCCGGTCCGATGCGCATGGCCCCTGCTGCCCGGCCTGCCGGCCGGCTTGCGGAACTTGCGCTGGCGCTGTAGCGCGCCCGGATGCGCTTCGGGCCTCTTTACGCCCATTCCGGCGGCCGCTTTTAAACCGCAGCCCTGAGCCGCCGGGGAGAAAACAGCCGGGTTCATATTGAACTCTTCCCTGGTAAGGCGGCGGAATTGTCCAAGTTCAAGGGCGCCAAGTTCCAGCGGCCCGAAGGCAACCCGTTTAAGCTGCGTAACCTCGTGGCCCAGGGCCTCGAAGAGCCTGCGTATCTCGCGGTTCTTTCCCTCGGTCAGCTTCACCGTCAGGTGGGATTCGCGGCCGCTGGCTTTGCGCAGTGTTATCCCGGCAGGCTTGAGCAGTTCGCCGCCATCCGTTATCCCCGCCGCCGCTTTCGCCAGTTCCTGCGCGGTCACCTCACCCGCTACGGTTACCACATAGGTGCGCAACACGGCGTTGGCGGGGTCCGTCAGGTAGGAGGACAGGCGCGTGTCATTGGTGAGTATCAACAGGCCGGTGGTAGCCATATCCAGTCGCCCCACGGGGTGGAGCGTGCGAAGCTCCGAAGGCAGAAGATCAAAGACGGTGCGGCGGCCTTTCTCGTCGCTTTTCGTAGTGACTACCGCTTTGGGCTTATTGAGCATGATGGCCTGCCAGCCGTCATTGCGCATAGGCTTGCCGTCCACGGTAAAACTGTCTTTTTCGGGTGACACCATGAACTGGGTGTCCCGCACGGTCCTGCCGTTTACCTCGAGGCGGCCCTTCAGCACCCATTCCCTGGTCTGGCTGCGCGAAGCGACCCCGAGCTTCGAGAGCGCGCGTTCCAGCGGAACCTTTCCAAAATCTATCTCCATGGTTAAATTATAGCCCAAATCCGACGCTATAAAACAAAACTACCGCGAGCCGCTTATAAGGTAACGGCAGGCATGCAAGTGCGCGGGTCCTACCGAGGGTGACGTGGGGGTGGAGGAGGGTGGGGTAGTACTCTGCTCGCCCGGAAAGAGGAAACACTACAGTGTCCCCGGGGTCCACGCTTGCGTCGGTTTCCCCCGCCAGACTTTGACGGCGGGTGCGCTACAGTGTCCGTAGCGGCGCAGGATGTCAAGTCCACGCTTTCCGCAACGGGCGCTCAGAATACCACCCCGCCCTCCTTATAAAAAAGTGACTTCGTTTCCATGTCACTATATTCTACAGGGAACCGACACAAGCGTGGGCTCGTGGACTCAACTCGGCTATCAAAGGTTTGCTGCGGAGCGACACACCATAGCGCAACCGTTATCAATATTAGTAGCGCGAGGGGCCGGCGGGTTGGTGAAGAAGGCCCTCGCGGAGGCCGCTGGTTGCATAAGCCCAGCGGCCGAGTGCGGAGCGCGGCCACGGTGTGGCTGCCGCGTGCCTGATGAATCCAACCCGCCGGCCCCCCCGAACCAGCCGACCTGCTTTTAACTTATTTTGCACGAGATGGACTGCGGCGTTCTTCTACGCCGCGAGCTCGAACATTTTTTCTATGGCTTTTTTGGCGCGCCCGGCTATGGCGGGGGGGACCATCACCTCCGCCGGGGACGGGTCCTTCAGCAGGGCCAGCACGCTCCCGAGGGTGACGGACTTCATGTAGGGGCAGAGCCGGCACATGGCGATAAAATTCTTTTGGGGGAACCGGAGCTTCGCCAGCTCGCCGAAACCGCACTCCGTCACCAGCAGGTAGGCCGCCGCGCCGGTATTTTCTATATAGCGCATCATGTCGCCGGTGCCGCCCATAAAATCCACCTCGGCGATAAGTTCCGGGGGGCATTCCGCGTGCGCGAGAACGGCTAGCCCGGGGTATTTTTTCCTGTAGATCTTTATTAACGAAGCGTCGAACTTCTCGTGCACAACGCAGGCCCCGTTCCAGAGAATAATATCCCTGCCCGGAGTTTTGCCGAGGGCCGCGGCCAGGTTGGCGCCCATATAGCGGTCCGGAATGAAGATGACCTTGTCGTGCTTTTCGTACATCCGCCGCAGGACCTTTTCGGCGTTGGCGCTGGTTACTATGCAGTCGGATTCGGCCTTCACTTCCGCCGAAGTGTTTATGTAGGTGATCACCGGCAGGCCCGGGTAGGCGCTCCTGAGCTTTATCACGTCCGCCGCGTTTATGGCCTCGCTCAAAGAGCAGCCCGCTTTGGCCGAAGGCACATAAACCTTCTTGGAAGGATTAAGTATCTTGGCCGTCTCCGCCATGAAGTTAACTCCGCAGAAAACGATCGTGTCCGCGCCGGTTTTGCGGCAGCCGTCCGCCAGCTTGTAAGAATCGCCCACAAGGTCGCCGATGCCGAGAGTGATGTCCGGCGTCTGATATACGTGGGCGCAGATCACAGCCCGCCGCTCTTTCTTCAGCCTGTTTATCTCCAGAGTTAAGGCGGCCGTCTCAGCCAGGCCGCCTTCGGCGCAGCGCAGGTGAAGGCCCAGGGCCATCAGTCTTTTTATCTCGGTGTTTAAAGAGGGGTCCATATTGACGTAGCGATAGACCGCGGCCGCACCGGGCGCATGGCTAGCCTTTCAGCACCCATGACCCCATTATGTCCGGGTAATTCGTGAAGATGCCGTCCACGCCGATAGCCTTCATGCGAAGCGCATCCTTCTTTGTATTCACCGTGTAGACGCAGACGCGGAACCCCGCCTTCCTGAGGCGGGAGACGTTAAGCCCGAAAGCTATGCGCAGGGCCATGTGAAAGTTGACCGCGCCAATGGCCTTAGCTTTTTTGATAGCCGGCAGCAGCAGCACGGCGCGGAGATTATGACCAAGGTAAGCCAGTTTCAGCTCCGGGGAAAGCTCGCGGAAACGTTTAAGAGTGCCATAGTCAAAACTCGAAACCATCGCCTTCTCGAACAGCCCCGGCTTGCTGCGCAGAAAGGCCAGCAGCTTCTCCTCTATTCCGGGATAGAGGTTATTGTCGTTCTTCACCTCGAAATTCAGCCACCTGGAGCCCGGCCCGATAATATCGATAACCTCTTCCAGCCGGGGAACGCGCTGAAAAGCCGTGTCCGCTTTGAAATACGCGGCCACGTTCACTTTCTTAAGCTCGGAATATTCAAGCCCGGCTATCTTAAGGTCCCTGCCCGAGGTTTCCTTAAGGCTGAAGTCGTGGTGCACCACCAGTACGCCGTCCCTGGTCTGGTGGACGTCGAATTCGAAATCCCTGGACCCCATCTCCACGGCCAGTTTAAAGGCCTTCAGCGTGTTTTCCGGCGCGTAACCAGAGGCGCCCCGGTGCGATATGATCTTCATGTTGAGCCCCTAAATAAAAAGTTTTTTTATCTCCGAGAAATATTCATCCGAATAGTCAAAGCCCGACATTTTATTGCGTTCAGATCCGGGCCCGTGGAAATCGATCCCGGCGGTCACAAAAAGACCGTGCCTGGCGGCCAGGCTTATAAATTCCCGCGTAGCGGTGCCGGTATGCGCCGGATAAAAAGCCTCTATACCGTCAAGGCCGGCCTCTTTCCATGACGGCAGGTCAAGGATCTTCGCCACCACTCCGGGATGGGCCAGAACGGCTTTGCCACCCGCCTCTTTCACCGCGGTTATAGCCTCCGTCACCGTTGGCCCGTTCGGAGGCACGTAGGCGGGGGCGCCGGGGGCGAGGTAGCGCTTGAAGGCCTGGTTCCGGCTGGAGACCAGCTTGCGCGCCCGCATCGCGTCGGCTACGTGCGGCCTCCCTACCGTCCTGCCATCCCGCTCCGGCAGCTCCGAAAAAGAAATTTCGATCCCCAGGCCTTTAAGCAGTTCCAATATTTTTTGTATGCGTATCACCCTGCGCGAACGGAATTCCGCCAGGCGAACGGCCAGCCGGGGGTCCGCCGGATCTATGCCGTAGCCTAATATGTGCAGGTTTTCATGCAGGCCGGTGCTTATCTCCACGCCGTAGCAGTAACTGATCCCCGCCGCCTTGAGGGCCGGCTCCATTTCAACCCACCCGCCGGTCATATCATGGTCCGTAAGCGAGAAATATTTTATACCCGCGCGCGCGGCCTCGCGGGCGAGATCCGCCGGCGAAAGGGTGCCGTCGGAATAGGTGGAGTGATTATGAAGGTTGATAAGATCGTGCATCTGGAAAAGCGCTCAATAGGGAAGGACCGCCCCCGGGACGGAAAAAGCCGCGCCTCTCTTGAACGCGGCGGACAGGCGCTCCCGGCGCTTTCGCCGTTTTACAGCCGTAGCCCCCGTTGCGGATCCTCCCGCTATCCTACGGCGACTTCCTTAACTTCGGGGACTTCCTGCTTTATCATGCGTTCGACGACGTTCTTCAGCGTCATGGTGGCGTGCGGGCAGCAGCCGCAGGCGCCGGTAAGGCGAACGGTTACAACGCCGCTCTTCTCATCCACGTTCACCAGCTCCACGGAGCCGCCGTCCGCGGCAAGCATAGGCTTTATTTTCTCTATAATTTTAGCAACCTTGTCTTTCATGGCAGTTTACCTCTGCATAAATTATACCATGCCCGGGCCTTAAGGGCGGTCCTGCGGGCCCAGCCGGAGGCGGGTCCAATAGCCGGGTTACCGTGGGCCCTGCGCCCCTCCCGCAGCAGCCGGTTTGAGATTAAACTATACCTGGTACTCGAACAGAGGAGCCTGATGAAAAAGAGCGTTTTGGCCCTGGCCGCTATAATTTCACTGTCTTCCTTCGCAAAGGCGCAGGAGAATTCACCCCTTGGCCAGCTTGCCGGCCGTTCCGATATACCCATCGCCGTTCCCGCGGTCCCTCTTCCGGAAAAAAGCGCACCTGCGCGAGGCTGGGACCCGGCGGCACCGTTTTCCTCCTACCAAAAACAGGCCGAAGTGATCTCCAGCGACGCCGTCTCTTCGGTAATAAAGAACGTACGCTGGGGAGCCGTCCCCCTTGACGGAAAAACTTATAACTGGGAAACGGCCGTCATAAAGCCGGATCTGCTGGAAAAAGTCTATTACGGCCGCAAAACGGCCGGCGCCGGGCACTCGCTCCTGGTCTTCGTCTTTAAAAAGGGCGGTTTTCTTAATTCCCGGGGCGAGGCCTCGGCGGCCCTTACTTTAGGCGCCGAAAGCTACACGCGCGAACCCGAGGGGTACAGTAGGGCCAACGACCTGCTCGGCCGCTACCCTATCGTATGGAACCTGACCACACTGGCCAACTATGCGGACTTCAACATAAACGTGGCCAGATCGGACGTGCTCCTGGCGCCGATGGATATACCGCGCGAAGCCGGGGTCCAACTCCTGAAAGCCGCCATAGCGCGGGTAGGCCTGGCCGCCCGCGGCCCCGCCCAGGCGCATAACCTCTTCAGCAATAACTGCACCACGAACGCCGTGGCGCTCGTAAACACGGCGGTCCCCGCTGACCGACGCATTGACCCTAAAACGATGTTCGCCACTAACCCCGACGCCGCCTTCCCCAGGCGGGCGGTGGCGCGCTACACCCGGCTGGGCGTACTGTCGCCGGAAACGCTCACGCTCGACAAAACCACCTACAGGACACTGGAGATAAGCCTTTACTGACCGGCCGGGAAACACGGCGGCCTTTAAGCCGGAATGAACCCGGCCGCTGTAAATAGTAGAATCTGATCATGCTTCACGAAGAAAAGAACATCAGGCAGACTAAGGGGGAGCCCCGCCGGCGCTGGTTCTCCGACGATTTTTTCGACCTTATCATCTGGCTGGAACCGGACGAATCTGTCTGGGGCTTCCAGCTTTGCTATGACATAGGATTCCGTCCCCGGGCCCTGACCTGGACAAAACAGACCGGCTATAAACATTCCGGGATCGACGACGGAGAACACGGCGGCGGCGCACACAAGTCCTCGCCGGTCCTGGTCCAGGACGGCCTTTTCGACACCAGCGCCATAGGCGCCAGGCTGGCCGCGGCGTCCGGAGAATTGCCGGCCGGGCTGCTGGACTGCGTGCTCCTTAAAATATCGGAATTCAAGTTTTAACATGCCCAGAGATTTTAAAAAGCCCGGTTCAGGGGACATGGGGTTCACCGACCTCTTCGGGGGGCGCCGCGTCCGGAAAACCCATTGCCGCGTGAAACTTAACGCGCTCATGGACGACCTTTCCGCCGTACTGGGCCTGCTTAAAACCAAAATAAAAAATAAGCCGGAAAGGACGGAGATCTCCGCGGCGCAGGCAGGCCTTATCAAGGCCTCCGGCCTGATAGCAGGCGGCAAGTACGATCTAAAATCGGAAACTGCCGCCCTGGAAAAACTTATCGAGAGGATGTCCGCCGAGATCGAACCACCCAAAAAGTTCTCGCTGCCGGGCTCCGGCGGAACGGAAGCCCTGGCGCACCTGGCGCGCACAAGAGCCCGCATCTGCGAAATCCTGGCCTGGGAGATAAAAGCCAAAGCCCCGGCCGTCTACCTTAACCGCCTCTCGGACTACCTCTTCCTCACGGCCCTGAAAAACACCCGGAAATAAGCGGCCCGCGCGGAAACAGGGACATTGCCCCGGTTACGGGCGGGGACCAGTGAAAGGTTATAATAGACACTATGCGTTTATCATTTTTATTCCTCCTCTCCGGCTTCGCGGCGCTTTCGGGCTGCGGCTCGGCCCATTACGAATACCCCTTATACCAGCCGGGCTCACGGGCCTACGGTACATTTCTCCCGTTGCGGGCGGCAATAGTGTACCCGGAGGAAGGCCGCAGCGCCCCCGACCGGGACGAGGACCTGGAGCCCATCATAACTTCCCGCTGCACGGAACTCCCCACCTATATTTCGCCCCGCCTCGAGATCAGCCGCGGACTCCTCGAGGAACTGCGCGCGACGCGGGCTTTCCAGAACGTGCATTGGTCGCCGGAATCCCTGGCCGACTATGACCTGGTGATACGCATGAAGCTGGTTTCCGGCGGTAAACGCTTCAAGAGCGACACCTGCCCCGCCATGCTGGGCCCGTCCGAATGGGAGCTGGCGATATTCGACCAGGGCGGCAAAGAGCTTCAAAGAAAAACCCTGGTTTTGGCCAAGACGAAGCTTTTTTCCAAAAGCCCGGTGGCTGCATTCCGCAGGGACGAGCAGGTTTTCATGAAAGAGGCGGTCAGCCTGATAATGCCGGCGGCGGCACAGCTGGCCGGAGCGGCCGCGAACATACAGGACAGCCGAGCCCTCAATTACCTGGCGAAGCGGGACCCGGAGCTCGGCAATATGCGGGAGCAGATAGCGGCCGGCAAAGCCGACAATAAGCTCAGCCGCGCCTATTTGCTGCGCGTCGGGACTCTTGAAGCCGAACGCATATCGGCGAACAACGCTACAGAGGTCCTGCAGGAACAATACGACCGGGCCTGGGCCGGGGTGCAGGCCGATTTCCAGAGCCAGCTGAAAGAGCTAGGGGAAAATATCCACAGGATGCTGACCGAAAAGCTCAGCCTGCTCCTGAACTGCGTTCAGGCGGTGCAGGGGCTTAACGCCGGCGGCTTCAGGCCGCAGGAGATGATCGACGCCGCCTCCGGTGCGCGGAGCGAGATGCTGCAGGTCGTCAGCGCCCCGCAGGATGCCCATAAATTTCTTGGCGAGCTGCCGAAAAGCCTGCTGCCGGGAGCCCTGCCGGAGCTGGCCTCGGAGGCCGGGCTGGACGCGGAACTGGTGCAGACTATACAGACCGCGTTCGCACCCGGTGCGTCCGGTGCGGGAGCGGCCCCCCCTTCGCCCGGGGAAATCATCAGCGGACAGCTCAGCGGCTGCTCCAAAGACACCGACTGCAAGGGCGACAGGATCTGCGTAAAACGGGAGTGTATCGCTCCTTAAGATAAAATCAAGAAGGAAAACATGAAAAACTTAAAATTGGTATTTTTAATCCTGGCCGTCTGCGCTCCGGGGCTTCGCGCCGAAGAGATAAAGCGCGGCAGCCAGTTCGAGCGGCTCGAAACCGAGATAAATATTAAGTACTGGATGCCTTTTACCGGCGGACTGGATAAGACCGTGGCGTACCTGGATAATAACAGCAATCAAAGCGTGGATCATGGCGACCAGCGCCTGTACCTGGACATGTCCGGGGCCGGCGGCTTTATAGCCGAGGCGGCGACCGGCTCTACAAAGTTGAAAATATATTACGCCTCCTCAAAAGCCAGGAGGAACGCGAACGCGGCAGAGAAGATAATACCCGTAGATTTCGACGCCTGGAACTGGCATCTTAATGGTTCGGAGAGCACCGTCACAGCCAGAGGCGACATGAGCGTGATATACGCCGCCCTGCAGGAAGAGCTGGTGATAATAAGGAAAAACAACACCACGCTATCCTTTCTTCCGGGGCTGGACATATTCAATTATGACTCAAATAAAAACTGGACTTACACGGACCCATCGGGGCATACCCTGAAAATAGATAATTCAACTAAGGCGTCCATGACCGGGCCGTCCGCTTCATTATATTACAGGCGGGACAATATAATTTTCCCCAAACTTTCATTCACGGGGCAGACCGGGCTCAGCCTCCTGGCCGGCAACCTTAAAGCCGCAAGAAAGGAGACCTCGAACCCCGTAGACGCAAGCCTAATGGACGCCGGCGAGAATAATTTTTCAATGCTTCCGGTTTTTTCCATGTCCATGGAACTGGATTACCCGGTGTCAGAATCCTTCAACATAAACCTGGGTTTTGCCTCGCTGGTGTTCAGCCAGCTTGAAACCAATCTGGCGAACGTCGACGATACCTCCTGGCACATACAGTCCCAGAAACAGGACGTGGCGCTCGGCGGCCTGACCCTCGGCGCCTCCTACCGGTTCTGAACCGGGGTTCCCTGCTGACAAAAAGAAACCGCCCGAAGGGGCGGTTTCGTTTTTAAGACGGCGAAGTCTAAATATTACAGTAAGGCCTCCTACATCCTTTCCGGCGCCGAGACGCCAAGAAGGCCGAGCCCCCGCGCTATGACGGACTTCACCGCTTTAAGTATGAACAGCCGGTAAGCCGAAACCTCTTTATTCTCCGGATCCAGCACCTTGTGCTTGTCATAGAAGGTATGGAACAGCGCGGCCAGCTCGGTAAGGTACGTTGTAAGATGGTGGGGGGACTGGTCGCGGGCGCAGTCGGCCAGCGTCTTCTCCAGCCAGAGGAGCTTCAGCATAAGGGCGCGCTCCTCCGGATTTATAACTACCCCGCCCGCGTCGAAGCCGGCTGCCGGGTCCACGCCCTTCTCCGGAGCGTTCGAGAAGATGGAGCAGATGCGCGCGTGTACGTACTGTACGTAATAGACCGGGTTCTCGTTCGACCGCTTCTTGGCCAGCTCCACGTCGAAATTCAGGTGTGTGTTCGGGCCGCGGGCGGCGAAGAAGAACCGGCAGGCGTCGGCGCCCACGTCGTCCACCAGCTCTTTGAGCGAGATGAAGTCGCCGGCGCGCTTGGACATTTTTACAAGTTCGTCGCCGCGCTTCAGCGCCACCTGCTGGTGTATAATAACCTTGAAGGAACCCAGCCCGGCGCCGAGCGCCCCCACCGCCGCCTCCAGCCGCGGCACGTAGCCGTGGTGATCGGCTCCCCAGATATCCACGAGCTTCGTGAAACCGCGGGAAAATTTATTGAGGTGATAGGCGATGTCGTTGAGGAAATAGGTATTGCGGCCGTCGGATTTGACCAGCACACGGTCCTTGTCTTCGGACTCCGCCTCCGCGGGCGCGCCGAACCATACCGCGCCCTCCTTCTCGTAGGCCATGCCGCGCTTCTTAAGCTCAGCCAGCGCCGCCGCCGGCGCTCCGGACGCGTGCAGCTCCGACTCGAGGAACCAGCGGTCGAATTCCACGCCGAAGGCCTTCATGTCGGTCCTGTGCAGCTTCAGCATCTCGGACACCGCGTGTTCTGAAAATTGCTTTTCGGCCCAGCCGGAGGCCTCTTTCGGAAGAACCGCGGCCATCGCTTTAAGGTAATCGCCCTGATAGCCGTCCTGCGGCGGCTCCGCGCCCTCGAAACGCGCCTTCAAAGAGCGCCCGAGCAGCTCCACCTGCCTGCCGACATTGTTGACATAGAACTCGGTGGAGACTTCGGCGCCCAGCGCCCTCCAGATCCTGGCCAGGCTGTCTCCCAGGGTCGCTCCGCGGCCGCTTGCCAGGTGCATGGGGCCGGTGGGGTTGGCTGAAACGAATTCAAGATTTATCTTTTGGCCGCCGAACTCCGGCCGCTTAAAATAATCGGCCTTGTCCAATTCCCGAAGCTCTTCCAAAAGGAGGGCGTCGCTCAATTTAAGGTTCACGAAGCCCGGTGGTATAGCCTCGGCGTCGAAGTCGGGGGCCAGCGCGGCCTTCAATTCCGCCGCTATCTTCAGCGGCGGCTTTTTAAGCAGCTTGGCGCCGGCTATGGGCCAGGCTATGGAAATGTCGGCTTTAATGTGCGGCGGGGGGGCGGAGAGGGAGAAACCGGCAGCGGCCTTTTCATCCAGGGAAAAGGCCGCCATCGCGCGGCGCTTCAGTTCATCTTCTAGACTGGAAAGCTTCATGCCTTGCGCTATTTCCGCGGCCGGGAAATTTTTTTCTTCCCGCCTTTTTTTGCGGCGTTCTTCTTCGCGGCGGGCTTAGCTTTTTTAACCGCGGGCCTGGATCGTTTCGCCGCGGTTTTTTTCACGGCGGGCTTCGCCTTCTTCGCGGCGGATTTTTTGGGCGCGCGCTTTACCGCGGGTTTTTTTGCCGCGGCCTTCTTCGCTGCGGGCTTCGCGGAAGTTTTATTCGCAACCGGCGAGGCGGCGGGCTTTTCCTGCCACTCGACCGGCTTGTAATCGCCGTAAACCTTGCCTATAGAATAAAACTCTTCGGCTTTCACGTCATATATATGGACCAGCACGCCGCCGTAATCCAGCACCTTCCAGTTTTTGGAACGCATGCCGTCCTTATGCAGGCAGTAAACCGCCTCGTTCTTGAGGCGCACCTGCACTTCCTCCGATACGGCTTCCAGCTGCGGGGGGGACTCTACGGCCAGCAGCACCGCGTAATCGGCCAGGGGGGATTTCCCGGCCAGGTCGTAAACCTTAACAGGATCCGCCTTCTTATCGTCCCCGGCGCGGGCGGCTATCAGAGCTATCGCCTTAAAACTGTTCTTTGATATTGTCATATGGTGTTTTTGCTTTTCCTCAGCTTTTCCAGCATCGCGGCCTCCACCTGGTGTTCTATGTTCACCATGGCGGAACTAAGTATGGACCCTATTGTATTAAATATGGTGGCGAGGTTGTTCTTTTCCGCCGTCAGCAGATCGGCTGAATTGGAGTAGAGGACGCGGGCCAGGGGCCGTCCCCGCACCGCGCAGACCATCAGGTACGTCCTGTCGTCAAGCCAGCCGCTCTCCGCCGCCGCGGCCAGCGGGCGGCTCTCCAAAGCGAAAGTTTCGCGCGAGTAGGCCTCCTCGTATTCTTCGTTGAAGCTGTTGTAGGAACAGGCCTTTATGTTCCATGAGCCCACTAGGTAAATGTGCATTTCCTCCATCACCGCGGCCAGGAAAGCGGCCGGAGATCTATGCTGCTTCAGCAGCTGGCGGCTCAGGGTGAACAGCATCGTCAGCTCGCTCGAAGTGTGCTGCAGGCGCTGCGACAAGGTGCGCACTATCCCGCTGAATATACCTATGCCGGTCTCAGGATGCTCCTTTATGAAGCCGAAGAACAGCTTGCGGCTCACCTCGTAAAGCGCCGTGTCCCTGGAGGCGCGGGCCTGCGCGAAGCGAGTTATACCTTCGATAACGGACATCTCCCCGAAAAAATCGCCGCCGCAAAGTATAGCCAGCGTCTTAAAATCGCGCCCCGCCTCATCCATCGCCTTCTCTATCACCACCTCGCCCTCCGAAATGATATAGAGCTTATCGCCAGGGGCTTTCTCCCTGAAGATTATATCCCCGGCGGCGTAGGAAGTCGGCTTGAAATATGCGAGGAACTCTTCAAGCATGGCGTCTGACAGACCGCGGAAGAGGGACGTACCCCTGAGCTTTGCTGTTTCGGACATAATTTATCCTCCCGGAAAAACCGAACGGAGCTTTTGAGCGCCCCGGAACTTCACACGCCGGAGTCGCTGCAAAGCCTTTTCAGACCTTCCGGGTCGTGGGCCTTGGAAGCCGCTACCTCGAAATCCACGAGGTTTTCCTTCACCAGCATGGCCAGCGCCCTGTCCATCGGCTGCATGCCGAACTTCGCCCCGGTCTCTATGGCGCTGTATATCATATGGGTCTTGCCCTCGCGTATAAGGTTGGCGATGGCCGGGGTCATGATCATTATTTCGCGCGCGGCCACGCGGCCCTTGCCGTCCTTTCGGGGCAGCAGTATCTGCGAGACCACGCCCTGCAGCGAGCCGGCCAGCTGCACGCGCACCTGGGTCTGCTGGTGTTCGGGGAAAACGTCTATCATGCGGTCCACCGTGGAGGCCGCGTCCTGGGTGTGAAGCGTGGCGAAGGTAAGGTGGCCGGTTTCAGCCGCGGTTATCGTCAGCTGTATGGTCTCCAGGTCGCGCATTTCCCCGACCAGTATGACGTTGGGGTCCTCCCGCAGCGCGGCCCGGAGGGCGTTGCCGAAAGAGCGGGTGTGCTGGCCTATCTCGCGCTGGCGAACCACGCAGGCGTTAGGCTCGTAGGTGAATTCTATCGGGTCCTCGACCGTAAGTATGTTGCCCCGGCGCTTTATGTTTATCTGGTTGATCAGCGCGGCGAGCGTGGTGGACTTCCCGGAGCCGGTGGGCCCGGTGACCAGCACAAGGCCCTTGGGCATGGCCGCAAGGTTAACGATCGACGGCGCCAGGCCGAGTTCTTCGGGCGTTGGGATCTTTGAAGGGACGACGCGCATCACGGCTTCCACGCCGTTGCGCGCCACGAGGACGTTAAGACGGAAACGCGACACCCCGGTCACCGCGAAAGAGCAGTCCAGCTCCCAATCCTGCTCGAATTTGGAGCGCTGCTCGTCGGAAAGCACCGAATATATCAGCGCCTTGGACTGCTCCGACGTCAGCGGCGAAAGGCCCTCTACGGCGGGCACTATATCGCCGTTCAGCCGGATCATCGGCGGCTTGTTAACGCAGATGTGTATATCGCTGGAGCCGCGCTGAACAGCTGCCTGCAGAATGCTTACTATGTCCATATTTGCCTCCCCCGTCTAAACTATTTCGTAAAAAAGCTTTCGTCGAAATCCTCTCCAAGTATCACCGCCGCCCCGGCCACGCTTTTCTCTCCGGGCCGAGCGTATATCTCCAGTTCGCCGCGTCCCAGCGCCGAGCGCAGCTTCAGCGCCACCGAGGCGTCCCCGGAAAAGCTGTGTATCTCCGTGCGTTTTTCCCGCGCGTTATAGGAGGCGGCGGTTATGACGTCGAAGCCCTGCCCGCGCAGATACTTGGCCGCCAGGGCCGCCATGTCCTTCCTGCCGGAAGCGTTGAAGACTTCCACGCGCAGCGCCGGCTCGTCCGAGGCCGGCTCCGGTCCGGGCAAGGTCTGCCGTACGGACTCGGTCAGTATAAAATTCGAGGAACTCAGGCGGCAGAACTCGCTGAAAAGCGAAAACAGGTCAAAAGCCCCGATATTTGTTCCGCCCGAACGGCGCAGGTCCCTGGCCCATGCCGCCGCCCTGAAAAATATGCGCGGTTCGGCGCGCCAGCTGCTGAGCGCAGTCCACAGAACTTCCATGTCCGGCGCCGAGGAAAAAGAGATATAAAAGGCGTCTTCCGCCCCGCTCACCGCGCCGGCGGCTTCGGAGAGGTCGCAGGCGCGCCTGGACGCGGGAACGCCGCGCCGCGCACGGTCACGCGTAAAACTGAGAGCGTTAACCGTGGAAGAGGAGGGATGGTAGATGAACAGCACAGAGGATTTCTCGCCAAGCAGCGCGACGCGCACTTCTTTTCCGTCGCGCAGGGCGCGCGAGACCGGCGAAAAATGCTGGAAACCCAGCGCCGTCAGCGCAGCAATGAGACCGGCCGCAAGCAGCAGCTTTTCTATTTTTCCTGAAGGCTGTTCCATAGAGAAACGCTGTCCGGGTGCACCCATCCGCCCCCGGCGAAAGCGTGCGTTAGTTTAACATAATTGGCCGCGCGGAAGGCCGCCTCGAAATCCTTCGCGGCCAGTTCCCTCACCAGCGCGGCTTCACTGAAATCGCGGTTCCGGCAGGCCATGTCGCACACGTAAATGAGCCTGGAGAGGGCGCCCATCCCGGGGGCGCCGGCGGCATGCAGCCTTATCGCCTCGAGTATCTCCCGGTCGCGCACACCGAACAGCTCCCGGGCCAGCGCGGCTCCGGCGCAGGCGTGCAGCAGCGCCGGGGCTTCTTTTGCAAGCGTGCCGAGCAAAGGCTCCCTCGAACAGAGGTCCGCCGCGCAGGCGGCAAGCTCCCGGGGCGCCATGTCGCGGGCGCAGTCGTGAAGCAGTCCCGCTATCGCCGCTTTCCTCGCCGGCACTCCCAGCGCCGGCGCCAGTTCCAGCGCGAGTTCAGCCGTGCCCAGCGAGTGCCGCATACGGTGCGGCGTAATAAGCCTGGAAAGAATGGCGCGTTCCCGCGCAAGGTATAACCCGCGCTTTTTTATCAGGTTCAGCGCCGCCTCCGGAACCTGGGCCGGTTTTTTACCGAGGAAAAGGGCCGCCCTTATGCCGCTGGAGGAGGCCCGGGGGAAAACCCCTTCAAGCGCCGTGAACGGAACGTCCGGCCTTTTATCCATCCGGTAACCCGGCCTCGGTCCGGCCAGCAGCCTGGCGTGTTTAAGTATACCGCGCCAGCGCCGCCAGCGCTTGAAGCCCGCCAGGCAGTCGGAACCCAGCAGGAAGTAAAGCGGAGCTCCCGGGTGAAGCGCCCGGAAATGCTCAAGTGTTTCCCAGGTGTAGACCACGCGGCGCCGCCCGGCCTCAAAGGAGCTTATTTTAACTTCAGGCCTGAAGCCTAACGCGCTGTGCCCGAGTACGGCCTCCAGCATGGCTTTCCTGTCGGAAAAAGGCGCGGGATCGGAATCCCTGAAAGGAGTGCGAAAACCCGGCACGAAGTAAAGCGCCGCAGGTTTGAGCTGACGCAAAGCCGCCGAAGCCAGCGCGAGATGACCTTTATGAGGCGGGTCGAAACTTCCGCCGTAAACTATTATGGGCCTTTTTCCGTCGGGCATATCTCCGCTGGAACCTCCGCGCTTCCCTGTTGAGCGGTCCCATTTAGTATAATATACTTTCAAGGCCCGGACAAAACCTCAGATATGGCTAAAAAAAGAGACAACTGCATCATCCTGCTCGTTAACGCACCGGAACCGTCCGGTCAGGACACCGATTTTAAAACGGCTTTTGACCAGGAACGCGAGGCGCGCCTGGGAGGGGACCTTCTTGCCGGCACATATAAGTTCATCAAGGCCTACGGCGACGCCATGGTCTTTATTTCGTATGAAAAGACCCCGCGCTACCCGGACCTCACCTGGCTGGACCAGGAAGACCCCGGCTTCCTGGAGGTGAAGAACCGGACAAGGGAAGAGCGCATACAGGACGCCTTCCGCATGGCTTTTTTCACCGGCTCCAGCAAGGTCATGCTGCTGGACAACCTTTCACAGGAAGTTAAAAAAGAATGGCTGACCCTGGCTTTTGAATCCGTAAGCGACAAAACAGTCGCCATAGGATCCAACCAGGACGGGTCTTTTTATATGCTGGCCTTAACGCAGCAGAACCTCAAGATCCTTGAAGCCCCCGGTTTCTCCCAGGGCAAGAGCGCGGAAACGCTGGCGGAGAGGGCAAAAAAGAACAAGCTGACCGTATTCAGCACTCCGGAAACGTACGCCGCGAAGGATGAAGCAACCCCTCCGCCGCCCGCACCCGCCCCCCAGCCGGTTCAGCCTCCGGAGAGCGAGTCTAAAAAGCGCCATAAGCGCCATGGCGCAGACCCCGAGCCCCCCGCGCAGCAGACCCCGGCTGAAAAACCGCCGCTTTAGGCACAGTTAGATCCCGGGGCGGCCCCGTTATATCGTTCCGTCTTACCGGATAGGGCCCGGGCTTTTTTGCGGAGAGCAGCGCTGGAGAATATTTCATGAAAAATATCGAAGACGTCTGCAAAAAAATATTCCGGCTGGCCGGGAAAGTTCAGTGCGAGGTGTCGGCCGAAATGCGCGACGGCGCGCTTACGCGTTTCGCGGATAACGTCATCTCCCAGAACGTGGCCTACAGCTCTACGGAGTTCTCCGTCCGCCTGCTTGACGCGGGCCGCATGGTCAAGATAAATTTCAACCAGTCCGACGACACCGCCCTGAAACACGCCGTCGGTTCCGGGCTTGAAATACTAAAAAAACAGAAAAAGGACCCGGCCCTGCTGCCTCTGGCCAAACCGCGCCCGTTCGAAGCCGCGCGGGACCTCTATTTCAGGGAAACGGCCGAGCTCACCCCGGCCTACCGCGCCGAACGCGCGGCGGAACTCGCCAGGGCCTGCAAAAAGAGTTCCCAGACGGCTTACGGCACTTTCGAGAACGGCTCCTCCGAACTGGTCATAGCCAATAATCTGGGCCTGTTCGCCCGCCACCGGGAAACCTCAGCCGCTTACGGCGTGACCGTGCGCGACCATGACGGTTTCGGCTGGGCGGAATACCCCGCTTTCGACGCCGGGGAAATACCTTTCCGGCTGCTGAACGAAACGGCCAGGGCCAAGGCCGCCGCCAGCCGTTCCCCGAGGGAGATAAAGCCCGGTAAATACCCCGTCATACTCGAACCGCAGGCCGCGGCGGACCTTCTCTGCTACCTGGCCGTATACGGTTTCGGCGGCCAGATATACAACGAAGGCCGCAGCTTCGCCTGCGGCAAGCTCGGGAAAAGGGTGCTCAGCCCCCTTTTAACCATGGAAGATAATTCCCTGGACGGAGCCGCCCCCGGCATGCCCTTCGACTACGAAGGCCAGCCGCGCAAAAGGGTGACGCTGATAGAGAACGGCGTACTCAAAGCCGTGGTACATGACCGCAAATCCGCCAAGGCGGCCAAAACCGCGTCCACCGGGCACGCCCTGCCGCAACCCAGCTATCTGGGACCCATACCCCTCAACCTGGCGGTAAAGCCCGGCAGCGGCGGCTTAGACGACCTTATTAGGGGCACCGAGAGGGGCATCCTGGTTACGCAGTTCCATTACACGAACCTGCTGAAGCCTCAAACCATGGAAATTACGGGCATGACGCGCAACGGGACCTTTATGGTGGAGAACGGTAAACTAGCTTTCCCAATAAAGAATATGCGCTTCACCCAGAGCATGGTGGAGGCCTTCGCGGACGTGGAAGGAGTGTCCGGGCAGGCCGCCCCCATCCTGGCCTGGGGTATTATGTCCTGCCCCGCCATGCGGCTGAAGAATTTTAATTTTTCATCGTCGACAAAATTCTAGGAAGTTGACGGTTGACTTTCAACTTATTACGGAGCCCCCTATGTTCAGACTAGCTTCAAAAGCGATAGAGATAGCCAGCAGGCACAAGGCGGACTTCGGCGACATACGAATAATAGAAGAGCGCCGCCAGAGCCTTTCCGTCAGGAACGGGGAAATAGCCGGCCTCACCGACCAGACCACGCTCGGCTACGGCATCCGCGTGCTCTGCGGCGGCGCCTGGGGGTTCGCTTCCTCGAGCGTCATGACGCCGCGCGCCGTGGCCGACACCACGCTGAAGGCCATAGCCATAGCCAAGGCCAGCCGCATGCTGATGAACGTCCGCGTTCGCCTCGCCGCGGAACCCGCCTACACCGACTTTTGGCAGACGCCTTTTATTAAAGACCCTTTTGCGGTGCCGGTAGAAACCAAACTGGACCTCCTTTTTAAAATAGATTCCCTTCTGCGCAGGGATAAAAAAATACGCGCCGCGGGCTCCGAAATGCGCTTCATACGCGAGCGCCAGTGGCACATGACCACGGACGGCTCGCGCATCGAACAGGTGCTGCTTTCCTCCGGGGGCAGCCTGTCCGCCACCGCTGTGGAGAACGGCGAATCCCAGACCCGCGCCTATCCCTGCACCCACGGCGGACAAACCCTGGCCGGCGGCTGGGAAATAATAGAAGCCATGAACATGGCCGATCACGCCGAGCGCGTGCGCGAGGAGGCCGTCGCCCTGCTTACCGCGCCCGTCTGCCCCGCCGGGACAAAAGACCTCGTGATCTCCGGAAACCAGCTGGCCCTCCAGATACACGAATCCGTGGGACACGCTTCGGAACTAGACCGGGTGCTTGGCTACGAGGAATCTTACGCCGGTTCCAGCTTCGCCACTACGGAAAAACTCGGCAAATTCCGCTACGGCTCCCCTATCGTGAACCTGGTAGCCGACGCCACCCTCCCGGGCGGCCTGGCCACGGCGGGTTACGACGACGACGCGGTCAAGGCCCAGCGCTGGCATATAGTAAGGGACGGCATACTTTCCGGATACATGACCAACCGCGAGTTTTGCGGCAGGATAGGCATGGATCGCTCCCGGGGTTCCTGCCGCGCGGACGGCTACAATAACATACCCATAACACGGATCTGCAACCTCAGCCTTATGCCGGGAAGCACCCCGCCCGAACAGCTTATCGGGGAAATAAAAGACGGCATAGTGATGGAAAACAACATGTCCTGGAGCATAGACCAGAAGCGCCTTAATTTTCAATTCGGCTGCGAGATAGGCTGGCTGATAAAGAACGGGAAACGCGGAAAAATGGTGAAAAACCCCACCTACCAGGGAATAACACCGGAATTCTGGGGCTCCTGTGACGCGATAGCCGACCATAGCCAATGGCGCCTGTGGGGTGTAGCCAACTGCGGAAAAGGGCAGCCGGGGCAGACGGCCATGATGTGCCACGGCTCGAGCCCGGCGCGCTTCCGCAAAGTCAAAATAGGTATGCACGGCTGAGAAAACCCGCCAGACGCGGCCGCAGGCCGTTTAGGAAGCTCTTTAAACTTGACGGGCCTGTCTTAAATGTATAATATATAGATATCTTGAGAGATAGCGACTTAAAAACCGTTTTTTATCGTTGAATTTACCCCTTTATAGCGCTTAAAACGTCGGTTATAGCTTCTGCAGAAAGAGTTACAAACATAAAAAAGCGTTACAATATAAGGATTATCAGGGCATAGACCTAAATTATCAACAGTTGTGGATAACTTGTGAATAACTTAACCGATATCAAGGAAATCTGGCATGAGGTGGTCAAGAAACTCGGCGAGGAGATAGGCGCGGAGGCTATAGACCTCTGGATACGCCCGATAAAGCCGCTTTTCGTTGAAGGAGACACCCTTAAACTGGAAGTGCCGGACTCCATTATTTACAACACGGTACAGCAGCGTTACGAGGAGAAAATAACCTCGCTGCTGGCCCAGCTTACCGGCCAGGAACTTAAACTGAACTATTCCATGTCGCTGGCCCCGACGGAACCTCTTCCCCAGCAGAAATCCAGCCCGGTAACAATCGCCCTCCCGGCGAATTATTTTTCGTTCAACCCTAATTATATTTTTGAGACCTTTATCGGCGGTTCTTCGAACCGCTTCGCTTTCGCTTCCGCGGAAGGAGTGGCCAAAAACCCGGGACAGACAAATCCTTTCTTTATATACAGCGCCCCGGGACTTGGAAAGACGCACCTGCTCCACGCTATAGCGCACGGCATACTCAAGAACAACCCCGCCGCGCGCATACTGTACACCGCCAGCGAGAATTTTGTCAACGAATACATAGACGCGGTGCGCGGCGGCGCTACGGAACAGTTCCGCAACAAGTACCGTAAGCTGGACTGCCTGCTGCTCGACGATATCCAGTTCCTGGTCAACAAAGAGCGCAGCGAAGAGGAATTCTTCTATACTTTCAATTCCCTGTTCGAATCCAAGAAACAAATAGTAATAACCTCGGACCGCCCGCCGCGGGAGCTGGCCCTTATGCAGCGCCTCATTTCGCGCTTCCTCTCAGGGGTGGTGGCCGATATCAAGATCCCGGACTTCGAAACCCGCGTGGCCATATTGCGCCAGAAGAGGGACCAGCACCGCTACGAGATCCCTGACGACATAATAACCTTCATAGCGGAGCACGTGAAGAAAAGCATCCGCGAACTTGAGGGCTGCCTTATAACCGTCGGAAATTTCTGTTCGAACATGCGCATACAGCCGTCAATAGACGCAGTAAGGGAAATAATAAAGGAACACAGCAGCGACCCGGACAATGAGGAAAAGAGGATAACGATAGAGATAATAAAGACCGTGGTCGCGGAAAAATACAATATAGAGATGAAGGATTTCAATTCCAAGAAACGCAGCGAGAACATTTCCTTTCCCCGGCAGGTGGCTATGTATCTTGCCGTAACCCTGACCGAAATGTCCCAGACCGAAATAGGGGAAGCTTTCTCCCGCGATCATTCCACGGTCATCTATTCCAAGGACAAGATAGGCCAGCTGGTGCAGAACGATCCTTATTTTAACGAGACGCTTAACCAGATGATCTCTAAAATAAAAAGTGTCAGCAACTTTGTTTAAAGTCTTTGCGGAAGATTTTTTTCCCAGCAGTGTCAGTAAAACTAGCTTGGCTGTTTATAAGTTTCTCCAATGATTTCAGCGGTTTGAACACTTTGAACAGACGCTCTTATAGAGGACTATGACTATGAAAATAAACAGTACCAGAGAGACCCTGATAAAGGGAATTCAAACGATACAGGCCGGCGTTTCCTCTAAAACCGGGACCATACCTATATTGCAGAATTTTCTTATGGAAACCGAGGATAAAGGTCTTAAGGTAGTTTTCACTGACCTTGAAATGGCCATAAAGCACCATATCCCCGTGGAAATAAAGGGAGAGGGAAGTATAACGGTACCCATAAAGAAGTTCATGGAGATAGTGCAGAACCTGGGAGAAGAAGCAGTTGTTAATATAGCCTCGGATGAAAACAACAGGATTTCCATACTGAGCGGAAAATCCAGGTTTAAACTGGGCGGGGCGCCTAAGAACGATTACCCGGTGATCCCCGACCTGGACGAAAGCAATTCCTTTAAAATGCCGGCAAAAATGCTGGCGGAGATGATTAACAGCACCATTTTCTCGGCATCCACGGAAGATGACAGGCATTTTCTTAACGGGCTTCTTTGGAAATACGAAAAGGAACTTTTCAGCCTGGTAGCGACAGACGGCAGGCGCCTGGCCGTGGCCTCCTCAAAAAAAGTCAAAGCCAAAAAAGAATTCAAGGTAATAGTTCCAGCTAAGATATTAGGGGAACTATCCCGTTTTATAAAAGGATCCGGCGGCAAGGAAAACGAGGAAGTAACCGTAGGCCTTTCCTCTAACCAGATAGGGTTCAGGATAGGAAAGACGGTTTTTATCTCCCGGCTGGTAGAAGGCAATTTTCCCGCCTATGAACAGATAATTCCCAAAAGCCACGACATCGAAATCACTATAAACGCCGCCAATCTTACGGCCGTAACCAAGCGCGCGGCGGTCTGCCTTAACGAAAGGGCCGGTGCGGTAAAATACACCTTTAAAAGCGGGGCCCTGGTAGTGAACGCGGCCTCCCAGAGCATGGATTTCGAGGACGAATTCGAGGTTGATTACAAGGGCAAGGAATTCCAGGTAAGTTTTAATCCGAAGTTCATCCTCGATATACTTAAAGCCGCCGGGGAAGGGGAGATAGTGGCGGAATTCACGTCCCCGGCCACCCCTGCTCTTATCAGGGTAAAGGGCCGCGAAGATAACGTTTATATAGTTATGCCGCTGCGCACCCAATAAAATGTTTTTAGCGAGGAAAACTTCCAACTGGACCAGGGCCGAAGAGGTTTGCTCCTCCTGGAAATTCCTGGGTGGAGCGGCGCTGGACCGCCTGGCGGTGCTGGACGCGGTATGGAAGAAAGAGATGGGACGCCTGGGAGAGCATTGCGTTCTTTTGGGCGTGGATAAGCAGGATATACTGGTAAAGCCGTCTTCCGCAGCCGCCGCCAGCGAACTGGCCCTGCGCAGTTCGATGATAGTAAAGAGCCTTAATAAGTATTTTAAGAGGCCCTGGATAAGATCCATAAAAACGGCGAACAGCATTTGAATATTTAAATAGAAACCTACAGGAGTTAGACAGCCATGAACAAGACAGCCAACCCCAAAGAGGGAAACAGCTACGATTCTTCCCAGATACAGGTGCTTGAAGGCCTGGAAGCCGTGCGCAAGCGCCCTGCCATGTATATCGGTTCCACCGGCATACAGGGGCTTCATCACCTCGTTTACGAAGTGGTGGATAACTCTATCGACGAAATAATGGCCGGCGGTTGCAACAAGATAGAGGTGGTTATAAAGGAAGACAATATCTGTTCCGTTTCCGACAACGGCCGCGGCATTCCCGTGGACCCGATGAAGGAAGTGAAGGACCCAAAGCTCAAGGGAAAGTCCGCCATGGAAGTTGTGTTGACCGTGCTTCACGCCGGCGGCAAGTTCGACAAGGGAGCCTATAAGGTTTCCGGGGGTCTTCACGGCGTGGGCGTGTCCGTGGTGAACGCGCTGTCCGAGTGGATGGAAGTAAGCGTCAACCGCGACGGCAAGAACTGGAAACAGGAATATAAGCGCGGCAAACCCCAGGCCGATGTGAAGTCTTACGGGGCGACCGAGGACCACGGAACCACCGTAACCTTCAAACCGGACAGGGAGATCTTCGCCGACGGAATATTCTCTTTCGACACTGTTTCCAACCGCCTGCGCGAACTGGCTTTCCTCAACCCCGGCTGCCGCATCACCATTATAGACGAACGCGAAGAGAATAAAAAACACACCTTCTTCTTCGAGGGCGGGATAAAGCAGTTCGTAAAATTCCTCAATACCAACAAACAGGTCATCAACGAGGATCCCATTTTCGTCTCCAAGTCCGAAGGAGACGTGATGCTGGACCTGGCCATACAGTACAATACCGACTACTCGGAGACCATCTTCTCCTTCGTCAACAACATCAAGACCATCGAGGGCGGTACCCACGTGTCCGGCTTCAGGTCCTCCCTCACCCGCGTTATCAACGACTACATAAAGAAGTACGAGCTCCTGAAAGACAAGGAATACAGCGTTACCGGCGACGACGTGCGCGAAGGTCTCACCGTGGTCGTTTCCGTAAAGATACCTAACCCCCAGTTCGAAGGGCAGACCAAGACCAAGCTCGGCAACGGCGAAGTGGAAGGCATCGTTAAGTCCCTCGCCGGAGAAGCTCTTACGGTTTTCTTCGAGGAGCACCCCTCCATAGCCAAGGCGATCTGCCAGAAAGGCCTGGGCGCCGCGGAAGCCCGCGAAGCCGCCCGCCGCGCCAAGGACCTGGCCCGCCGCAAGGGCTCACTTACCGATTCCGGCCTGCCAGGCAAGCTCGCCGACTGCCAGGAGCGCGATCCCAAAAAATCCGAGATATTCATAGTGGAAGGAGACTCGGCCGGCGGTTCCGCCAAGCAGGGACGCGACCGTGTTTTCCAGGCGATCCTGCCGCTGCGCGGCAAGATCCTGAACGTGGAAAAATCCCAGCTGGTGAAGATCATCTCCAGCGAGATGATCCGCAATATCATAGCCGCCATCGGCACCAGCATAGGCGAAGGCGAAGACGGTTTCAATCTTGAAAAGCTGCGCTATCACAAGATAGTCATTATGGCCGACGCCGACGTGGACGGCCAGCATATCCGCACGCTGCTGCTGACCTTCTTCTACCGCCAGATGCGCCCGCTTCTCGAGCAGGGCCACATCTACATCGCCCAGCCGCCCCTGTACAAGGTGAAGAAGGGAAAGTTCGAAGCGTATTTCGAGAACGAGGAAAAACTGCAGAAGTGGCAGCTTAAAGAGGCCGTAGAAAGCATCTCCGTGAAGGCCAAGAACAAGAAGATCGATAACAAGGAACTTACCGAGCTGCTCGAACTGGTGATAGCCGCCGAAAACACCCAGCGCAAGCTCGAGGCCAAGAACCTGACTCTCCGGGATTACCTCAAGTTCAAGGCCGAAGGTCAGGTGCCGGTGTACCGCATCGAGACCGGGCCCGAAGCCTACCGGTACTTCTTCAGCGAGAACGAATGGCTGAACTACCAGAACGAATATATA
>CAISZM010000004.1 GCA_903889965.1 uncultured Elusimicrobia bacterium
CCGTATCAGCTTTTCTGAAAACGAAGACTTAAGGCGGGGCCATCGCCAGTGATTACATCAGCAAAGTAAGCCGTACCTATCCCCCTTTATTACGGCCTTGGAAGTAGAAGATATCTCTATGGACTCGTTACGCGGCAGGTAGTCCAGGGTTTTTGCCTCCAGCCTGCAGACTGGGGCAAAAAGCGCTGCCAGAAGCATAATTCCGACCGGTTTTCTGACAATATATATATTCATAATATTCATATAGTTCGCGCCATTAACTCGCACTATTAATAGCATAGATGACAAAAGGGTGAAAGTCAAGGGGTTGCGCATGCCCTTGATATGCCCGGTTTTAACCATCCCGAACCGAACGCGGACCTTGTCCAAAACCCGGCACGGGTTATGCGCCAGCGTTCGGGGCTTTTTTAAGCGGGGCCCAGTTCCTCCCTTAGTTTTTGCCGCTCGTATATCTGCCGGTAAAGGCCGCCCGCGCTCATCAGTTCCCGGTGCGTTCCTTTCTGGGACAGCCTGCCCTCGTCCAGGGTAAGTATAATATCGGCCCGCTCTATGGTCTTCGCGCGGTGCGTGACTATGATGCAGATGGCGAGGGGCAGCTCCTCGCGCAGTGACCGCCAGAAATTCTCCTCGGTCTGGGCGTCCATCGCGCTGGTGGCGTCGTCGAAAAGAAGCAGGTCCGGCATGGTCAGTACGGCGCGGGCTATGGCCAGGCGCTGCTGCTGCCCGCCGGACAGCGCGAAGCCGCGCGTTCCCACGAAGGTCCCCAGGCCTTTCGGGAGCCTGGCAATATCTTGGCCCAGTTGCGACACCTTTAACGCACGTTCGATATCCGCTTCCGCGATGTTGCCGCGCCCCAGGGTTATATTGTTCAAGATCGTGTCGGTGAGTATGAAAGGCGATTGTGTCACCAGGCCCGTCCGGGCGCGAAGCGTTTCCGGCGCGAAACGGCGAATATCAGAACCGTTGATCAGTATTTCTCCCGAAGAGAATTCCCCCAGCCTGGTCAGCAGCGAAAGGAGGCTGGTTTTGCCCGAGCCCATCTTGCCCACCACGGCCGCCAATTGGCCGCGGCGGACTTCGAAAGTTATCTTATGCAGGAACTGCACGTCGTCCTTGCCGCCGCGGGCCGAAACGTCTAAAACCTCGATGCGCTCTATCGGGCCCGGCAGTTCCAGCGGGTTTTGGGGGCGCCTGATGGCGCTGCGGGCCTGGAGCAGTTCGTCCACCCTCTTTATGGACGCGCCGGCCCTGTTGCCGGCGATGAAGAACTGGCTTATATCCATCAGCGGCATCATTATCATGCCGGAGTAGAAGTAGAAGGCTATAAGGTCGCCCAGCGTGGCCCGTCCTTTCATGATCATAAAACCGCCGGCCAGGTAAAGCATAGCCACCGAGGCGAAGCTCGCGTATTGGAAGAAGTAGGAGAACGTGATATCCATGCGGGCGGAGGCCGTTTCGGCCGCCATCTGCGCGTCGGCCCGGGCCGAGAAGAAGGAGCGCTGGGCATCCTCCTTTGCGTTCGCCTTTATGAGCTTTATGCCGGTGAAGCAGGTTTCCAGGAAATCGTAAATGAGCGTTATGGTCTTCTGCAGCGCGTCGTATCGCGCGTGCAGCTTCTTTCCGGTCCTGACGGAGGCGACCAGTATGAAAGGCGCCGGCAGCAGCACCCAGAAAGCGAGCCACCTGTTCAGGAGCACCATCATCGTCACCGCGGCCAGCAGCGTGAACGCCGACTGTATGAAGCGGAACACCCCCGAGCAGGAGAACCATGAGATCTTCTGTGAGATGTCGTCTATCAGGCGCGTTACGAGGTCCCCGGTGGTGTACTTGTGGAAAAATTGGCGGTCCAGCCCGATGATATGCCCGAAAACCTCCCGGCGGAACTCCCATTCAAGCCGCATGTTCATCCAGGCGCGGTTGCGCTGGGCGGCCACGCCCACCAGCGCCGCCCCGGCGCCCGTGCCAAGTATCAGCAGGATGTTCCGGCGCAGGTACTCGCGGGTGATATCCTGCCCGAGGCCGTTTATTATCCTCTTGATCAGGTACGGGTAGACGGCGTTGAGGGCCGCGCTCGCCAGGCCAAGCGCCACTATCACCAGCATGCGCCGCTTGTGGCGCCGCCAGTAGGGAAACAACCATTTGAGCGTAAATAACATAAAAAACGTGTCCCGCGTCCGACTAATCGCTTTCCCCGAACTGCAGCCGGTAGAACTTGGAATAGATGCCGCCCTTCTCCAGCAGCCGGGCGTGAGTGCCGCTTTCTTTTACCTCCCCCCCGGATATAAGCAGTATATTGTCCGCGTTGAGCACGGTCGAGAGCCTGTGCGCTATCACTATCATCGTCTTCTGTTTGAGCAGGCTCCGCATAGCCGTGTTTATCAGGCGTTCGGTATAGGGGTCTATATGGGAGGTGGCCTCGTCGAGCACCAGCGTATCCTGGTCGAGCGTCATGGCGCGCACCAGAGAAATGATCTGCCTCTCCCCCTCGGAAAGGTTTACTCCTTTTTCAACTATCTGTTTTTCCAGGCCGTGGCGCCTGAAGAAAGCTTCAAGTCCCATGGTTTTTATCGCGTCGTGAACCATGGAGTCCGGTATCGCGTCGTCCATCATCTTTAGGTTCTGCATTATGGTTCCGGGGAAAAGGTAGATATCCTGATGGACCAGGCCGATGGCGGTGCGCAGCGAATTGAGGCCGATATCCGAGAGGTCGGTGCCGTCTATCAGTATCTTCCCTTTCTGGGGCGCGTAGAATTTAAAAAGCAGGTTTGTTACCGTGGTCTTCCCTCCCCCGGTTTCCCCCACTATGGCCATGCTTTTGCCCCTTGGCAGGCTGAAAGAAACGTCCTTGAGGGCCCATTGCGCGTCGTCCGAGTAGCGCATCCAGACATTGCGGAACTCTATGCCTTCTTTTACCGAGCGTATGTAGCGCGGCTGCGGTATGTCCGTTATGGCGGGGCGGCGCTCGAGTATCCGGTGTATGCGGTGACCGGCTGAGAAGGAGCGCTGTATGATGCTTATGTGCTCCGACAGCCTGAACACAGGCTCAAAAAGCTTGTCTATATAGAGGATGAACATCACCAGCGTGCCGATGGTTATGGCGTGGGCTATGGCCCACGTCCCGCCCACGCCCAGTATTATGGCTATGGAGACCGGGCTCAGCAGTATGATGCTCAGGAAGAAGATTATGGACATCAGCTCGGCCGCGAATTCCGCGTCGAACTTCTTTTTATTTATCGCGTCCAGTTTTTCCTCGGTCATGCGCTCGCGGTTGAAGGCCTGCAGAAGGGCGGCCGCGTTTATATGCTCGGTGAGGAAACCCGAAATTTCGCTGGCAAGCTTCCTTACGGTTACGAACATCGAAGAGCTCCTGCGCAGAAAGATGAAGCCGACCGCCATCGCTAACGGGAAAACCGAGGAGAGGAGGAGCGTAAGGCGCGGGCTGAAGTAGAACATCACGCTGAAAGTTACGAAGAACATCAGTATGTCGCGGAAAATGGTGACGGTGGTTTCCGTGAAAAGCTCGTAGAGGCTGGACGTATCGGCCTGTACGCGCGCGGTGAGGCGGCCGACCGGGAACTCGGAGTAGAATGGCATGTCCAGCGCCAGCATGTGAGCGAGCATGCGCTTTTTAAGGTCGGTTATTATCTGTTGGCCGGTACGGACTAGCCGCATGCGCAGGAGGTAGTTGAAAGCCAGGAATAACAGCGAGTTAAGCAGCAGCACGCCCACCGCCGCCGCAAGCAGGCGCGCGTTCTTCGAGGGTATGGCCGCGTCTATTATATACTTGGCGATGATGGGCGACAGCAGGCTCATGGCCGTGGAAAGCAGCAACCAGGCAAAGGCCGCCGCGAACCCGCGCCGCTCCGGGGCCATCAGGCCGCGGAGCATGCGGAAAGTGGCCTTGTAATTTATTTTCTCCTTCAGGTCCTGCCCGTCGTCGCCTTGGCCGTGGTGCATGCTACTATTGTATAAATTAAAGCGCCAGCCGCGCCCTCAGCGCCGCCCGTCCAGGTGCACCTTTAAGGTTTTGCCCCCGGGCGGCTATCGGGAAAATAAAAAAGGGCCCGCGGTTTTTCCGCGGGCCCTTTTCTTTTCCCCGGTATTCAGGTCAGAACTTTATTTCAGCTCCCCTCCGCAGGGCCTTTACGTTCAGAGCTATCACTTCAGGCTTCAGTTTTTTGTAGACCTTCGGGAGGGCGTTAGCTATGGCGTCGACGCTGATCGCGCCGGTGGCGGCGGCGAAAGCCCCCAGCGCCACCATGTTCATCACCTTCGCGTTGCCCAGTTCCCCCGCGATCTCGTTGCAGGGCACGAACAGCACCTTTATGTCTTTGCGGGAGGGGCGGGAGTTTACCAGCGAACTGTTCACTATCAGCAGGCCGCCGGGTTTAACGGCCGGTTCAAATTTGGCCAGCGATGGTTCGTTCAGGACCATGACCGTGTCCGGCTCCGAGACGATAGGCGTGGTGATCTCTTCGGAGGCTATGACCACCGAGCAGTTGGCGGTGCCGCCGCGCATTTCGGCGCCGTAGGACGGGAAGAAGCTGACCTCTTTCCCCTCCATCATGCCGGCCTGGGCCAGCAGCACACCGGCGGAGATAACTCCCTGACCGCCGAAACCGGATATCCTTATGCCTTGGTACATAAGCAAAACCTCCATGTCAGATCCAAAATTTAAGATTCAAGATTTAAGATTCCGGAATTCAGTTGCGATCCTGGATCCGGGTTCTTTAATCTTCAATTGGCTTTCGCGTCCTTGTAAACGCCAAGCGGGAAGACCGGGATCATTCCCTCCGCCACGTATTTTGTAGCTTCGGAAGGATTATCGAGCCTTGTCCCCCAGTTGGTGGGGCACATGGACAATATCTCCACCATTGAGAAGCCTTTGCCGTCGATCTGGTTCTGAAAGGCTTTCTTTATGGCGCTCCTGGTCTTTATTACGCCGGGGGCGTTGTGCACCGTGCAGCGCTCGAGGTAGGTCGCGCCGTCCACCGTGGCCAGCATCTCGCACATTTTTATGGGGTAGCCGGCCTGTTTGGCCGTCCGTCCGTCCACGCAGGTGGTCGCCTTCTGGCCTATCAGGGTGGTAGGGGCCATCTGGCCGCCTGTCATGCCGTAGATGGCGTTGTTTATGAAAATGACCGTTATGTTCTCGGATCGGATAGCCGCGTGCACTATCTCGGCCATGCCGATAGAGGCCAGGTCGCCGTCGCCCTGGTAGGAAAACACGATCGCGCCGGGTTTCACTCGCTTGATGCCGGTGGCTTCCGCCGGGCCCCGGCCGTGCGGGCCCTGTATCATGTCGCAGTTGAAGTAGGTGTCGGCGAAGACAGCGCAGCCGACCGGGGCCACCCCTATGGTGCGGTTCCGGATGTCCAGTTCGTCCATGACCTCCGCCACCAGGCGGTGGACTATGCCGTGGCCGCAGCCGGGGCAGTAATGCATCGGAACGTCAAGCAGGGATTCGGGTCTCTTATTTAGCAGCTGCATATTCTTTTGCCCCCTTCTTTACGATGTTTTCCAGGGTCTTGTAAAGCTCGTCCGCGGTCGTCACGGCCGCGCCGGGTTTCGCAAGCAGGTGGACTTCCGCGCGCCCGTTGAGCGAGAGCGACACGTCTTCCACCATCTGGCCCATGCTCATTTCCACCACCAGGAACTTCTTGACGCGCTTTGATAGTTCCACGAGCCGCGCTTTCGGGAAAGGCCACAATGTTATCGGCCGCAGGAGGCCGACTTTAAGGCCCCTTTCCCGCGCCAGCCTCATGCCGGCCACCGCGACGCGCGCCGAAGTGCCGTAAGCTACCATGGCTATCTCGGCGTCTTCCATCATCTTTTCTTCGTAGACCACCTCATTCTGCTCTATCTGTTTATAGCGCGCTATGCGCTCCAGCACCATTTTTTCCAGGTAGCCCTCGCGCAGGTCGTAGGATTTTACTATGCGTTTGGCGCGGCCGGAGTTGATGCCCAGCGCCCAGCTCGGTTCCGGCAGGTTCCTGGGGTCCACTTCCGGGGCCGTGAATTCCACCGGCTCCATCATCTGCCCTATTATCCCGTCGGCCAGTATCATCGAAGGCAGGCGGTATTTGTACGCCACTTCATAGCATTTGGCGGGCAGATTGGCCATTTCGCTGACGCTGTTCGGCGCCATTACGAAAGTGCGGTAATCGCCGTGGCCGCCGCCCCTTGTCGCCTGCCAGTAGTCGCCCTGGGCCCCGGCTATGTTGCCCAGGCCGGGGCCGCCGCGCATCACGTTGGCCACGAAAATCGGGAGGTCGGCCCCGGCGCAGTAGGACATGCCTTCCTGCTTAAGGCTCATCCCCGGGCTGGAGGAGGATGTCATGCAGCGCACGCCCGTGGCTGCGGCGCCGTAGATCATGTTTATGGCCGATACTTCCGATTCGGCCTGGACGAAGGCCCCGCCTACCTGGGCCATGCGCCAGGACATATACTCGGGGACTTCGTTCTGCGGGGTTATAGGGTAACCGGCGAAGAACCTGCAGCCGGCGCGCACAGCGCCTTCAGCGAGGGCTTCGTTGCCTTTCATTAATTTTTTTTTCGGCCATATGAATATCTCCTACTTGTAGACCTTTATGGCAAGGTCGGGGCAGATGCGCGCGCAGAAGAGGCACGCGATGCAGCAGCCTTCCTTGGAGTCCCTGGCCGGGTAATAGCCGGTCTTGGAGAATTTATCGGATTTTTCGATGCACTTTTTCGGACAGACCTGTATGCAAAGGTAACAGCCCTTGCATTTATCTACGTCAACTTCCATCTTCGGCATAGAACCTCCGGGGGGAACGAGCTTTGCGCAAGAACTACATAAAAAGTATATCAAAAAAAACCGGGCTGTTATACCCGGTTCCATGCTGTCGCCTCCCGCACGAGGCGCCGCGCGCTCCGTGCGGTGTGGCCTTTTGGCTAAGGGATTTTCAGCAGTTTTTTAACTTCGGCTATCAGCGTTTCCGGCGTCACCGGCTTCTTCAGCACGGAGACGTTCGCCATTTTCGCCGGCCCCTGCACTTTTTCCGGCATGCCGGTGGAAAAGATTATGGGCGTGGCGGTCTGGTAGACGGTGCGCAGACAATCGAAAACCTTCCGGCCGCCGCCGGCCGGCATCTCCACGTCCAGGACGAGCAGGTCCGGTTTGAATATCTGGTACTTGGTCACGGCGGAGACGGCGTCCTCGGCGGTTTCCACCGCGAAGCCGGCCTTCGCAAATATTTCCTTATAGATCTCAAGCAAACTCAGGTCGTCGTCCACTACGAGTATTTTAGGCATGTCCCCCCCGCTATAATCCCATTGTATAACTTTTTGCCGGACATTTACTTTTTCGCCGGAATAAACCTGCCGCCCGTGGCGGCCTGCGCGGCGCACAGGCAGGCGCAGAATATGAATATCAGGCCCGAAACGTATATCCACAGCATCAGGGCTATCGTCCCGCCGAAGGCGCCGTATACGGCGTTAAGGGCCGAGAAATGCTGCAGGTAGAGCACGAACATGTTCTGGGCGGCCTGCAGCAGCACCGTGGCGCACAAGGCGGAGATCCATACTTCGGAAAAACGCGTGTGGCGGCGCGGCGCGAATTTGTAAAAAAGGCTCAGGCCCAGGAAGAGGACCAGCCGGGGGACAAAAAAGACGCACAGGGCGTAGGCCCACGGAAAAAATACGCTGGCCTGGAAAACGCCGCGCGCCATCTTTCCCAGCACGGGCACGGTCACTCCTATCAGGGCCGCGGGAACCATTATGACCAGCAGCGTGATGTTTTTCAGCGGGCGCTGCCACCAGGTGTGCCCTTCTGTCCCCCACGCGCGGTTCGCCGCGTGGACGAGCGTGGTAAAGAACTGCGTGGCAGCCCAGATAAGCATTACCGACGCGAGTATGCCGGCCTGGCGGCGCGCCTTGACCACGCGCAGCACGGTGTCGAAAAGATGGCGCTGCATCTCGCCGCCTATCGGCACGTACCTCTCTATATATCCGATGACCGCGGTTCCGGCCGTGGACCGGTCCAGGATCAGGGAGGCGAGCGCCACCATCAGCAGTATCAGCGGGAAAAGCGCGAAGAACGCGTTGTACGCGAAGGCGGCGGCGCGCTGCGAGCCCTCGATATGCGCGAATTTCTGGGCGGCTACCCGCACCATGGCGGCCGCCCTTGCGGTTAAACGGTTTACTCTTTCAGGCATTTTTTTACCGCGGCTGTCAGGCCGACGTCTTTGCCACTTCCAGGGATTCCGCTATCATGTCGGCGGCGTAGGCCAGGTCCTTCGCGGTGTGCCTGTAGGCTACGTAGCCGTGGTGATAGGGCTGCAGGAACACGCGCCGGCGTATCAGCTGGGTGTAGAAGGCCGTACGCAGCTTCTTGTAGCGGCCCTGGTCGTCCTTGTCGAACGTGATGTAGGGCATCCACGGCTCCCCGGTGAACGTGCAGGGCAAGCCGCTGGCCTCCACGTGTTTCTTTACCTTTTTCGAGAAGGCGCGGCCGCGCTTGGCTATCACCTCGAGCATGTTGTCGCGCTCGAGTATCTCTATGGTCTTGAGGGAGGCTACCATGGCCAGTGTGTTGTTGAAATACGTGGAGCTTACGAAGGCCTTGCTTATAAGCACGTCCATGATGTCCTTGCGTCCCGCCACCATGCTTATGTCGTAGCCGTTGGCCATCGCTTTGCCGAACACCGACATATGAGGAGTAACCCCGAAGAATTTCTGCGCGCCGCCCATGCTGACCCGGAAGCCCGTGCGTATCTCGTCGAAGACCAGCACCGCGCCGTACCGCTCGGCCAGGGCCTTGGCGCCTTCGAGGAAGCCGGGCTTGGGCATCTCGACCTCGTGCGCGTTAGGGTGCCCCAGCGGGGTAACTATGATGCAGGCCGCTTCGGGACCGTGCGCCTTCATCAGGTCTTCCAGCCCTTCGAGATCGTTATATTTGAACTCCAGCGTATCCTCGAAGCTCTTGGGCAGGACGCCGCCCTTGTTCTCCACGCACCAGTCGTGCCAGCCGTGGTAGCCGCAGCGTATTATCTTGGTCTTGCCGGTGAAGGAGCGGGCTATGCGGGTGGCGAGCGTGGTGGAGTCGGAGCCGGTCTTCGTGAAGACCACTTTTTCGGCGGAAGGGACCAGCGAAATTACCTTTTTGGCCAGTGTGTTCTGTATCTCCTGCACGATGGACATGCAGAAGCCTTTTTCCTTTATCTGCTTTATCACGGCGGCGTCTATTTCGCGCTCGCGGTGGCCGATGATGATCGGGCCGTAGGCGCAGAGCATGTCGAGGTACTCGTTGCCGTCCACGTCGGTTACCTTGCCCCCCCTGGCGGAGTCGAAGAATATCGGGTATTCGCCCGGCACGAAATTGTAGGGCCGGCGTATGCCCATCATGCCTCCGGGTATCAGCTCCTGCGCCTCCCTGTAAAGGCGCTCCGAATTGTCAAGTTTAAGATGTTCAGCCATGTCCGTCTCCTTATTTCTTTCCAGACATCCGCTCGTGCAGTTTCCTCGCCACGAACGTCGCCACGTGCTCCGCGTAGGTGCCTGGGCCGAAGCCGGCGTCGTAGCCCAGCTCCTTGGCCAGCTTGTTGTTGACCCGCGGGCCGCCTACCACCAGCAGCATTTCCCCGCGCAGCTTTTCCGCTTCGGCCAGTTCTACCAGCTCGGTCAGGTTCTTTATATGGACGTCTTTCTGCGTCACTATCTGGGACACCAGGACGGCGTCGGCTTTAACCTGCCTGGCGTAGGACAGCAGCTTTTCATTCGGGACCTGGGAGCCGAGGTTGAAGGCCTCTATCATGGGATAGCGCTCCAGGCCGAAATGGTGATTATAGCCTTTCATGTTCATGATGGCGTCTATGCCCACTGTATGCGCGTCGGTGCCGGTACAGGCCCCGACTATGACCAGCTTTCGCCGGAGATGGGTCTTTATGAACTCGTTCACGGCGTCCATCGACATGCAGTCGTTCACGGCCTCGGCATATTCCACCTTGTCGTAGTCCAGCCCGACCTCGGTCTTGCCGTAGGCCACGAAAAAAGTGAACTCTTCCGACAGTGCGGCCGCGTGCACCACGTCCACTTTATGAAAGCCCAGCTTCTGCGCGTAGAGCCTTGCCGCCTCCTTGGCGCGGCCGCAGTTCTTTACCGGCAGGGTGAACGAGAGCTGCACCGCCCCGTCGCCTGAAGTGTCCCCGTAAGGTTTTATGAGCATAAATTCTCCTTCGCGCCCGCAGTTACCCGCGGCTTGCGGCCCGCGGCCTGCGGCCTATCTCGAGCTTCTTCTTTAAAAAATCCTCCACGGGATTGTAATAGCCCGGGGCCTTCTCGTATACGCCGTCGAAGCCTTTCCCGCCGTCCCGCGGGCGCTTTATTTCCGCGAACATCCCCGTCTCAATGGCCGAGAACAGGCCGCGGCGCTTGACGTCGGAGAGCATCTCGATGGTCTCGTCCAGCACCTGGCGGGCCCGCCGGGCCATCACGCCTTCTTTTTTGAACTCCACCTCGTCCATAAAGCCGGCCATCGTGTTATGCACGTAGAGCGCGTTCTCTATGGCCAGGTGCCTGTCCTGGAGGTAGGGCGTGTGTATGGCTTCCGTCAGCATGCCCAGCAGCTCTATGCTCTGCCCGGTGGCCCGGCTGACGAAGTTGAACAGCGTGTTCATCGCGTAACCCTTAAAGATGTCCCCGGTCATGAACTTGGTGGGCGGCATGTATTTAAGCGGGTGGTCCGGGAAGATCTCCCGGGCCATCAGGGCCTGAGCGTACTCGTACAGGAAGCCGTTCTTGAGCTCCGGGTCTATCTCGTAGGCGTGGCCGAGGCCCATCAGCCGGGCCGGCATCCCGGCGTTAAAGGCGAATTTTTCGTTTATCAGCTGCGAGGCCAGCACGGTGTGCGCTTTCTCCACCGCGTCCGAGGTGGTGAGGTAGTTGTCCTCGCCGGTGTTGATGATTATGTCCGCGGCGGAGTTTATCATGCGCGAAAAGAACTGGTCAGTGAACGTGCGGTACATGTTGATGTCGCGGAAAAGTATGCCGTACATCGAGTCGTTCAGCATCATGTCCAGGCGCTCGAGCGCCCCCATGGCGGCGATCTCCGGCATACAGAGCCCGGAGCAGTAGTTCACCAGGCGTATGTAGCGCCCTTCCTTGCTCCCCGTCTCGTCCAGCGCGGCCCGCATGATGCGGAAGTTCTCCTGCGTGGCGTAGGTGCCGCCGAACCCCTCTGTGGTGGCGCCGTACGGCACGTAGTCCAGCAGGCTCTGGGCAGTGGTGCGGATCACCGCTATGATGTCGGCGCCTTCGCCGGCCGCCGCCTGCGCTTGTTTTACGTCCTCGTAAATGTTGCCGGTGGCCACTATAACGTATATCAGCGGCGATTTCATCGCGCCCCCGTTCCGGGCGAGTTCGGAATTCCTGTGCGCGACGTTGCCGGCTATGCGGGCGTCCATGCCTTTTACCGCTTCTTCGGCTTTGTTCCTAATGCGGCCCAGGTCCGTTAATTCGAATTTCGTGATGTCGAGCCCGCAGGCTATTTCCTTGTTCAGCTCGGCCGGGGTCCGGTCCTGTTTTATAAGCGCGTTCAGGTAGTACCGCGCCGCGCCTCCCGAAAGCTTATCCGCGCATTGGGAGGCTATCAGGTTCGGCACCGGCACGCCATCGGATGTGGCGCCGTCGGCGCCAAGAAGGCGCAGGGTCGCCCGTTCTATGGTGACGGTCGTGTGCCCGTCTATGAATTCCTGCACGGGCGCCGCTATGTCTGCGGCGAGTTCCCGCGCTTTGGCGATCTTGGGTTTGGAAAGTCCCAGCTTGCTTTTCACAGGGGTCATGCTTTCTCCTCCATAAATTGTCTGGCTTTGCTTATTATAGCTTTGGAGACTCCGAGTATGCCGGCTATCTTTATGGCGTCGCGCGCTTCCACGCCGGCCGCGCCCTCGAGAAGTTCGTAGCGCATAAAGCGGTTTATCATTTTAAGTTTTTCATCCAGCCCGCAGGCCGAACGGCCGGAGAAATATTCGCTGAAGGCCTCGGTATCGAAGCCGCGCATCTTGAAACCGGCGGAGCCCTTCCCGGAACGCAGCCCCGAGAAATGCGTGGCCAGGAAAGCGAAAGCCCCGCTCTTCGCGCCCAGGTCCTCCAGTATCGCGCCCAGGAGCGCCGCGGCCTCTTCGGAGTTGGTGGTGCGCGCGAACTCGTCCATAAGCAGCAGCATATTGCGGGTTTTCAGGCGCTCGTGCGCCTCGGCGAACTCGTTCATTTCGAGGCCGAAGCTGCTCAACCCCCCGGCGGTCTCCATCTCTGCGCCGCCTATGAAGGCGATATCGTCGAAAAGACATGTCTCGAACGACGCCGCGGGGGCGAAGAAGCCGCTCTGCGCCACGAGCTGCATGAAGGCCAGCGTCTTTAGCGCCACGGTCTTGCCGCCCATATTGGAACCGTAGATTATGTTTACCCTCCGGGTGAAAACCGCCGAGAGGGGCGTATATTTCAACCCGGAGGCCGCCAGCCGGCCTTCGAGCGGCAGGAAACGGGCCTTCGTCATACGTATGGGAGAAGGGTATTTCCGGATGATCGGCCTTGTCAGTTTCAATTCGGCTGCCAGGCGCGCGCGTTCGGCCGCTATATCCGTTCTCTCGACCGCGGCGGCATAGGCGCTCAAATCCCTCTTCTCGGCAGCCACCGCGGCGGCCAGTTTTCTGACGGCGGCGGCTTCCAGTTCCTGTTCGCGGCCGCGCCTGCGGTCCCGCTCGGCCGCGGCCTCCATGTACTCGGGTCCGTAAACGGGCTTAACGGTAACGCGCGTTCCGTCGAAAGGTTCCGCAAAGAGCTCGGCGGCTCCGCCGAGGCGGGCCGCGGCGCTGTCGTCTATCACCAGGAAATCCCTGTCCGTGAAATCCAGGCCCCAGCGCTCGCGGAGCGCTTTATGCTTCTTCTCACGCAGCAGTTTCAGCGTCCTGTCGCAGGCTGCTATGGCCGCGCGCTCGGCGGCAAGATCGGGACAGTAGGCGTCGGCTATGTGGAAAGCCTCTCCGGCTCCGCCTTTATTGAGGAGAGCCAGCAGCCCTGCCGAAGACCATTTGGCTCCCAGCTTTGAGCGCAGCGGAGCCGGCAGTATCTTGAATATCTCCGAAGCGTTGGCTAAAAATTTGCGCGCCAGGAACAGCCCCGCCGCGCTGTTGAGGGCCTCGGGGGAAAGTTCCACGGCGGGTATGTTGCGCAGGTGAAAGCGCAGCTTGTCGGCTTTCTGTCGCTGCCCGGCCAGGAAAACCGACATGGCGGCGGTAAGGTCGTACTCCTCTTTAAGGGCGGCGGCCCCGGTGTAGAACCGGCGCTCCTCCTTGCGCGCCCTCCCGTAGGGCGTCAGTGGCCTGTACAGGCCGTAGAAGATCTCAAATTCGGAAAAAGCCCTTATCTTATCCATTTGTCTTACCGCGCTCCCCCGCGTTCAGCGTGCCCGCCGGTTCGTACGGGTTGTAAGTTATCCGCTCGGCCAGCTCCGGAACGCCCAGTTTTCTCTCGAAATCGCCGCGCGTCACGTTGAACAGGTTCACCACGAAAGCGGCCAGGTCCGGCTTTGCCAGAAAGCGCAGTTCAAAGCGTCCTTTAAGCTCCTGCCACTGCGCCCAGGTCAGGAAGATCTTCGTGGGGTCCTCTATCACCAAGGTGCCGCCTTTTATTTCTTTGGGCGGCGCTTTGCCCGGAGTTAAAGCCCCCGGAACGCGTATGACCGGCCCGGGGCACTTGCCCCCTTCGCGCCAGACGGGAGTGGATGAAGCCGCCCAGACCAGCTTGATAGCCGCGGCCGAAGAGTCAAGGTTCTCCGGCTCCACCTTAGCCACGTAGACGAAAGCCGCCCTGCCGCCCGCCGCCACCTGGGTTATGCGGTCCACAGCCCCGTCCACAAAAACCGTGCCCGCGCCGTGGCGGCGCATGTCGGTCAGCACTTCCGCAAGCTGCGAATTGTTCTCCGGTCCCGAGATCTCCGCCCTCCCCGGGCGCAGCGCGCGCAGCAGTACCGGGCGGCCGATGGCGGTGCGAAAGGGGTAGACGTTAAGTATCTCGCAGTGCAGATCCGCGCTCTTCAAGGCGGTTTCGGCGCAGAGCAGCATATCCCCCCGCTCCGCCCGGACCTGGGGCTTTGGATTGCCGAACACCAGGTCACGGCATTCCCCGTCCACGCCCACGCTGAGAGCCCCCATGGAGGCGCCTCCCCGCAGGCGGCTCATGGCGTAGTTCATGAAGGTGGTTTTGCCGGAGTTCTTTTTTGAACCGACAATGAACACCGTCCTGTCCTTAAGCCCTTCTATAAAGTCCATGCTCAAAAATCCCGCCCGCTGCCCGAGGAACCGTCAGTGAGGAAAGTTTACTTGCGATGCCGCCTCGTACGCATCAGGCCGGCGGGTTCCAGCGTGAGTTTTTCGCCGTTGAGCAGCTTCGCCACGCCGTCTATGGGCTTATAAGCGTCGTCGGCGCAATACTCGCACCCGCCGCAGGAAGAGACGTAACCGGTCGGCTCGGTGTAGGTGGTTATTACGCCCTCGTAGTTCCTGAGCACGACGCGTTTGTCCGACATCGAGATCAGGTAGTTGGGCATGACGGGCGTCTTGCCCCCGCCTCCGGGGGCGTCCACCACGAAGGTGGGCACGGCCATTCCCGTGGTATGACCGCGCAGGTTCTCGATTATCTCTATGCCCTTGGACACCGTGGTGCGGAAGTGGCTGATGCCCTTCGAGAGGTCGCACTGGTATATATAGTAGGGCTTCACGCGGGCCATGAGCAGTTCGTGCACCAGGCGCTTCATGGTCTGCGGGCAGTCGTTTATCCCCTTAAGCAGCACGCTCTGGTTCCCTACGGGTATGCCCGCGTCGGCGAGCTTGCGGCAGGCCTCGAAAGCCTCGGCGGTCATTTCCTTAGGGTGGTTGAAATGGGTGTTGACGTATATCGGGTGGTACTTCCTGAGCATGCCCACCAGTTTGTCGGTGACGCGCATCGGCATGACTACCGGCACGCGCGTGCCTATGCGGATTATCTCCACGTGGTCTATCGCGCGCAGTTTCTTTATGATAGCTTCCAGCGTTTCGTCGGGGAGCACCAGCGGGTCGCCTCCGGAAATCAGGACGTCGCGCACCTCGCGCGTGCGGCGTATGTAGTCTATTGCGGCGTTCAGGTTGGCGCTGGACATGCTGCCGTCGGTAAAGCCCACGAGGCGGCGGCGGGTGCAGTGGCGGCAGTTCATGGAGCAGATGTTCGTCACCAGCAGCAGCACCCGGTCCGGGTAGCGGTGGGTGAGGCCCGGCACGGGCGAGTCCACGTCCTCATGCAGGGGATCGGAGAGGTCCGAAGGATCGTCCAGCAGCTCCAGCCCGCGCGGTATGGCCTGCAGGCGCACCGGGCAGGCCTTGTCCTTCTTGTCCATGAGCGCCGCGTAGTAGGGCGTTATGGCCATGGTAAATTTCTTAAGGCAGGCCTTAAGGTCCGTCTTTTCCCCGGCGCTCAGGGCCACAGCCTTTTCGAGGGTGGCGATATCCTTGATGGCGTTCTTCAGCTGCCAGCGGTAGTCCAGCCAGTCGCTTTCCGGGACGTGTTTCCAGAGCGGGATCTTCCTGTAGTCCACGGACTTGTAGGGTTTCATGATGTCTCCTCAGGCGTACAATTTCTCGTAAGCGGCGCGTATCACCGGGCTTTCGCGCAGTATATTTATGGTCATTTCGGCGTGCCCCTTGGTATAGCCGTTGCCGATTATCATATTTATGTCTTTGCCCACGCCCTCGGCGCCCAGGGCAGCCTTGGTGAACGAGGTCGCCATGCTGAAGAAATAAACCGTGCCCTCGTCCCTGCACATCAGTATCGAAGCCATCTCGGTGTTCTGCACGTTTACGCAGTTGATGACTATGTCCGCGAGCCTGCCGCCGGTGAGAGCTGCTATCTTTTCGTGGCACTCCACGGCGTTCGCGGCGTTGGCCCGCACTGCCTCGTGGCAGAAGGCGTATTGTTTTATGCGCGCCACGGCTTCGGCGGAGTATTCGATGCCTATGATATGCCCGGTCACGCCGGCGCGCCGCCGCGCTTCGTAGGCGCAGAGCACTCCGGATTTTCCCGCCGCCCCTATTATCACCACGGTCTGCCCGGGCCTGACCAGTTTGGCCACCTGCGCCGGGGCGCCCGCCACGTCCAGTATCGCGAGCGCCAGTGTTTCCGGGAGGTCCTTGGGCAGTTTGGCGTAAATGCCGCTTTCAAATAGTATGGCTTTGGCCTTCACGTTAACCTGCTCGGTGCCTTTCTTTATGCCGGTGATCTTTTCGATCTTAAGAGGGGTGAGGGACAGCGAAACCAGGCTGGCTATCTTGTCGCCTTCTTTCAGACCGGTCCTGTCCCCGAGCGCGGGGCCTATTTTCGCCACGCGGCCTATGAACATGCCGCCGGAGCCTGTTACGGGGTTCTGCATCTTGCCGCGTTCTTCTACGATCTTCAATATTTCCGCTTTCACCTTCTCCTCGTCGCCCTTCGCCGCGGCTTTTATCTGGGTGAAGGAGGCGGAGTCGATGTTGAGCGTCTCCACGTCCACGAGTATCTCGTTGTCGTAGATGGCGTCCATGTCGTTCGAGATCCTGACGGCGGGCTGGGGCAGCACGCCTTTAGGTTCCAGCACGCGGTGCGCGCCGAAGGGGTTTCCGTTCTTGAGAATTTTCATGCCGTTCTCCTTTACTCTCAGGCTCCGCGCAGGCCGAATAGTTTGCGGACGTCGCCGGGGGAGGCTATTTCCAGCTGCGCCTCGCGCGCCATGCGGGCGGCCCGCTCCACGAACTCCGCGTTGGACCTGGCCAGCCGCCCTTTGGCGTAATAAATATTATCCTCAAAACCGACGCGTATGAAGCCGCCGGCGGCTATGGCGGCGCAGATGCCGGGGATGTGGGCGCGGCCTATGCCCATCACCGTGAAATAGCTTCCCGGGGGCATCTGGTCTATCATGTAGGAAAGGGTCTTGACGCTGAGGCTCAGCGCGGCCGGCACGTTCATGACGAAACCGTAGTGGTATGGGGGCTTCAGCAGGCCCTCCTTTATCAGTATATGGGAGGACTGCACGTGGGAGACGTCGAAGCATTCCAGGGTGGGCCGCACGCCGTGCAGGTTCATCTCCGAGGCGAACTGCCGCATTATCGGCAGCGTGTTTATTATGTAGTCGTTGCCGAAGTTCACCGTGCCGCAGTCTAGGGAGGCCATGTCGGGTCCGAGGGCGACCGGGGCGATGCGTTCCTCGGGGGTCATTCCAACGGCGCCGCCGGTGGTTATCTCCACCACCACGTCGCACTTTTTGCGTATCAGGTCTATTGCGGCTTTAAAAACTTTAACGTCAGCGGTCGGAGTTCCGTCCGCGTTCCTGGCGTGCAGGTGGACTATCGAGGCCCCCGCCCGGCAGGCTTCTTCGGCCGAGACCGCGAGTTCTTCCGGGCTGACCGGCAGCGCCGGGGCCTGGGCCTTGGTCGTCTCCGCGCCGGTCAGCGCGCAGGTGATGATCATCTTGTTTGCCATGGGACATCCTCTCCGTTCGCTGAGCGTGTGAATCGCCCGGGTCTAAAACCTGCCTATCTTGCCAGCTACGTGCATCGGGGCCTCGGTGGCTTTCAGGACTTCTTCCACCGTGGTGTCCTCGGCTATTTCTTCCAGAACGAGGCCCTTCTTCGTTACGCGTATGAAAGCCATGTCGGTCACTATCAGGTCCACCTCGCCCTTGGCCGTCAGGGGAAGGGCGCATTTTTTCAGGATTTTCGGGGCGCCGTTCTTGTTGACGTGTTCCATGGCCACTATGACGTTCTTCGCCCCTACCACAAGGTCCATCGCCCCGCCCATGCCGGGCACCATCTTGCCGGGTATCATGTAATTGGCCAGGTTCCCTTCCATATCCACTTCCAGAGCGCCCAGCACCGTGTAATCCACGTGGCCGCCGCGTATGATGGCGAAGGACATCGCCGAGTCGAAGTAACAGCCGCCGGGGACTATCGTGACGGGTTGTCCCCCGGCGTTCACCAGCCGGGGGTCCTCTTTCCCCTTCTCAGCATGCGCGCCAAGGCCTATAAAGCCGTTCTCGGAATGGAGCAGGATGGTGCGGCCCTGCGGTATGTAGTTCGCCACCATGGTGGGCATGCCGATGCCGAGGTTGACAAGGGCTCCGTCGGGGAATTCCTGAGCGATGCGCTTGACCAGCCTTACTCTTTTCATCTCTTTGGGGTCCATATTTGATCGGGGAAAGGCGGCCGCGCGGGCGTAAAAAGATCCGCGCCCATGAATCCGCATGCTCTCCCGTACTCTCCTTTTAGATCTACGCCTTAAGCTGCAGGTTGGAGGCCGGCAGCGTGGACTTCACTATCGCCGATATAAAAACTCCGGGTATGGTAACTTTCTCCGGGTCCATTTCGCCGGGCCCTACTATCTTTTCAGCCTCGACGATAACGTAGTCGGCCGCCATCGCCATGCTCACCGCCGCGTTCTTGGTGGCCATCGGCAGGAAGCAGTTGCCGTACGTGTCGCAGACCTCCGCCTTCACGAAGGCGAATTCCGCGCCCAGCGGCAGCTCAAGCAAATAATCCCTGCCGTCAATGGTCAGCTTCTGTTTTCCTTCTTCCACAGCGGTGCCTATGCCCGTGGGCGTCAGGATCCCGCCGAGCCCCGCGCCCTTGGCGCGTATCCGCTCGTTAAAAGTTCCCTGAGGCACAAGGGTGACGGCCATATCGCCGCAGTTCATCTTCTGTCCGGAAACGGGGTTGGTGCCGATATGGGTGGCGTAAAGTTTTTTCACACGGCACTGGCAGATGAGCCTGCCCACGCCCACCTCCGGGAACGATGTGTCGCTGGTGATAAGGGTGAGGTCCTTCGATCCCTTGCTGATAAGCGCGTCAACCAGCGTGAACGCGTTGCCGCAGCCCATGAACCCCGCCACCATCAGCGAAGAACCGTCCTTGATATTTTCAACCGCTTTTTCCGCAGTAAGAACAGGTTTCATGCCAGACTCCTTGGGTCCCGAAACGCCCCGGACAAATTTTTCATATTATAACAAAATTATTGTATTATGATGGGCGGCGGGATTTTCGCCTGCCCTCTGCGGGGCGGTGCCGGCCAAAGCGGCATGCTGATCTGCGGACCTAGGGAACCATATGCATAAGGTGCACATTGATCACCGCCAGTCGCTCATCAAAGAGAACCTGGCCCGTATAAAACACAAAATCCTCATCATGAGCAACAAGGGCGGGGTCGGCAAGAGCACCATTGCCGTCAATTTCGCAGCCCTGCTCGCGGGACGCGGCCTCAAAACCGGCCTGCTGGACATAGATATACACGGTCCCTCCGTAGCCCGCATGACCGGACAGGAAGGCAAGCCCCATTCCTCGGATGGCTCACTGTTAGAGCCGCTCGAAGTGATGCCCAACCTAAAAATGATCTCGATGGGTTCTATAATGCAGGGCGGGGACGCACCCCTGATCTGGCGGGGGCCGGTGAAGCTGCAGGTGCTCAGGCAGTTCCTGTCGGACGTGAAATGGGGCGACCTGGACGCGCTGGTTATAGATTCCCCCCCGGGCACCGGGGACGAACCACTCACTATCTGCCAGCTGATACCGGAAATGACCGGGGCCGTTGTCGTTACCACCGGACAGTCCGTGGCGCTGCTCGACTCGCGCAAAGCGGTCGGTTTCCTTAAACAGGTCGGTATCCCCGTACTGGGCATACTCGAAAACATGACCGCCTTCCATTGCCCGCATTGCGGCGGGGAAATAGACCTCTTTAAGAGCGGCGGCGGACGGCAGGCGGCGCGGGAAATGGGCGTGCCTTTCCTTGGCAGCGTTCCCTTCGACCAGGGTATGGTGGACGCCGGCGATTCCGGGAGATCCTTCGTGCTTGCCAACCCTTCGGCTCCGGCCTCCGCCGCCATAAAGGCCGCGTTGGACGGCTCTATCTCAAAGTTCGTAGACTCTACGTATATAAGGTAATATTAGGCGGCATCCCAATTAGCGGACTGGAGTTAAAATGGCAAAATACAAGATCGTGGTGGATAAAGACCTGCAGGATATCGTTCCCGCGTATATTGAATCCAAGAAAGCGGAACTTGTCTCCCTGTCGGCGATGCAGGCGGCCGGAAATCTGGAGGAACTGCGCAAATCCGGGCATAAGCTCGCCGGCTCCGGCGGCGGCTACGGTTTTGACCGGCTTTCGGAAATAGGCAGGCAGTTGGAAACCGCGGCGCGCACCAGCGACGTTCCCGGGGTCGCTTCGGCCCTGGCTGGAATGAAGGATTACCTGGAGAATCTTGAAGTTGTCTACGAGTAAGCTTTTCAAGCGCTAAAAGAAGTAAGCCGGATATTTTTTAGAGGCAATTCCCCTATGAGAAAGCTGCGGGAAATCTTCTTCTCCGTGGAGAGCGGATCGTGCAGGGGCTGCGTGCTGGCGGCGGTATTGGCCGCCGGGGCTCTGGGCGCCTGGTGGCTGGCCGGGCGGGCCGGCCTGCAGATGAAAGACGACCTGCTCTTTCGCGCGCAGTTGCTGGCTCCGACGCTGGACATCGGGTGCGTGAGGACGCTTACCGGCTCCGCGGCCGACCTGGCCTCGCCGTGCTACCAGCGGCTGAAGAAGCAGTTCGTCCAAGTCCGGCAGGCCAACGACAATTCCCGTTTCATCTATCTCCTTGGCCGCAAGCCCGGAGGCCCGCTTTTTATATATGTGGATTCGGAAAGCCCCTATTCCAGGGATTATTCCCCTCCCGGGCAGATGTATCCGGAAGCCTCCGAAGGGTATATGCATGCGTTCGACACCGGAACCGACGCTATAGCCGGGCCGGTCACCGACCGCTGGGGGACATGGTTTTCCGCGCTGGTTCCGCTGCACGACCCGGCCACGGGGCAAATTATCGCCATCCTCGGTATAGATACGGCCGCGGACGCCTGGGAGCTGGGTCTTATCCGGGCCGCCCTGCCGTTCATGGTCCTGGCTCTTGTCCTTGCCGCTATGCTGCTGGCAGGCTCCGTTCTCCGTAAGAGGCGCGCCGGCCTGACCGAACCGCCGCGCTGGATGTGGCAAATCGAACCTGTCCTGGCGCTGGCGCTCGGCCTGGCATTGACAGTATTCGCCGCACTGGAGATTCACAAGATCGAATCCCGAAACCGGGCGATGGCTTTCGGGACACTTGGCGAGAGCAAAACCATCGGCCTTGTCGAGTCTTTCAACTTTCTGCGCGATGTGGAACTGGCGGGATTGTCGAACTGCTGCGCGGCAAAACCCGGCATCGGCCCCGAAAAGTTCCGCATGTGCGCCGACTACCTGACCCAGAATCCCGACATTCAGGCCTGGGAGTGGATCCCGGCCGTGAACGCGGCGGACAAGTCCGCTTTTGAACAGCAGGCCCGCGCCGCGGGTTTGACGGATTTTGCTATCTGGCAGAGGGATGCTCTGGGCCGCCGTGTGGCGGCTTCCGGGCGCGGGACTTACTACCCCGTGCTGCATGTGGCGCCCCTCCGGGGCAATGAATCGGCGCTGGGCTACGACGTGGGTTCCGAGCCGGTCCGCAGGAAGGCGCTGGAAGAGGCGGGGCGCACCGGCCTTGTGGCCGCCACCGACCCCCTCACGCTGGTTCAGGAACCGGCCAGCCAGAGAGGGATGCTGATCTGCAAACCGGTCTACGGCGAAGGCCGGCCCCGGAGACTGCGCGGTTTCGCCCTGGCCGTGCTGCGCCTGCGGACCGTGCTTAAAAGCACCGCACCCGACCGGTCTGCGTTCATCGAGCTTTTCCTCCTGCGCGGCGCCGGTTTGCCCGTGCCGCTGAGCGTTTCCCGCGGGGCGGAGTTCCACCCGGCCTCGGCGCTTCTTTTTACCCGTCCTATTCTGGCTTTCGGCAAGGTCTTTGCCGTTACCGCCTACTCCGGGCCGGAGTTCGAGCGGGAGCATCCGGCGCGGGCTGGCTGGCTGGCCGCGGTCTCCGGTCTGCTGATCACGCTCGCCGTTGTTTTTATCGTCTCCATCGCTCTCCGGCGGCGCGAGGTTCTGGAGCGGCTGGTAGCCGCCCGGACCACCGAACTGATGAGAGTGGAATCTCTCAGGCAGCTCCTGCTTGAAAATATCGACGCCGGCGTGATCATAATCGACGCCGAAACGTGCGTCATTGAACAGGTGAACGCACACGGGGCCGCCCTCTTCAAGGGCAGCCGGGAACAGATCATGGGCAAAGTCTGCCATGGCCTGCTCTGCCAGGCCGGGATTGGGAAATGCCCGGTTCTTGATCTTGGCCAGAATGTGGACAATTCCGAGCGCATCCTTCTGCAGTCCGACGGCAAAAAGCTCAGTATATTGAAATCCGTGAAACGTATCCGCATAGCGGGAAGGGATAAACTGCTGGAAACATTCATAGATATAACGGAGCGCAAGCGGATGGAGCAGGCCCTGCGCGACAGCGAAGACAGAATGCGCCTGCTGCTGAATTCCACCGCCG
>CAISZM010000005.1 GCA_903889965.1 uncultured Elusimicrobia bacterium
ATTACGCGCTCAACATGTATTTCTTCCAGTAAGAAGCCCTTGCTGCCGGAAAAAGCCCGCCGTTGCATCGGCGGGCTTTTCATTTATATAGATAATTACATTCGTCATTGACAATCCCGGTTTAATATAATATTTTGTAGGTAACATCCTAATGGGGTTAGGGTAAATCAGCGCGGAATACGCAGATAGTAAAAAGTTCCCAAGGCCTGTCGTGTGCTTGCGGTACGGTTGCGGCATTTCACGCTTCAGGTCTCAGGGCGTTTTGAGGGGGGAAAACTATGTCTATACGGAAGGCGTTCTATCTGCCGTTCCGGCTTAAGCTTCTGCTCGCTTTAATAGCGTTCGCGGGCGCCGGCACCTACGTCACTTATTGCGGCCTCCGCGCCGCCGCGCTGCCCTTCGCCGAGCGGGAAGCCGGAGACAGGCTGTTCCAGAAGGTTGACCTCGCCGCCTCCCTGATAGAGAAGGAACTGGTTTACGGGCTTGAGCGCGCCTCCATGACCGCGGCGCGCACCGGAATGCGGGAAATACTGGAGCGGCGGCGCTCCGGAAAGGCCGAACCGGGCGACGCGGAAAGACTTTACGCGCGCCTGGAGGACACGGCCAAGGCCTCCCCCGCGGTCACCGAGCTCGACCTGCTGGACTCCCGCGGGATAGTGGCCGCCTCGCTGGACCGCTCCAGGATAGGGAAAGATATGTCCAGGTCCCCGAGCTTCCTCTTTCCCTCCGCAGAATCCCTGCTGCCTTCCGGGCCCGGTAAAAGTGATTTGCTGCCCTATGAGATTTCCGTCCCGGTAGCCTCGCTCGGAGGAAAGGGCCAGCGGCTGGGCGTGCTGAAATGCCGTTTAAGGGCCAGCCGGGACCTGGCCGGGTCTTTAAAAGGACTGGGCGAGGAGAACATCGCTTTCTACATAACGCGCCGCAGCGGACAGAAAATATACCTCAGCGCCTACGGCTCCGCGGCGCGGGAAATAGACGCCAATTCCCCCGAAGCAGAGCCTTTCCTCCCGTCCACGGAAGGACAGGAGGGCTATTCCGCCCCCCTGGACAAAACGGGACAGAGAACCCTTTACGCCTACCGACGGCTGCGCTCCACAGACTGGATAGTCGCCGCGCGCGCGCCTTACGCTCCCGTAAATTCCGTCTTAAAATCGCTCCTGTACGGGGCGCGCCTCGCGGCGCTGCTGACCTTCGTCCTGCTGGCGCTGTGCGCGCTGCCCATAGCTGCCGCCATGGCCAGACCGGTGAACGCGGCCTTACGAGCGGCCGCTGGACTTTTAGAGGACTGCGGGGAGGCGGGGCACGACACAAAGCTTCCCACCGACGCCGGCGTCATGGCAGAAACAATAAATAAGGCCGCCGCCATGCTTAGGGCGCACAAAACGCGGGGTATCGTGCTTCAAAACGAGGCGGAGACCCTTCGCGAGGAGGACGCGGACCTGAAATTCCAGAACGCCGAACTGGAAAAACTCAATAAATATCTTCTTGACCGGGAAACAAGGATTACCGAACTGAAGAAGGAACTGTCAGACCTGAAAACCAAACCAGGGGCGGGGGCGGCGGAGTAGGCGTATATGCGCTTTGAGACCAAGACCCGTCTAACCTCAGCCGCAAGGGCCGCAGCCCTCGTGGCCGCGGTGGCCGGAATCTACTGGTTTTACGGACGCTTTGAAGCGCTGGCCGCGGACGCAGAACATATACTTACAGCCGCCTCCCGGGCCAATGAACTGCAGCTGTTTTGGGACGGGACCGGCCACGGCGCCGGCGCAGGGGATAGAGGTCACGCCGAATTCCTGGACAGATATTACGCCCTGGGCTCCGCCTTAAGGTCAAGCGAAACGGCTTGTGAGGAGACGAGCGGCTCCGTATTCAAGGAAATGCTCGCCCTTTACCACAATTTGCTGCCGGCGGCCGATAGCTATTACCGCTCCGGCATAGCCGGCTCGGCTGGCGATGTGCGGGAAAAGGCTGCGCGGATTAACCGGCTGGCGCTTACAGCGGCGCTCGCGAACCTGGACGAGCGCAACCGGCTGCTTTCGGATACGGCCATATCATTCCTGCTGATATTCATGCTGCTCATACTGGCGGAGGCTGCGCAGCATTACGCGCTGAACGATCCCTTGTTCTCGGACCTGGGGGAGCTGCGCGCGAGGCTATTCAAGTATGCCGAGCCCTTCGCCGGCGAAAAATACGGCGGAAAGGAACTGGAATTTATGGGTACGGCCGCGGAGCTGCTGGAGGGCGCCCTGCAACGGTCGATGCTCGACCGGCTCAGGCTGACCAGGGACGCCTCGCTCCGGCAGACGCGGTCTAAAACCCAGACGCGTACGCTGGAGCTTACGCGCCGCAAGGTTGTGGCGCTGGTGAACGACCTTGAAACGGCCAAAGCCAGCCTGCAGGCCGAGAGGGAAGCGCTCAGGAAAATAAGCGAAAGACTGGCCAGGTCCAACCGGGAACTGGAGCGGTTCGCCTACGTTGCCTCCCACGACCTTAAGGAACCGCTGCGCATAGTCTCCAGCTTCAGCGGGCTGTTATCGAAGCGCTACTTGGGGAAGCTGGATAAGGACGCCGACGACTTCATACGGTACATTTCGGAGGGGGCCCTGCGCGGCACCGAACTGGTGGACGCGCTGTTCAATTACTCCAAGGTCACCTATTCCTCCAGGCAGCTCGCGCCTACCGATTGCCGCATAACGCTGGAGAAAGCCATGTTCAACCTGAAGATGGCCATCGACGAGAAAAAAGCCGTCATATCTATTGGCCGGCTCCCGACCGTGCTCGGAGATGAATTCCAGCTCATGCAGCTGTTCCAGAACCTGCTCGGCAACGCGCTGAAATTCAACGCGGCGCCGGCGCCGGAAATTAAAGTTGACTGCGTGGAGACGGAACTGGACTGGATATTGAAGTTTTCCGACAATGGCATAGGCATAGCCGCGGAGCATTTCGAGCGTATTTTCATGATCTTCCAGCGGCTGCACCTGGCCGAAAAATATCCCGGGGCGGGAATAGGGCTGGCGCTCTGCAAAAAGATAGCCGAGAACCACGGCGGCAGGATCTGGGTGGAATCGGAAATAGGAAAGGGCAGCACTTTTTTCGTAACGCTGCCGAAGGCGCCGGGGGGCGGGTCCTTGCCCGCCGCGGCTGAAAGCGGAGAAAAAGTGCAGATGGAGACGAAATGAACAGGAAGCACAAGAACGCCAGGCTGCTGGAGATACTGGCGGTCGAGGACAGCGCCGCGGATATACGGTTTATGAGCGAGATCTTCAAGGAGGGGCGCCTGGCCAACCGCCTGACGGTCATCCGCGACGGAGACTCCGCGCTCCGGTACCTGCGCGGCGAGGGAGAATACGCGGGCGCGATCAGGCCGGACCTGGTCCTGCTGGACCTGAATATGCCGGGAAAAGACGGCCGCAGGGTGCTGGAGGAGATACGGCGGGACCCGCTGCTCGCCGAGCTGCCGGTGATAGTCCTTACCACTTCCTCCGCCATGGAGGACGTAAGCTTCAGCTACACCATGCGGACCAGTTCCTACATGGTAAAGCCTGTGGACCTCGGGCAGCTGGTGCGGGCGGCCATGTGCCTGAAGAACGTTGGCCTGGGACTGGTGACGGCGCCGGCGCCGAAGCAGAAGCGCCGCGGCAGGGGCGCGGTGGGGGGGGGATCATGACGGACGGACAGACCCGGATAACAGTCCTGGTGGTTGAAGACAACCCCTACGACGCCAGGATAATAAAAGAACTATTCAGGGACATGAATGACGACAGCTTCGCGCTTAAATTCGCTGAGACCATGCAGGCAGCCGGAGGATTCGCATCCCCCGCCCCCAGCGTGGTCCTGCTGGACCTCAACCTGCCGGACTCCAACGGCGCGGAAACCCTGCCCAGGGCGGAGGGCCTGTTCCCGGACGTGCCGGTGATAGTCCTGACCGGCTTCTACGAGGAACGCCTGGGGCTGGAGATGATAAAGAGCGGCGCTCAAGATTACCTGGTCAAAGGCAAGATAACCGGCGAATGGCTGCGGTACGCGATACAGTACGCTATTGAGCGCGGGCGCAACGAGCGCCAGCTGAAGCGCCGCGAACAGCATCTGCGGGACATACTGGAAAAAAGCCCGGACGGCTATATTATAGTCCGGCCGGACCGCAAGGTACTTTTCGCCAACCGCGGCGCTGAGACTATTTTAGCGAGCCCGGCGAAAGAACTGCTCAGCCGGCCGTTCACCCTGGAGTCCGACACTGGCAAGGTTCTGGAAACCGAGCTCGCCTGCCCGGGCGGGGAAAGGATGCCCGTAGAAATAAGGGCGGTGGAGCTGAACTGGGAAGGCGAAGAGTGCCGCCTTGTCATACTCCGGGACCTGACGCCGGTGCGCGAGCTGGAGCGGCACCGCGACGAATTCATCTCCTCCATCTCCCACGAGCTCCGCTCACCGCTGACCGTGGTGAGAGAATCGCTAGGGCTCGTCTTCGACGAGACGCTGGGAGAAGTGAACGAGCGCCAGAAGGAAGTGCTGAAGATGGGGGTGGATAATGTGGGCCGCATGAACCGCCTAATAGACGGGCTGCTCGACATCACGAAGATAGAGGCCGGTGTGATGCCCGTGGACATCTCGCTCACCGACCTAGGGGCCCTGGTTTCAGAAACGGCCGCCGAGTACGCCTACGTGGCCGCCGAGCGGAAGATAAAGCTGCAGAAAGAACTTACGGAGGGCCCCCTGGCCACCTATTGCGACAGGGAAAAGATACGCGAGGTCCTGGTCAACCTGGTCTCCAACGCGCTCAAATTCTCTCCGGAAGGCGGCACGATTAAGCTATCCCTGAAGGCATGGGAAGGAGGGGCGCTCTTCTGCGTGGAGGATCAAGGCCCCGGAGTAGACGCGGAAGACATCCCGCGGCTCTTCAACAAGTTCGCCCAGCTGGGCCACAGGCGCCCGCAGGGGATAAAGGGAACCGGCCTGGGGCTGGCCATAAGCAGGGGCATAGTGCAGCTGCACGGCGGGAAGATCTGGCTGGAGAGCAGGGCGGACGCCGGCTCCAGATTTTATATACAGCTGCCGCTGAAGTCTTTCGAGGCCGCGCTTAAGGAAGCCGTGCGCAGGGAAATAGAGCTCTCCTCGCCCGGCAAACGGGGCTTCTGCGTGGTCACGCTGAACCTGGCCGGCAGGGCGGAAGCAGGGACCCCGGCCGAAGCGCTCCTGGAAAAGGCGGAGCAGTTCATAAAGCGCAACATGAACAATTCCCACGCAGTGATCAGGAACACGGACGGGGAATTCACTCTGCTGCTGTCGGACTCGGGCCCGAACGAGGGCATAAAGGCCTCCTCTTTCATCGAGAAAGGGCTGGCAAAAATAGGAATGACGAACGCTTCCGGCCGGAAAGAGATAACGACAATGCTTTCTTTCCCGGGGGACTTCTGCGACGAGACGACCATGCTGGAAGCGCTGGCGAAAGCCCGGGAGAAAGTCCATGCGTAAAATACTGCTCATCGAAGACGAGGCGCAGCATATGCTGCTTGCAAAAATAAGGCTGGAGACGAAGGGGTACGAGATCTGCGCGGCCCGGACAGGGGCAGACGGCATAAAAGCCGCGGCCGCGCACATGCCGGACATAATACTGCTGGACCTACTGCTCCCGGACATGGAGCCGGGTTCGGTAATAAAGGGCCTGCGCGCGCACCCGTCCCTGCGGCGCACTCCGATAATAGCCTTCACCGCCCTGGACGCAGCCGAAATACAGCGCAGGCACCTGGGCGGGGAAGTAGCCGGCTTCGTACAAAAGCCGTATGAGACGCAGGAACTGCTGGAAAAGATAGAGGCCTTATTGAGCACCGCGCCTGAATAGCAGGGAAACATGTCGGGCGCGGATAATCGCAAATAAATAAGAAAGGCCGGATCAATCCGGCCTTTCTTATTTTTACCAGCGGTGTTCAGAATTCGGCGTAGCCGGGCACGCGGGGGTAGGCGGTCACGTCCCGTATATTGGAGATACCCGTTATAAGCATCATCATCCGTTCGAAGCCCAGTCCGAAGCCGGAGTGCGGCACGCTGCCGAAACGGCGCAGGTCTAGGTACCAGCCGTAGGCGTCGGGGCTGATGTTAAAATCGGCCATTTTCGTTTCCAGCACTTCCAGGCGGTTCTCGCGCTCGCTGCCGCCGATAAGCTCGCCTATGCGCGGCACCAGCACGTCCATGCCCCGCACCGTGCGGCCGTCGTCGTTCAGCTTCATGTAGAACGCGGCGGCGTCCTTCGGCTTATTGTAAAGTATCACCGGCTTTTTAAAATAGTGCTCTACCAGGAACCGCTCGTGCTCGGAGGACAGGTCCACGCCCCAGCTTATCTTCGTCTCGAAACGGGCGTTTTCCTTCTCAAGTATGGCTACCGCGTCCGTGTAGGGGAGCCGCTCGTACTTATTCTCCGTGATATTTTTAAGGTTTCCCATCAGGGCCGGCTCCACGAATTTGGCGAACAGCTCCAGGTCGGAGGCGCAGTTCTCCATGGTGCGGCGGGTGATGGACTTGACGAAATCCTCGGCCAGCTCCATATCGTCGGGAAGCTCGTAGAATGCCATTTCGGGCTCTATCATCCAGAACTCGGCGCAATGCCGGTAAGTGTTGGAGTTCTCGGCCCGGAAGGTGGGGCCGAAGGTGTAGATCTTGCCGAGGGCCATGGCCAGGGTTTCGCCCTCCAGCTGCCCGGAAACTGTGAGGTAGGTTTTTTTACCGAACAGGTCCTTCGAAAAATCTATCTCGCCTTCCTTGGTCCTTGGAAGGCTTTTCATGTCGCCCAGGTTGAGGCTGGTGGCCGTGAACATCTGCCCTGCGCCCTCGCAGTCCGAGGCGGTAATTATGGGGGTGTGCACGTAATGGAAGCCGTTATCGCGGAAATAGGTGTGTATGGAATAAGCCAGTTCGGCCCTGATGCGCAGCATGGCCGCGTATTTGTTGGTCCGGGGGCGCAGGTGCGCTACGGTGCGCAGGAACTCGTCGGAGGTCTTCTTCTTCTGTATAGGGTAGGTCTCCGGGTCGCAGCCGCCGTAAACACGCACCTGCCTGGCCTGCAGCTCGTATTTCTGGCCGGCCGCCGGGGAGGGAACAAGGTCTCCCTGTATTTCCACCGCCGCGCCGGTAACCAGCGAGGGCAGCACGGAGGAGAAATCCCCGTTCTCTCCGGAGAACACCACCTGGAGGTTCTCGCGGCAGGAGCCGTCGTTCAGTTCCGCGAAGGAAAGCGACTTCGAATCGCGGCGGGTCTTGATCCAGCCGCGGGCCACCGAGGCCTGTTTCGGCCCGGCGCTGTGAAGGAGTTCTTTTATTGTGGAAAAAGCCATGTTGCCGTACCTGTGAAAAAGAGCAGGCTACTTCCTGCTTTTTTTCTTCTCTTCCGGGACCTTAGCCACGGCCACGAGCTCCAGCTCGCAGGTCTTGTCTTCCCCGTTATATTCCTCGAGGATGTAGCCGACGCCGGGAGCGTAGTAGCGCACCGATTTTCCGGCGTCGCCTCCGGCCAGCATGGTAACTATCTTCATGCACCGCACGAACTTGCCGGCTTTGATGGAAACCTTGTCCGAAAGAGAAACTATCTCGCTGGCGTCGGGATACTCGTTCCACTTGGCGTCTTCCCTGACCGGGATGGGGAATTCGCGGCGGCCGCCTATAATAACGCCGTCGGCGGTGGTAAGCCATTTCGGGTCGCGGGTGATGGTGTACTGCGTGGTATGGGAGTCGCGCAGTTCGAATATCATCCTGGCCTGCGCCACGATCTTATTGGCTTTTTTGGCTACGGTGAGTATATCTATGAAAACGCGGGCGACACCCTCGAACTCGGTGCTCGTGAATTTATATTCGAAGCGGGTGTTTTCTTTCAACGGGAAATAATCTGCGGTCATTTATGGACCCCTTTGGGGAGTTAGACGTTTCGAGATCTATTAAGGAATTAAAACGCGCCAAACCGTTCCGAATGTTGATACTGCGTGCGGCCATGATAACGCGCGCTTACTGCCGCGCCGTGACTATAAAAAGGGTGGACGTGAGGACCGCCTCCTGAGCAAAGCATAATTATGCTTTGCGCGCGGTCCGCAAGGGCACAGGCAATTTCCTGTTGAACGAAATTGCCGAGCCGGGGTCGCGAAAAACCGCTATGCGGTTTATTCGTGACACAGGGATCGAACCTGCGACCTCCTCGTTGCTCACTCGGGCTCGGCGGCCTCGAATAGGCCGCCTGCGCCTCGTTCCGGACTTAGTGCGGCGCGGTGACTAAAAAAAGAGTGGACGTGACAGGGATCGAACCTGCGACCTCCTCGTTGCGAACGAGGCGCTCTCCCAACTGAGCTACACGCCCTTAATTTTTTGTCCAGTGCTCCGGGCCCCGCGTCGGCGCCGAAGATAGATCCCGGATTTTAAAGATCAGCCTTTACTGTCCGCCTTCGTGCGCCGCCTGCTCCACGCGTCTTTTCGCTTTAAGATGCTCTTTGTAGCTGGCATTAAAAATATGCGTTCCCTTACCGTCCGCCACGAAGTACAGCGCGTCTATATTGGCCGGCGCCTGCGCCGCCTGTATGGAACTCAGCCCCGGGTTGCATATGGGGCCCGGCGGAAGCCCGCCTACCACGTACGTGTTGTACGGGGACTTTACCTTCAGGTCCTTATAGGTCAAAGCTTTCTTCCAATAGCCCAGAGCGTACTGCGTCGTTGGATCAGCTTCAAGCGGCATACCTTTCCGGTAACGGTTCACATATACCGAAGCTATAAGGGGGCGCTCGTTATCATCCACCGCCTCGCGCTCAACTATAGAGGCGATGATGAGGGTTTTCCTTTCGTCCATACCCTGCGGAAAACCTTTAGAGAACAAAGGCATTACCTGCCTGTCAAATTCAGATTTTAGCAAATTAATAACTTCCTGGGGAGGCATATTTTCTTTAAGGTGGTAGGTCGAAGGGAACAGGTACCCCTCCATTTTCTGCTCCCGGGCGAGCTGCAGAAAGCGCGCCGCGTCCGTAACACCGTTGGCGCCGAGGCGCTCGGCTATCTGTTCCATGCGCCAGCCTTCCGGGATGACCACCCTTACGCTGCTGACATAGACGCCGTGCGTGAGACGCCAAAGAGCTTCTTCTCCGGACATATGCAGGCGCAGGGCATATTCCCCGCGCATTATGCGCTTGCCGGTGCCTGTGGCCTTTACCAGCAGTTTGAACCAGGACGCGCTGAGGATGACGCCATCGCGCTTCAGCACGGACGCCGCCTGTCCCGCGCCCGCGCCCTCCGGTATGGAAATTTTCACCGGCTGCCCGGGGAAGAAATAATGAAGGCAGAGGAACCCCGCCGCCGCCGCCGCGAAAATCAACTTTTTAAATTTCATAACAATGTCCTGGAGAAAACCCGCCGGTAAACCGGCCCGGTCGGAGTAAGCCGGCTCTCCACCAATTCCACTGAACTTATGATCGACGCCGCCTTTTTACCCGCCGCGTAACCGGCCGCAAGCCTGACAAAGTCCTTCGGCAGCGGCCGCTTGACCCGCCCTATAGTGACATGAGGCTCAAAACGGCTCCCGGCGGCAAGGCTGTTGTCCGCAAGGCCCGCGGCTATCCCGGCCGCCGCGGACTTCAGTTCCTCTCCGCCTTCCCCTATTCCCACCCACAGCACCGAGGGGCGCAGGGAGAACGGGAAAACGCCGAGCTCCCCCGTGACAACCCTGAAAGACTTGACGCCGTCGAGGCCGGCTTCTATGCCCCTCGCCGCCGCGGCCGCGTTTTTTTCGTCCAGTTCACCAAGAAAAGCGTAAGTGATGTGGAAATTGGAGGGCTCCACCCACCTTACAGAATCTCCGCCGGCGCTTCGGGATGAGTGATCCGCTATGTCTTTAAGCGCATTCACGAATTCGGGCCCGAAGAATGAGGCGGCAAAAAGTCTCACGGACGCGCATCAGTCGCATGCTCCGCCTGCGGCTCCTCGTCCTGCGGCTCCTGTTGCGCCGCCTGCTGCCGTCTCTCTGCCCGCCGTTTAGCCAGGGCCTTCCTGGCTGCGGCTCTCTTTGCGGCCCGGGCGGCGGCGCCGGAAGCGCCCGTGCCTGCGCCAGCCGCCGCGCCCGATGAGGCCTTGGCGGCCCGGGATCTTCTGATCTGGCGCCGTACTATCCGCCGTTTCAGCGCCAGGTTGCGCAGTTCCATCCGTTTAGCGGGCGACAGCGGCCGCCAGCCTTTCAGTGCCGCAAGGCGGGTGCGCATCAGGCCCAGTTCGCCCCTGTGGCGGGCCATAAGGGAGAGCGCGATGGCGTGGAAACGCTTCTGCGACGGGTTGAACGAGATCTCGTTGTTCTTGTCCAGGACATATTCCTGGGCCGCTCCGCTCGAATCGCCTGTCTGTGTCACGGCTACGCGGCCCTCGTCAAAGACGGCCACGGAAGTATCCTTGCCCAGCAGGGAATATTCGACCGCGAACTCGGTGCCCCGTATCGCGCAGACGGCGGCGGGGGTGCGCACCTGCATTTTAAGTTTATCGCTCAAGAAATGCTTTATCTTGGCTACCAGCGAGCCGAATTTAAGCGACAAGACAGCGTCATCCTTGGCCAGCGAGGACATTTCCAGTTCCGAGTTGCGGCCTATGGAGACGGCGCCCTTGTCGTCCAGGTAAAGCTCGGCCACGCCGTCGGAGCCGGTCTTAACGGAATCTTCTCCTTCCAGCGGCACCTCGCCCGTAACCGGGGTCCATGCCTCGGAATCCACGGACTTCACCATCACCGAACCCGAGACGACTTTCAGCCGCGCATCCCAGGTATGAGCCTGCGCCTGGGTGTAGCTGCCGGCCGCCTGCTGAAGCATCTGCTGATATTCCTGCGGGGTCATCTCTTCGTCGCCCGAGTCCCCGGCCGCGGCCGCGGAAACCGACAGGAACAGACAACATGCGAACGCGGTTGTAACTTTCATAAAGCCGCACCTCACTTTACTATCTTCCGGAATTGCCTGCGCCCCACCTGCAGCACGCAGTCTTTAGGCTCGAAGATCATGTCGCCGGCAACCTTTTCGCCGTCGATGCGCACCGCGCCCTGGTCTATCAGGCGGCGGGCGTCGTTATTGCCTTTGGCAAGTCCGGCGTCCGCCATCAGGCATGAAAGTTTGCCGGCTTTAACGGCCCGGAAAACCTGCATATCCTCCGGCAGCTCCCTGCGCGAGAAGACCTGCTCGAAATTATCCCTGGCGGCCGCGGCCTGCGCGGCCCCGTGGTAGCGCTCTGTTATTATCCCGGCCAGTTTTTTCTTGGCCTCCATCGGATGGGCGGCCTTGACCGCCCCCTGGTCCTCGAAAGTAAGCAGCTCGTAATAAGAATACATCAGCGCGTCCGATACGGACATCATCTTGCCGAACATATCGTTAGGAAGGTCGTTCAGAGCCACGTAGTTACCGTAGGACTTGGACATTTTTTTCGCGCCGTCGGTCCCGATCAGCAGAGGCATCGTCATCACGACCTGCGGTTCCTGCGAGTTAAGTTTCTGCAGGTCGCGGCCCATCAGCAGGTTGAAGATCTGGTCCTGGCCGCCAAGTTCGATGTCGGCCTTGACCGCCACGGAATCGTAACCCTGGAACACAGGATACAGTATCTCCAGCAGGCTTACCGGGCTTTCGGCCTTCATGCGCGTCCTGAAATCCTCGCGCTCCAGCAGGCGGGAAACGGTGACGCTTTTGGCCGTGGCGATGAAAGCGGAGACGCCGTCGGGGGGGTTGGCGAGGAAAGGTTTCAGCCATTCGCTGTTGAAGCGGACCTCCGTTTTGGAAGCGTCCAGGATCTTAAAGGCCTGCTCCGTGTACGTTCTTGCATTGGCGGCCACACTTTCCTGGTCCAGTACCGGGCGGGTGGAGTCGCGGCCCGAGGGATCGCCTACCTGAGCGGTGAAATCCCCGATTATAAGCACGGCGGTATGGCCCAGGTCCTGGAACTGGCGCAGCTTTCCGAGAACAACGCTATGGCCGAGGTGCAGGTCGCGGCTGGTAGGGTCAACACCCAGCTTCACGCGGAGTTTTTTCCCGGAAACGAGTTTTTTTGCCAGGTCCTCACGGCTCACGATGTCCACCGTGCCGCGGGTTATCTCTTTAAGTATCTCTTCATTGTTTGCCATAACATTCAAATTGTATTATTTTTGCGCGCGCGGGCGCGAGGGTATCCGGCCGCCGCCGCTAGCGGAGGTCGTAGGGATCGGCCTCTATGAAGCGCTTTACGCCGCGGCGGGGGGGGGAGGGCGCGGGCTTTTTCAAGGCAAAGCGCCGCCGTTTCTTCCGTGGCGGCCTTCACGAGATAATATTCGCTGTAGAATTTTCTTTTTTCCTGGCCGGTGGGAGCGACGGGACCCAGGACCTCGCTTTTGTCGCCGGAGGACTTCAGGAAAGCCAGCTCCCGCAGAAAAGCCGCCGCCTCCGCCGCCATGGCCGCATGGTCCAAAGAGGCGAATCTAACCTTCACGATATGGCAGAAAGGCGGGTAGAAGAAGTCCCTGCGCGCGGCCAGTTCGCCGTCGGCGAAGGAGGGGTAATCCATTTCGGCCAGGCGCGAGAAAACGTAGTGCCCGCTTTCCCGGGTCTGTATGAACAAGGCGCCTCCTGCGGGGAGCAGGCGCCAGGCCCCGTAAAAAGACTGGAACGCTTTTTCCGAAGCGCGGAAATCCGCGCTGGAAAGGTCCGAATCCGCATCCAGAAAAGCCGCCAGCGAAAGCCTTGGCGCACCGAGTTCCCGCAGCGCTATCCGCGTACCCACAAGCACGTCCGCATCGCCCTTTGAAAAGCTTTCAAGAGACGACCTCATGGCCTTGAGCGGGCCGCGCAGCATGTCGCCGTCGAAGCGGGCGAACCTCGCGGAGGGCATAAGTTTCGCCAGCGCTTCCTGTGTCTTCTGCGTGCCGGCCCCGCAATCCCTGAAAACCTTCCCGCCGCATTTGGGGCAGGTTCCCGGCTTGGGCTCTTTTTTGCCGCAGCGCCGGCAGAGAAGCACCGTGTCGCCCGGGCCGGTTTTCAGGAGCGTCATCCCGGGGCCGCAATCGGGGCAGCGCGGCATCCAGCCGCAGTTTGCGCAGAACAGCCTGGAAGCATAGCCCTTGCGCCCGGCTATCACCAGCGCCTGGCCTCCCGCCGCCACGGCTGAACGTAACCTGTCGGCCAGCGGCCTCGCTATCATGTCCCCGGGATATTTGGACATGTCGAGGACGCGCACGTCGGGCCCCGGGCCGCGGGGACGCGGCGAGCGAGCGTCAAAAAGCGTAAGCCCGCCCGATGCCGCCGCGCCCCAGGATTCTATGGAGGGGCAGGGGCTCGACAGCACCGCGGAACCGCCGAGCGCGCTCATCCGCCGCAGCAGGACCTCCCGCGCGTGGTAGTACGGCTCGGCCTCGGCCTGCCTGTATATCTCCTCGTGCTCCCCGTCCAGCAAAGCCAGGCGCAGAGCTTTAAAAGGCAGGAATACGCCGGTGCGCGTAGCCACGACCACCTTGCATTTTCCGCCGAAAGCCCCGGCCCAGACCTCGGCCCGCTTTTTCGGCGTCAGCCGGGCGTGCCAGACGCCTACCCTTCCCGGGAACACGGTCTCGAGAACGGCGGCGAGCGGCGGGATAAAATTCAGGTCCGGAACGACGAGCAGGCCCTGGGAGCCGGCCTGCCCGAGAGCGGCGGAAAAAATGGCCGGGTATACCAATTCGCGCCGCTCCGGATCCGACAGGCGCAGCAGGTAAGCTCCGGTTCCTCCCGAAGAAAGCGCCTCCGCTAACTTTTCCAGCCCGGGAGGGGGCTGTAAGGCCGCAGGCGGCGCCGGCGGGGCGTCGCCGATCAGAGGCAGTTCCAGCGGGGAGTGGGCGTAAAAGGCGCCCAGGCAAAGCCCCTGCGGGGAACCCCAGCGCCGGGCCATCCAGCCGGCCAAAGCCGGCGCGTCTTCCGGGAAAAGCGGGTTTTCGTCGAGCAGGCGCGAGACGCTCTTAAGCTCCTTGAATCTGGTCAGGTCCGCGTCCTTCTCCGGAAGCACGCGCAGGATAACGCCCACGGCCTGACGGCTGCCGAAAGAGGTCAGGACCCGCAGCCCGGGGGCGGCCTTGAGCTCCATTTCTTCGGGCAGCAGATAATAAAAAGTGCGCCTCAGGGGTATGGGAAAAGAAATTTCTGCAAGCATACGTCAGCCCGGAGTACCTGCGGGGCGCGGGAATCGGTTCCTTTAACGCCGTCGCGCCGCCTCCGGCACAAGGTCCATTCTACAGTTTTTCAAGGAATGACTTAAGCATCTTCATGTCTTCCCAGGTGTCGCGTTTCAGATTCGGGTTCCGCAGCAGGGCCGCGGGATGGTAGGTGGGGAGAACTTTTATGGGATGGCCCGGGCCGAACAGTTCCACCGGATAATCGTACCAGTGGCCGCGTACCGTGGAAATGCCCTTATCTATGCCCAGCAGCACCTTGGTGGCCACGGAGCCCAGCGTCACTATGCAGGCCGGCTTGATGAAGCGCAACTGCTCGTCAAGGTAGGGGCGGCAGGCCGAAATCTCGTCCGGGGTGGGGGGACGGTCGTTGCCGTGCGCCTCCGGGGTTTCCGGGTCCTTCATCGGATGGCACTTTACTATGTTGGCTATATACACTTCCGAACGCTTAAGGCCCAGGACAGTTTCGAGTATCTTGTCGAGGAGCTGTCCGGAGCGGCCTACGAACGGCTCGCCCTGGTGATCTTCCTTGAAGCCCGGGCCTTCGCCCACGAAAACTATCTTCGCCTTGAATGTCCCGACCCCGAAGACGGCATTGAGCCGCGCGCAGCCAAGACCGCATTTGCGGCAGTTTTTAACTTTTTCGGAGAGAGCATCCATGTCGGGGGGGCGTTGTTCCTGCGCGGGGGCGGCGGGTCCTGGGGTTATCCCGGCGGCGGCCGCGGGCACCGGTAAGCCGCGCGGGGGCTCCGCCAGATTTTCATCCAGCGTTTTTATATAGGCTGCAAGATCCTTTGCGGCCGCGGCTAATTCCCGTTTCATTACGCCGGTATGCTGACTGGGAAAGGCGGGTTAAGCCGCTTCCTTCGCGGTCTTTCCTTCCTTGGAGGTCTTTCCTTCCTTGGATTCCTTGCGGGGCCTGGCGGGGTCATCGGACCGTTTGGAGTCTATCTTTTCATTGATCGCCTGGTCCACCTTCACGGCCTCTTCGATCTCGGCGACCTTAACCTTGCCGCTCACCACGTCGAGCAGCGAGCGGTCTATAAGGTCGGCCATGGGCACGGTGCGGAATTCCTCCTGGCGGCGCAGGTGGCGGGCCCACTGCATGGCGCGCACGATATCCTTGTACTTGGAAGGGCCGTAATCGGAAATGAGCCTGTCCAGCAACGCTGTTTCGTTTTCAACTTTTGTACTCGGCATGATGAACCTCCTAAAACCGCTACACCAATTTTTTTCGTCTTGAGAGCTGGCTGTCGAAAACTTTAACCTTGTCCAGGTTGCGGCCTATCTTGCGCGTTTCAAGGTCTGCTATGGCGGCCACTTCGCGCACCGCTTCGGGGAGCCTGTCGTTTATCACGAGATAATCGAAGCGCGAAGCGGCTTTTATTTCCGAGCGGGCCGTCTCCAGCCGGATGGCGACGCTCTCCGGGGCCTCGCCCCTGCTCCGCAGGCGCTGCACCAGCGTCTTGAGGTCCGGGGGCAGAAGGAAAACCGTAACCGCGTCCGGGAAGATCTTCTTTACGGAGCGCGAACCTTTCACGTCTATGGTCATCACCGGGATACGGCCTTTCTCCAGGAGCCCTATGACCGACCTCACCGGAGTGCCGTAATATTTTCCGTGCACCATTGCCCATTCCAGCAGCCGGCCCTCTTGGCGCATACGCCGGAACTGGGCAACGCTTACGAAGTAATAGTCTTTTCCTTCCCTTTCGCCCGGCCGGCGCGGCCTGGTGGTGCAGGTCACGCTGAAAGCGAAGCGGGGATCGAGCTTGAGAAGCCCCGAACGCACGACGGTCTTTCCGCCCCCCGAGGGGGCGGAAATAACCATCGGGAAATACTTGTATTTTCCTTTACGCACTTATAGCCTATGGCCCGTTATCAGACGGCCTTGTTCTTTCTCGGGTTCCTTATCTGGGACTGCGCCGCGGACAGTATAGCTATCGGCACGCGGAAAGGCGAGCAGGACACGTAGGTCAGCCCGGCCCTGTGGCAGAAATCCACGGAAGCCGGGTCGCCGCCCTGCTCTCCGCAGATGCCTATCTTGAGATCCTTGCGGGTCTTGCGGCCGCGCTCGACGGTGATCTTTATCAGCTCGCCCACCCCGTCCTGGTCTATGGTCTGGAAGGGGTCCACGGGGATGATGCCTTTCTTCACGTAGTCGTTCAGGAAGGGACCTGAATCGTCGCGGGAATAACCGAAGGTCATCTGCGTAAGGTCATTGGTACCGAAGGAGAAGAACTCCATGGTAGCGGCCAGCTTGCCGGCCATCAGGCAGGCTCGGGGGATCTCTATCATGGTGCCGACCATGTATTTCACCTTAACGCCTTTCTGCTTGGAAACCTCGGCGTACACGCGGTGTATGATCTCGGCCTGGTGCTTCACCTCGTTCTCGAGGGAGACCACGGGGATCATTATGTCCGGGAACACTTTCACGCCGTCTTTCTGCAGTTCGGCCGCGGCTTCGAATATAGCCCGGGCCTGCATCTCGGTTATTTCCGGGTAGGTGACGCCGAGGCGGACGCCGCGGTGCCCCATCATGGGGTTGGATTCGCGCAGCCCGGTGGCGCGGGCTTCAAGTTCCTCGAACGATATGCCGAGGGCTTTGCCCAGTTCTTCCAGCTTCTCCTTCTGGTGCGGCACGAACTCGTGCAGGGGGGGGTCCATCAGGCGTATGGTCACGTGCATGCCTTCCATCACCTTGAGGGTATTCTTGATATCGTTCTTCATGTGGGGGAAGAGCTCGCTCAGGGCGGACTTCCGTTCTTCGAGGGTCTTCGACATGATCATCTTGCGCAGCTTGAACAGCGCCTCGTCCGAACCTTTGCCGTAGAACATGTGCTCGATGCGGAACAGGCCTATGCCTTCGGCGCCGTAGCTGCGGGCCTGGGTGGAATCGGCGGGAGTTTCGGCGTTGGTCCAGACCTTCAGCGCGCGTATGGAATTGCAGAACTTCAGGAACTCGCTGAGCATCTGCATGGTGACTTCGCCGGGTTCCACCAGCCCCATCTTGCCGGTGTAAACGAGGCCGCGGGAACCGTTCAGGGAGATCCAGTCGCCTTCCTTGAGAACTTCATTCCCGAGGTTAAGGGTCCTGGCCTTCAGGTCTATCTTGACATCGGCGCAGCCCACTACGCAGCACTTTCCCCAGCCGCGGGCCACAAGGGCCGCGTGGGAGGTCATGCCGCCGCGCGCGGTGAGGATGGCTTCGGCCGCCCTCATGCCTTCAACGTCTTCGGGGTTGGTCTCTTCGCGGACCAGGATGACGCGCTTGCCGTCCTTCTTCCACTTAACGGCCTCTTCGGCCGTGAAAACTATCATGCCCACGGCTCCGCCGGGGCCCGCGGGAAGGCCCTTGCCTATGGGCTTGGTGCCGACCTCCACCTTGGGGTCGAGGATGGGATGCAGCAGCTCGTCGAGCTGGTCCGGGGAAACGCGCATCACGGCTTCTTCCTTCGTGGCGAGCTTTTCCTTGTGCATGTCCAGGGCCATGCGCACGGCCGCCAGGCCGTTTCGCTTGCCCACGCGGCACTGCAGCATCCAGAGCTTGCCTTTCTCTATGGTGAACTCGATGTCGAGCATGTCGTGGTAATGTTTTTCGAGCTTGGCGCGTATGGCGGCCAGCTCCTTATAGGCCGCGGGCATCAGCTGCTCCAGGGATTTAAGGTTCCTGGACTGGTCGTTGCGGCTGGATTCGTTGATAGGGTGCGGGGTGCGGATGCCGGCCACCACGTCCTCTCCCTGGGCGTTCTCGAGGAACTCGCCGAAGAAGACGTTCTCGCCGGTGCCGGGGTTGCGGGTAAAGCCCACCCCGGTGGACGACTCGTCGCCCATGTTGCCGAACACCATGGCCTGCACGTTGACGGCGGTGCCCCATTCCGCGGGGATCTTTTCGATGCGGCGGTAGGAGACGGCGCGCTTGCCCATCCAGGAGGCGAACACGGCGCCGATGGAGCCCCACAGCTGGTCCATGGGATTGTCGGGGAATTCTTTCTTAAGAACTTCCTTGACCTTGGCCTTGAACAGGCGGGACAGTTCCTTCAGGTCTTCGGCGGTAAGGTCGGTATCCGACTTGGCGCCTTTCTTCGTCTTCATGTCGTGCATGATGCGCTCGAGCTGCTTGCGTATGCCTTTGTCGTCCTCGGGCTCTATGCCGGCGGCTTTTTCCATGACCACGTCGGAGTACATCATGATCAGGCGGCGGTACGAGTCGTAGACGAAGCGGGGATTATTGGTGAGCTTTATCAGCCCGGGTATGGTGCCTTCGGTAAGGCCGCAGTTAAGGATGGTCTCCATCATGCCCGGCATGGAGCTGCGGGCGCCGGAGCGCACGGAAACCAGCAGGGGGTTTTCCGCGTCGCCGAATTTCTTCCCGACGATCTCCTCCACCTTCCGGAGGTTCTTCTCGACGTCCTGTGTGAGGCCCTTGGGGTAGGAGCGCTTGTTAGCCCAGTAATAGGTGCAGATCTCGGTGGTAAGGGTGAAACCGGGGGGAACGGGCAGGCGCAGGTCGGGATGGCCGGCCATCTCGGCGAGGTTGGCGCCCTTGCCGCCCAGCAGGTTCTTCATGGACGCTTTGCCTTCGGCCTTGCCGCCGCCGAAAGAGTAGATGACCTTTTTTGAAATTTTAACGGAACTTGACGCTTTAACCTTGGATTTAACGGCCGTCTTGGGCATATTCTTGGCTCCTGTTGACTATTTCTCCCGCGGGTGCGGGGTGGGCCCTTTGGGGGGCCTTCCTTTATGATACTAAATGGCGGGGGAGTAGGGGAAGCGATAAGCGCCGGCGGGCGCGTCAGCGCCGCTTTCTTACGAAGCGCTCAAGGAGTTCTATGCCCATCGGGAAAAGCACGAACATCGGAACGAGGCAGATCAGCATGAAAGCCGGGCCTCCGGAGCGCCGCAGGAGCCCGTCCAGCCCGGAGGCGTAGGTAAGCCCCACGGCCAGCAGCACGCCGATAAGCCGGTTCGAACGCTTGACGTCCGAAAGTTTCATTTGTTAATACCCTCCAGGTCCAGGACGAAAGCGTATTCCAGGGCGGCCAGTTTAAGGGCCTCGAAACGCCCCGATTTGCCCCCGTGACCCGTGTCCATGTCGGTTTTGAGTATCAGCAGGTTTTTATCGGTCTTAAGAGCGCGCAGCTTTGCCGCCCACTTGGCCGGCTCCCAGTACTGCACCTGGGAATCGTTCAAGCCGGTCGTTATGAGCATGTTAGGGTAGGCCTTCCGCTCAACGTTGTCGTACGGCGAATAGGAGAGAATATAGTCGTAATATTCCCTGACAGCGGGGTTGCCCCATTCGTCATATTCGCCCGTAGTAAGCGGGATGGCGGGGTCGAGCATGGTGGTCGTCACGTCCACGAAAGGCACGTCCGCTATGATGCCCTTATAAAGCTCCGGGGCGATGTTCGCCACCGCGCCCATCAGCAGGCCGCCGGCCGAGGCGCCTTCCGCGTAGATCCTACCCGGAGAAGTGTAGCCTCGCGAGACGAGGAAGCGCGTGGCGTCCACGAAATCATAAAAAGTGTTCTTTTTCTTGAGCAGTTTTCCGTCTTCGTACCAGCGGCGGCCCAGCTCGGAGCCGCCGCGCACGTGCGGCATGGCGAAGATGAAACCGCGGTCCAGCAGCGACAGGCGCGCCGGGCTGAAATAGGGGTCGGTGCTGTAGCCGTACGAGCCGTAAGAGTAAATATAGACGGGGTTTTTGCCGCTCCCGAGGTCGAGGCCTTTCTTATAGACGATGGAAACCGGCACCTTCTCCCCGTCCCGCGCGGCGAACCAGAGCCGTTCCTCCCTGTAGTCCTCCGGCCTGAACCCGCCCAGGACTTCCTGGCGCTTCATAAGCGTCATCGCCCCGGTCTCCAGGTTTATGTCGTAAACCGAGGGGGGGGTGGTGAGGGAATCGTAGGTAACGCGCAGCGCGCCCGTCCTGTATTCAAAATTATCTCCCAGGTCGGCCACGTACGCGGGCTCGTCGAACTTTACGTAATAGTCCTTGCCGGTCGCGCGGCTGAAGACGTGGAAGCGCCCCAGCGCCCCGGACCGCTCCTTGAGGACCAGCCAGTCCGAGAAAACGCCGATGTATTCGACCAGGGCGTCGTCGCGGCCGGCGACCAGGTCGGTCCAGGAACTTTTAGCGGTGGCCGACGAGGGACATACCGAAACCTTGAAGTTGCGGGCATTGTCGTTATTAAGCACGTAGAAGCGGTCCCCGCCGTCCTCCACGTCGTATTCCAGCCTGGGCTGCCGCGGCTGGAAAACGACCGGGGGGGCGGCCGGGTCATCGGCGTCTATCAGGCGGTACTCGGAGGAAAGAGTGGCGGCGGACTTTATAAAGATGTACCGGTCCGTGATGGCCCGGGAAAGGCCGACCTCGAAGGTTTCGTCGGGCTCAAAATAAACCTCGGTATCCTTCGGAGATCCGAGTTTATGGCTGAAGACCCGCTCCCAGCGCAGGGTCCCGGGGTTCTGTTTCACGTAAAAAAGCGTGCGGTTATCATTAGCCCAGGCCATGTCGCCCGCGGTGTTCTCGATTTTGTCGGAGGAAAGCGCGCCTGTCTCGAGATCCTTGAAATAGACCGTAAAAAAACGCCGGCCCTTCGTGTCCACGGCGTAAGCGATCATCTTGTGATCGGGGCGGATGGCGGGGAACGGGACCTGGCAGAAGGAGAGACCTTTGGCTATACCGTTGACATCCAGCAGCACCTCCCCGGGGGAGCCGAGCGAGCCTTTTTTGCGGGCGTAGACGGGATACTCCCCGCCGGCCCTGTACGTCTTGTAATAATAGTAGTCCCCGTATTTGAACGGCACGGTCGAATCGTCCTGCTTGATCCTGCCTTTCATCTCCGCGAAAAGTTTTTCCTGGAGCGGCACTGTATGCCTGAGCGCCGCGTCGGCGTAGGCGTTCTCGGCTTTAAGGTAGGCTATTACGTCGGGGTCTTTGCGGTCGTTAAGCCAATAGTAGTCGTCGATGCGCGTCTGTCCGTGCGCTGTCAGTTCGCGGGGTATCTTTTTGGCCGACGGGGGCTCGGCCGCGCCGCCGAAGCCGGAAAGTCCGGTGATCATAATGAGAAGCCCCAGGGCCCTGCGAAGATCATGGTCGGGTATGCGTGGCATTCGGCATGCAGGCCGTACGCTACAGCCCCATGCGGGCCAGCGTCATGCAAAGTTCGTTCACGACCGAAACCATCTGCGGGTGGCTGGCCTCGAAACCCTTCACCGCGTACGCGATGCCGGAGACGGAAAGATTTATCAGCTGGGGGCTGGAGTTTTGCCGGGTAACCTCGTGCGCGGCGGCCTCGGTGAAATAGCCTATGCTCCTCGCGTCGTCCAGTTTGGATTCCGGCAGCGCGGAAAGCTCCGCCTTAAGCTTGTTCAGGAGCGATACCAGTACCGCCTTCTCCTTGGACTCCCCGGCCTGGATCTTGGCTATGGCTGATTCGATCTGGGAAAGAGTGTTCTTTATCATATATTCTCCATTAAGGTTAATTGGTCCGCCGGGGGAAAACGGCTGGGATAAAACTACCAAATACGCCCCATCGTGTCAATGAGGCCGGGTTTATGCTAACCTTAACATATGCGCCAGGGAAAGGCTGAAATAATCTGCACGGGTTCGGAACTGCTTGGGGGTAAGCTGAACCTCTATATACCGCTGTTCCATGAGCGGCTTGCGCGGCTCGGCTTCTCCATAGAGCGGGAACAATCCAGCGGCGACAGCCTCGAGACGATAGCGGACTGCGTGCGCGGCGCGCTCCTGAGGGCCGACCTCGTCATCGTCTGCGGAGGGCTGGGGCCCACTTTCGACGACCTCACCCGCCAGGCCGCGGCCAGGGTACTGCGCCGCCGGCTTGTCCATTCAAAAGCTTGCGCGAGAACGCTTTCACTGAACTACGGCCTTAAAAAATTACCGCCCAATTTCAGGAACCAGTGCCTGCTGATCGAGGGCGCCGTTCCGGTGGAAAACAGCAACGGCACGGCTTGCGGCCAGGTGATAACCCGGGGCGCTAAAATGCTCGTCCTGCTGCCGGGCCCGCGCAAGGAATGGGAACCGATGTTCCCCGACTTCCTCGACTCCCGCATAAACGCTTTCTTCGGCTTCGCCCCCGTCAAACAGGTCAGGCTGAGGATAGCGGGGATGTGGGAAACCGAGGCCGAAAAGCTCCTTCGTCCCGCGATGCGCCGGTTCGCGCTGGCCAGCTACACCATACTGGCCGGGCCCGGCACGGTGGATTTTATTATTTCCGGCGACGACAGCCGCGGCCTGGTGACAAAGGCGGCAAACTCCTGCCGCAGGCTGCTGGGCGGGAAAATTTACGGCGAGGGGGAGGATTCCCTGGCCGCTGCGGCCGGGAACAGGCTTAACGCGGCGGGAAAGACGCTGTCCTCCGCGGAATCCTGCACCGGGGGGCTTGCGGCCGAGCTGATAACGGAGACGCCGGGAAGTTCCGCCTATTTCCTTGGAGGGGCCGTCGCGTATTCGAACGCGATCAAGGCGGCGCTGCTCGGAGTAAAAGCCGCCACGCTCCGCAAGCACGGCGCGGTATCGCGGGAAAGCGCCCGTGAAATGGCCGCCGGGGCCAGGAAATTTTTCAAAAGCGACTACGCTTTCTCGGTGACAGGCATAGCCGGCCCGGACGGCGGGACCGCCGCTAAACCCGTGGGCCTGGTATATTTCGGCCTGGCCGGTCCGCGGGGCGTACGCCTTTTCAGCAGGCAGTTCCGCGGCACCAGGAAATTCATCAGGGCCTGCGCCGCCAATTTTATTTTGGACGAACTCAGAAAATTCATAGAATGATAACTTCGGCCTAAGCGGAAAGGAAAATACCGTGAAATACGCTACCCTGGCTCTCGCATCGGCAGTATTAATTTTTACGTCGGCCTGCGGCAAAAAAGATCAGCCAGCGGGCGACGGGCGGCAGAACCAGAAGACGTACTTCAGGCTGCCGAACGCCGCCGGAGGGGAAATAGACCTGGCGGCTTATTCCGGCAAGCCCGTGATGCTGATGTTCTTCACCGAAACCTGCCCGTTCTGCCGCAAGGCCGCCCCCGCGCTGGAAAAACTCAGCAAGACCTACGGGCCCCGGGGCATGAACTTCCTTGGGATCTGCATACAGGATGACGCCGTTGCCGCCCTTAATTTCGCGAAGGACCTGGGGATAACTTTTCCGCTGGCCTACGACGGCAGGGACGCCTACCGGCTCTACAGGGCCCAGGGGGTACCCTACATATACCTGCTGGACAAGGATCATAATGTTTACGATGTCTGGGAAGGATACGACGAATCCTACTACCCGATGCTGGGAAGGTCTATAGAAGCAGTGCTCGCTAAAAAGTAAACGCCCCGGAGGTCCTATGCCCACTGCGATAGAGAAAGGCAGCATACTGATACACCGCGTATTCGACATCGGCGGGGAGATCTCCCTTGCCCGGGCGGAACAGCTGCTGAGCGCGGACAGCGGGCCGCGCATGAAATTCGCCACGAACACCCGCAAGGCCGTGATAATAAAGGATTCCCCGCTGAAAGCCGACCTCGGGGAAGAAATACTGGACCTGTCCTCCGCGAAATACCCCGTGCGCATATTCGCCCGCATATGGAATTACGGCGTCATTTCGGTAACGCTTGAAATGCTCATTCCTCCCGGCATGGAATGGGGGACGCTTGTAAAGCTTGCCTCTGAACTGGAAACATCCGGGGAAGTGGACCTGCTGGCCGTCTCCCGCAAGAACGCCCTGAAAAAGCGAATAATGCCCTCGGTAACGAACCCGGCGGAATGGGATATCTTCGAGGACTACATCACCTACATAGTGGAAAAAGCCCCCGGCATAGAGGACCCTAAGGAATTCATTAAAAAAGTGGACGTGGCCGCGCTCATACTGGCGGAGGACAAGGAACGCCTCGGGGACGAGTCCCGCAGCTTCATACTGGAAAGCGCCATACAGTACTCCAGCACCGACCTTGCCATCATCGACTGGAATTCGGCGCTGCTGATAGAACCCGACGGCCAGCGCGACGTGGCCGACGTTATAGAATTTTCCCTGACGCACCTGCTGGAATTCCGCTATTACGACGAGATGCTCAGCCGAAAGCTCGAAGAGCTTTACGACACGATGGACAACAAACGCGAGAGCGTGGTGAACATTTTCCGCAATTTTTACGCCGATATAGCGGAGGATTCCAGCCGCAAGTTCATGGAATTTTCGGAATTCCTGGGCCGCGTCGAGAACTCCCTGAAGACGGTGGGCGATCCCTACCTGGCCGTGGTATTCAGGGCCTCGGCGATGGAGTTCCACTTCGAAGACTGGAAGAAGAGCATCTCCCGCAAAATGGACACCCTGGCGCAGATAAGCCAGATACTGCACGGCGAAGTCAATACGCGCCGGAGCCACTGGCTGGAAATAATAGTGATAGTGCTTATCGCGGCAGAAATGGTCCCGATGATGCTGGACCTCTGGAAATTCCTGCGCTGATCATTCGGCGGGCAGCCCGTTCATCTCCGGGAGGGTCTCTTCCCCGGCCTTGACGCCCGCGCCTGCCGCGGGCCGGCATTCGATCCCCAAAAATTCAAAGGTTCGCCGTCTTTCTTCGCACGGAAATCCGGGTGCGGGCCGCTGAAAGCCCGCTGGACCCGGCATAACCGGTCACATCGCCCGGCTTACCCTGCGCCCTGTTCTCATTGAAGCCCATCCCATGTTTTGCTAACAGTACAGGTATTCTTCAACCAGGTTCTTAATTTCTTCTTCCTTGCCGTAAAGACGCTCGCTCAAGCCGCGGTCGTTATACGCCTTAAGGCGGGTGATAATGCCGTCGATCACCTGCGGGGGAAATACTCCGCGTGCCTCGAACATGCCGCGGGCCTTTTCAAGCGCCTCGGCCGATGCCCGGCAGGAAGTGGGAAGCTTGGGGAGCTTCCCCATAAGGCCGGCGTGTTCCTTGTGGTAAATATTCTTGTCCACGAAATACTTGTCGGCGAAGGCCAGCGCATCCCTGCGCTCGAAGCCGCGCCGCGCGGCCGCACAAAGCCCGGCCATCAGGAAATGCAGGTTGGCCGAACCGTCCGCGGAACGGAATTCCACGGTCTGTGCGGACTCCAGGTCCGGAGCGGAGGACCCCGGATTGGCGTCCTGCACCATTCCGGCGGCGCGGACCCAGCCGAGGGGGATGCGAACCAGAGCCGAACGGTTGCGGTAGGCCCAGCAGACGTTTATCGGGGCTTCCTGGTGAGGCACGAGCCGGAAATACGAGGTGGGGACGGTATTGCCGAAGGCCGTCAGGGGGGACGCCAGCTCCAGGAAACCGGCTATCAGTTTCCTGGCCGGCGCGGAAAGTTCGCCCTTTTCCAGCATAGCGTTCCTTCCGTTCTTTATCAGGCAGGTGTGCACGTGCAGGCCCGATCCGGCGTGGCCTATGGAGATCTTCGGAGCGAAGGAGATAACGACGCCGTGCCTGCTGCCTATGCCTGACAAGATCCACTTTGCCACGGCCAGCTGGTCGGCCGCCTCGGATGCCGGCACCGGCAGAAATTCTATTTCCTGCTGCGCCATCTCCGAATCCTCGGCGCGGATAAAACCGACCTCGGAATGGCCGTATTTTATGCGGCCGCCCGCTTCCGCTATGGCGGCCATAGCCTCCGTGCGCAAGCCTTCCCACTTGGAGAAAGGGTACGACTCGTGATAGCCCTTCTGCGTGCCGGTGGGATATAGCGGGTTCCTGGGCGAGATTACATAATACTCCAGCTCGCCCAGAGCGTGGAAGTCGTAACCCGAAACTTTTTTAAACTCGGCCTCCGAGCGCCGCAGCACCTCCGCGGGAGCTCCGGCGAAAGGTTTGCCGTCGGGGGTATAGAACGAGCAGAGTATGTCCAGGGCGGGAACCTGGGAGAAGGGATTAACGAAGGCGGTGCGGTAGCGCGGCATCACGTAAAGGTCGCTTGAGCCGGCGTCCACGCTCTTGAAAAGGCTGGAACCGTCCACGCGCTCGCCGGCGGAAAGTATACGGTCCAGGTACTTCTCGTCGTTTATGATGAAATTCAGCGTCTTGAGGCGCCCGTCGCCGGCGGCGTAGCGGAAATTGACCATCTTTATGCCGTGCGCCTTTATGTACTTCACAAGGTCGGGGCGGGTGAAGTCTCCGTGCTCTTTGTTGAGGAAGGCGGCTATCTTATTTGCGTGAATTTTATTCTGGCTCATAGTCTTGGAACTCCATGTGGTTGGCGGATAAACTGAATAATAACAAATTTATGCGGGAGTCGGGAAAACTGAAAACGCGCGATTTGGCGTGACGGTCTTCCAGTGAAGGCCGTTCGTGACGGGGCGGCTCCCGCGCCCCGGAGGATTTCCGGAAACTCGCGGCCGGCAAAAGGACAATGCTGGCTCCTCCCGGCCGGGCGGGACCGGGCCGTCGCGGGGGCGGATCCGTTATTGGATTGACTTGAGGAGGGTCAACATAATATAATAAGACACAAGGACTAAAACTACAAAAAAGAGAGAAAAACATGTCACTAACCAAGAACAAAATAAGAGAAGTAACCGAGAAATTCTCGGCAAAGCCCAACGATACCGGCTCAACATCCGTGCAGGTAGCGCTCGTTACCGAGCGCATACAGTATCTTTCCAAACACATCACAGCCAGCCCCAAGGATAACGCGTCCAAGCGCGGTCTTTCCAAGCTGGTCTCGCAGCGCAAACGCCTTCTCACCTACCTGGAAGCCAACAACCGGGAAGAATACAAGAAGGTCATAAAACAATTAGGCCTGAGGAAATAATAGATGACCAAAAATACACCGATCCGCCTGGAAGAACAGGTGGGAGATAAAGCTATTTCATTCGAAACAGGGCTGCTGGCCAAACAGGCCGGCGGGTCCGTGCTGGCCCGCATAGGCGACACCGTGGTTCTGTCCGCCTGCGGCCAGGCGAACAAGCCCAAAGACACACCGCCCTCGTTCGTGCCGCTCAGCTGCGATTACCGCGAGCGCACCTACGCGGCCGGCAAGATACCCGGCGGTTTTTTCAAGCGCGAGGGTAAATCCCGCGACAAGGAAATACTCGCTTCGCGCCTCACGGACCGCTCCGTGCGCCCGCTGTTCCCGGATTATTTCAACACCGAAACGCAGGTGGCCAACATCGTGATGTCCAGCGACGGGATCAACGACGCCGACGTGCTTGCCATCAACGCGGCCTCCGCGGCGCTCATGATCTCCGACGTGCCGTTCAACGGTCCCGTAGCGGCCGTGCGCCTGGGCAAGGCCGACGGGAAGTTCATAATGAACCCCACATACGAAGAGCGCGCCGTCTCCGAGATGGAACTCGTCATCTCCGGCACCCTGCATGGCATACTCATGGTGGAAGGCGGCGGCAAAGAGATCGCCAACTCGGAACTGATAGCCGCCATGGAAGCGGCCAAGCCCGAACTGGACAAGCTCTGCCGCATGCAGCTCAAACTCCGCGAGCTCGCGGGCAAACCCAAAACCACCGTGACCCCGCCCGAAATAAAGGCGGATCTCAAGGCCGCCGTGGAAGCGATGGTAACCCCGGAAATAGATAAACTCCTGAATTCCTTCCCCGAAAAGCACGCGATGGAGCAGGCTTTCAACACGATCACGGACGCCGCCGTAAAAGCGATGGCCGCCAAGTTCCCGGACTGCGCCACGACCGCATACCAGACCAAGACGGTGGTCCAGGACGTGATCTACACCGTGTCGCGCGCGCTGGTGCTCAACCGCAGGCTGCGCGTGGACGGCCGCAAGACCGACGAAATACGCCAGATAACGATACAGCCCGGCTACCTGCCCCGGACCCACGGTTCGGCGCTGTTCACCCGCGGCCAGACACAGGCCATGGTGGTGACCACGCTCGGGACTTCCGACGACACGCAGATGATAGAAGACCTCGTGGGCAAGACCGAAGACCGGTTCATGCTTCATTACAACTTCCCCGGGTTCTCTACCGGAGAAGTGAAGCCGGACAGGGGCCCCGGCCGCCGCGAAATAGGGCACGGCCACCTGGCCAAGCGCGCTTTATTGCCGCTGCTCCCCTCCGCGGATGCCTTCCCTTACACCATACGGATCGTCTCGGACATACTTGAATCCAACGGTTCCTCCTCCATGGCCTCGGTCTGCGGCGGCTCGTTGTCGCTGTTCGACGCCGGCGTCCCGATAAAGGGCGCCTGCTCCGGCATAGCCATGGGCCTGATAACCGACGGCTCCAGGCACGCCGTGCTGTCCGATATCGCGGGAGTGGAAGACCATTTCGGCGACATGGACTTCAAGCTGACCGGCACCAGGAAAGGCGTGACCGCGTTCCAGATGGACGTGAAGCTCGCCACCGGCATCCCGATGGAAGTTCTCAAGGAAGCCATCGAACAGGCGACCAAGGGCCGCCTCCACATACTTGACCTGATGGACGCCGCCATGCCGGCTCCCCGCGCCGACATCTCCGAGTTCGCGCCCCGTATCGTTAAACTGATGATCCCCCGCGACAAGATCGGCGCCTTCATAGGCCCCGGCGGCAAGAATATCCGGGGCATCATCGAAAGGACCGGCGCCAACATAGAAGTGGAGGACGACGGCTCGGTGTTCGTCTCCAGCGTTAACAAGGCCAGCCTCGACGCGGCTAAATCCATGGTAGAGATGTTCTCCATGGAAGTCGAGGTCGGAAAGGTCTATAAGGGCAAGGTTGTCTCGATCGTGGACTTCGGCGCGTTCGTGGAAGTGCTGCCCGGCAAGGAAGGCCTGCTGCACATCTCCGAAGTGGACGTGAAGCGCATCAACCGCGTGGACGACGTACTGAAGATGGGCCAGGAAATTGAAGTTAAGGTTCTGGAAGAGAACAACGGCAAATTCCGCCTGTCACGCCGCGTGCTGATGCAGCAGGGCGACAACAAGAAGTAAACCATATCCGGCCCCCGCGCCAGGCGCGGGG
>CAISZM010000006.1 GCA_903889965.1 uncultured Elusimicrobia bacterium
CATGAACGCCTTTTACGCCGGCAACGGCTTCGATATCGTTGATCGGGCCAATTTCGCCAAGAATGAAATATCTTTCGCCAACATCTGGGGCGTCTGCGACGGGGACCTGCTCTCCAAAACTCTTAAGGAGGCGGACGCGGATTCGGTCTCCGGCAAGCCGTTCTTCTACACGGTTATGACCACGTCTAACCACCGGCCTTTTACTTACCCGGAGGGCAAGATAGACATCCCGCCTTCATCGCAAAGCCGTAAGGGGGCTCTTAAATATTCGGACTACGCCATAGGGGAATTCCTGTCGGCGGCCTCCGGGAAGCCGTGGTTTAAGAATACGGTTTTCATTATAACCGCGGACCATTGCGCCAACTCCGCCGGCAAATCCGAGATCCCCGTGCGCAACTACCACATACCGCTAATTATCTATTCTCCCGCGCACATAAAACCGGCGCATGTCGATACCCTTTCCGCGCAGGCCGACCTGGCGCCTACCGTGCTGGGCCTGCTGAACGCCTCTTATGACAGCTTGTTTTTCGGCAGGGACATCCTCGACGGGAAGCCGGAGGGCAGGGCCTTCCTTTCCACCTTTCAGAAGGTAGGCCTGCTCGAGGACGGCCGCCTGACTGTGCTGGGCCCCAGGAAATACATGCAAATTTATAAATGGGACGAGTCGGGACAATCCGTTTCTGAAACCTCGGCGGACAGGCGGCTGGCGGACGAGGCTGTTGCCTTCTACCAGGGCGCTAACTATATTTACAAGAACCGCCTGAACCGGGTTTTGGGGCAGCCTTGAATATCTGGTAAAATTCAATTTATGACGGCGAAATGGCGTTTCAAAGACGAATGGATAGTAAAGGCTTTAACCGGCGCGCCCGGGATCCTGCCGGCGTTTATCGATGACCTGCGTTCCGAGAACAAATCCTGCCTGGCCGACGCAGTTGTGGACGCGGGAAAAATAACTCTCGAAGAGCTCGGTAAACGGGTAGAGAGCGCTTTCAGTATAAAATACTTTCCCCTGACACCGGCTAAGGTCGATAATTTCGCCGTAAACCTTATCCTGGAAAAGAATTGCCGCAAGTACGAACTGCTGCCGGTGGCGGTGACCGACACCGAGGTTCAGGTGGTTATGGCCAACCCGCTCGATATGGACGCCGCCGGATACGTCGAGGCGCTGACCGCGCGACGGGTGATCCCCCTTTACTCGCCTCCCTGCGTGGTCGAAAGCTGCCTGGAGAAGGTTTTTCGCGGCGACGAAATCGTGTTCGACCTCCTGAATAAGGTCGAGGCTCCGGAGGAGATACTCGTTATCGGCGACGGAGACATAGAAGCGGACAATGCGAAAAAGGAAGAACCCATCTCCGCCCCTGTGATACTACTGGTCAACTCCATCATTTCCCAGGCTTACCATAAGCGTTCCTCGGACATACACATAGAGCACGAGGAGAAAGCCAGCCATGTGCGCATCCGCATAGACGGCGTTCTCAAGAATATTATGGCCCTTCCAAAGCATATAGCCGCCGGCCCCCTCGTGTCACGCATCAAGATAATGGCGAACCTGGACGTTTCCAACCATATGCGTCCCCAGGACGGAAGGACAAAAATACTCCTGGGCGGCAGCGAGGTTGGCTTGCGCGTTTCCACCCTGCCCACCTCCTACGGCGAGAAGGTGGTGATCCGCATACTGGACCAGCGCGCGGCGGAAGTCCCTTTCGAAAAGCTCGGTTTCGCGCCCGAGGTTTCGGCCGTTATAGAAAACTGTCTGGCCGCCGCCCAGGGGCTGATATTGGTCACCGGTCCCACCGGCTCCGGCAAGACAACTACCCTTTATTCCGTGCTGAACAAGATCCGCAGCGAGGGCAGCAACATAGTCACCGTTGAAGACCCGATAGAATACAAGCTGGCCGGCATCAACCAGGTGCAGGTAAACGAGAAACAGGGGCTCACTTTCGCCTCGGTGCTCAGGTCCGTGCTGCGCCAGGACCCCGACATCATCATGGTGGGCGAGATCCGCGACCGCGATACCGCCGACATAGCCTTCCAGGCAGCCATGACCGGCCACATGGTATTCTCCACGCTCCACACCAACGACGCCGTCGCCGCCATCCCGCGCCTGATAGACATGGGTGTAGACCGCTTCAAGATCTCCCCCGGGCTGCTGGCTATAACAGCGCAGCGCCTTGTGCGCAAGATCTGCCCCCACTGCGTAGTTAAGATGCCGGCGGCGGAAAGCGACAGGGGACTGATGGACGCCATGACAAGTTACGGCTTTGAACCGGCCCTCTACAAGGGACGGGGCTGCATGAAATGCGAGGGCAGCGGCTATGCGGGGCGCACCGCCATAGTAGAAATACTGCAGGTAAACGGCCGGGTGAGGGACATTATTAATTCCGGCGCCGGCGCCGCCGAAATTACACAGGCAGCTCTTGAGGATAAAGTCCTTCGGACGATGACGCACGACGCCTTGTGGCAGCTGTCCAGGGGCTATACCGACCTGGCCGAGGCCGCGCCCTACATGTATTTGGACACGAAGTCCGCGGAAGGGCAGACCACGCCCCCGGCCGCTTCCCCGGTCCGGTCCGGCAGGGTGGGGGCGGAAACCCGTTCATCCGAATCTCCATCCTCAGGCAAGCTGCGCATTATGCTGGCCGAGGACGACAGTATCGTGCGTATGCTGCTAAGGAAATTCGTGGAAGGGGCCGGCTACGAGGCCCTTGAGGCCGAGGACGGGGAAGAGGCGCTTACCATAATTGCGCACAAAGCCCCGGACCTTCTAATCTCCGACATACATATGCCCCGCCTTAACGGTTTTGACCTCGTGAAAGGCGTGCGCGAAACCCTGGGCCTGTCCGACCTGCCCGTGATAATGCTGACTACCGAAACCTCCGATAAGAGCCAGGAACTGGCTTTTAAACTGGGGGCGGACGATTACATCATCAAACCTTTCAGGGCCAATATCTTTCTGGCGCGCATAAACGCCGCCCTGCGGCGTTCCGGGAAGATAAAATAAGGCCAGTAACCAAGAAGACCTTCTGAAAAAAGTTTAAGCCGGCGGGCCTCCTTCCGGCCGCCTGATTTAACGGCACGGTTAATGCCCGAAGTATTAAGAAATGATATAATCACTTCTTAATATCGGGTGCCAGCTGCGCCGCGAGGCGCGCTCAGGACCGGCGTTTTAGGCGGTGCCCGTGAGCGCGGTCTGCGATCACTTCATAGGTGGAATTTGATGAACAAAAATATTTCAGACATACCCGCCAGATCAGGGACGCCCGAGGCGGAATCCGCTGTTTCGCGTTTCATGTGTTCGCTTAAGTGGCCACTTATTATTTTAAGCGTCGCCGTGAGCGTACGTTATCTTTACTGGCGCGGCGCGTTCACGCTTGACCATCAGAGCCCCCTGCGCCTGGCCGTGAGCCTGGCTCTTTACCTGGCCGAACTCTTCGGCTTCAGCTCGGTCCTCCTTTTCTTTGTCCAGTCCGCCAAGCTTACCAGCCATTCTCCGGTGGAACTGCCGGACGATAAGTTGCCGGCGGTGGATATACTTGTAACGATATATACCGAACCCGCGGAAGTTCTTTACCGGACGCTGGCGGCCTGCAACGCCATGGACTATCCCAAAGGCCGCTTCCGCGTATACGTGTGCGACGACGGGAACCGGCCTGAAATAAAGGAACTGGCGGAAAAATTCGGATGCGGTTACGTAACCAGGACCGAGCGCACGCACGCCAAAGCCGGTAACGTTAACAACGCGCTTAAGCATGTCTCCAGCGAGCTGTTCATGATACTGGACTGCGACCATATACCGGTCCGCAGTTTCCTCAAGGAAACGGTCGGTTTTTTCTCGGTCGATCCCAAACTGGCGTTCGTCCAGACCCCGCATCATTTTTATAATCCCGACTGCCACCAGAAGAATCTGATGCTCCACGGTGAGCTTGTACACGAGCAGGATCTCTTCTTCCAGGTGCTAGAACCCGGCAGGGATAATACCAATTCGGCTATTTTCGCAGGCAGCGCCGCCATTTTCCGCCGGTCCGCAATCGACGATATCGGGGGGTTCCGGTGCGAGGTGGCCATAGAGGACCTGCATACCGGGATGGAGCTTCATTCCCGCGGCTACAGGTCCCTGTTCTACAACCGCATACTCACCGGCGGCCTTTCCCCGGAAACTTATATCGGCTACCTGACCCAGCGCAACCGCTGGGCCAAGGGCGGCGTGCAGCTTTTTGTGATCGATAACCCGCTGATAAAGCCCGGGCTCAGCCTGATGCAGAGGATAAATTATCTCGCCTCGCTCCAGTATTTCTTCGGGGCCCTGCCGCGGATGGTCTTTCTCATGGCCCCGCTGGCCTTCCTTGTTTTTTCCTTTACCCCGCTCGTTACGGATATCCGCACTTTCATCTGGTATTTCCTCCCGCATTATGTGCTTGCGCACCTGGCCTTCCAGCTGGTGAGCGGAGAATTCCGCAGCCCGTTCTGGTCGGACGTCTATGATACCGGGACGGCTTTTCTGCTTTCCCTTACCATTATCGCCACCTTGCCGCGCCCCGAAAAGTTGGTATTTAAAGTTACGCCCAAGGGATCGGGGACCAGTCCCCAGGAAGGGATTTTCCACTGGCGCTATGTCGTGCCCCACATGATACTGATGCTTCTAACTATAGCCGGGCTGGTGAAGGGCGTTTATGCCGTTGGGAGCGGCAGCCTGAATTTCGGCGCCTACGCTTTAGGCAGCGTCTGGGCTCTTTTCAACCTGCTGCTGCTCGGTGTCTCCGTAGAGGTGGCCAGGGAGCGCCCGCAAAAACGTTCCTCTTTCCGCCTTGACCGGCATATCCCGTGCCTGGCTGGTTTTGACGGCATCACCGCGGAGGGCGAAACCGTGGACATCAGCGAGGGCGGGGCCATGGTTCAGCTTCGTTCGCACCACCACGTTCCGGAAAAAGTTACGCTTAAGTTCCGCGGCCAGATACCCGACGATACCGCTTACGAATGCGCCGTGATACGCACCATGTGGGTGAAGGGCCTGGGCGACAAACTGGTTCTTCGCTTTACGAACGCGGGCGAGCAGACGCGGCGCGGACTCTTATTGCAGATGTTCAGCGCGCCCGACGCCTGGCAGAATGTGCGCCGGCCTCTGACCGACTCGGTCAGCGCAATATCGCATATGGCCCTCGCGGCCGTGCGCCGTAAGAAAAGCAAGGCCAATCCGGAGTCAAAGATGGCCCGCTACAAGGCCAATATACCCTGCCAGGTGTACGCTGCCAGCGGTGTCCTGGACTGCGTCATGGAAAACCTCAGCCTGACGGGCGCGGCGCTCCGCGTTCCGCCCGGGCACGAACTGGCCGGCAGTATAGTTATAAAATTTAAATCCCTGTCAGGCAAACAGCTGTCCGTGCGGGCCGCGGTCATAGGCAGGGCCGCAGGCGGCAGTTTATTCAGTTACGGGGTTAAGTTCGTGGAACCTCCCGAGGTAGAGCCGACGCTCCTGCTCCGGGCCGCAAATTGATTGACTTTTAACGGGGGACCTTTATGATCAATAAAAGGATAGGCGGGTATGTCGGCGCGGCTCTTTTCGTTCTTCTCGCTGTTTCTGCCGCGGTACCCGGGCGCGCCTCGGCTTATTCTCCCGTAGGTTATCCGGGTTCCACCTGGGGCAACGTAACCCAGGGCGACAATTCTCTTGAGGGTCTGGGAACCCAGGGCTGGGTGCGCCAAGGGGTTACATGGTTCAGCCCCGGGGGCGTGGACTTTAATACCTACGGGCGTTATACCTGGCGGGTGCGCACGCAAAACGAGCAATATTACGACGAGTACGGTCCCGGTCTCTCCGCGGCGTTTGAAAAGGGCCCCTTCGGGCTCGGCGTTGAATACACCTGGCTGCGCTATCCTAAACTTTCGGAAAATAGCCGTAATAGCGATCTTTTTGGCAACTGGTATTACTCGGCTAACGTGGCGAAATGGCTCGGGAAGCCGAACGTTTCTTCGCATTCCCCCCTGGCCCTGCCGTTAAGCACCTGGGGCCAGCTGACCTATGACCTGAACGGAATTGAGGGTTCAGGCTCCCAGGGCTGGGTAAAGCAGGGCGTGGATTGGTTCTCTTTCGGGCGCGGCTGGAAGTTCGACACTTATGCCGCCTATAATTGGCGCCTGCGCACAAAAAATCGTAAATATTACGACGCCACGGGGCCTTCGACGGGTCTTACCGTTTTTAACAGCGACGTTAACCTGGGTCTTGAATACATGTGGCAGCGTTTTCCTCAGCTGCATACCTCCACAAGGCGCCTGAGTCTTTACCTTACCTGGTTTTACAATTGGGACCTGAAACATAAGTGAGCCTTTCCTGGCGCAGTATGACCGTTTCCAGGGCCCTTGTTATCGCGGCAACAGTCCTCGCCGCAGCGCTCTTCGCAGCCGTATTGTCAGCCGCCTGGCTCCTGTATTTGTCACCCGGGCGCGCCGCGGACCTGCCCGGCGGAGTCCCGCTGATAAAATATTCAGACTTTACCGACCCCGGATCTTTTCGCGCGGGGGGGCCGGCGGTTATGACAGTGACCGGGACCGCAAACCCGTTTCTGCCCTTTAACCGGGAACTTCATTTAAGGGTAGCCGGGCCCACGAAGCAGCCCTACAATGTACAGCTCAGCCTCCCCACCTCCGCCTCGGCGCGCGCCGGGGATCTGCTTGCGGTCAGGTTCTACCTGCGCCGTCCTTTGTGGTCGCCTCCCGCCAGGGCGGATTTTGTCTTCGAGCGCGCGGGCGGCGATTATCAAAAATCCATAGTCTATCCCGTGGAAGCCGGCCTTCGCTGGCGCCGGGTGGACATCCTCTTCGTTTCCTCGCAAAATTATACGGCTGGCGAAGCCCATGTCAATTTCAGGCTCGGTTTCGGCCCGCAGGAGCTGGAGCTGGCCGGTTTACAGGTTGTAAATAACGGGAAAACCGCCGGCGCAGATTTTACGCCGGAGCCAGGCTATAAGGGCAGGGAGGCGGGGGCCGCCTGGCGGGAGGCTGCTGAACGCCGCATCGAACACATGCGCAAAGGGGAGATCGTAGTGCGTGTGGCGGACCGGAATGGACACCCTGTGGCAGGGGCCAGGGTCGGCATACGCCAGCTTCGCCACGCTTTTAAGTTCGGCAGCGCGATAAATTCCAAGTATCTTTACGCACGGAACCGCGAAGACAACAAGGCGAGGTACCGCAGAAAATTTCTGAGCCTTTTTAATTCAGCCACCATAGAGAACGACCTTAAGTGGTTCTTCTGGGAGGGAGAACGAAAGGGCTGGGCCGATCGTACGGCCGCTTGGCTTAAAAAGAACGACATCAAACTGCGCGGGCATACGCTGGTCTGGCCGGGGTGGGAACATTTCCCCCGGGCCCTTGAAAGCCTCAAGGGCGACCCGGAGAAACTCCGCGCGGCGATACGCGCCCATATAACCGAGGAAGTGTCTTATTACAGGGGCAGGGCGTACGAGTGGGATGTCCTCAACGAGCCTCTGGACGGGACGGGCATAACGGAAATGTTGGGCCCGGGCGAACCGGCTGTTTGGTTTAAGTACGCGCGCGAGGCTGACCCCTCCGCCAAACTGTTCGTGAACGAACATGGAATTATCACCGACCTTGGACTCGACATGACCAGACAGGACCGCTACGAGGCATATATACGCACCCTGATCAGGAACGGGGCGCCGCTGGACGGGATAGGGATGCAGTGTCACTTCGGCTGGGACCTTACTCCGCCGGAAAGGCTGATATCTATTCTGGACCGTTTTCAGAAGCTGGGGAAACCCATACACGCTACCGAATTGGATATAGATATCCCGGATGAAAAACTGCAGGCCGATTACCTTCGTGATTTCATGACCGCTCTATTCAGCCATCCGGCCGTGGAGGGGATAACTCTCTGGGGTTTTTGGGAAGGCGTGCATTCTGAGCCTTTGCCGGCTCTCTACAGGGCGGACTGGACCAAAAAACCCGCAGCGCGGGTTCTTGAAGACCTGCTGTTGAAGCGGTGGCGCACCGAGGCCGGCGGACTCTCGGATAAAAGGGGCGAGTTCAGCGCGCGCGGATTTTACGGGGAATATGAAATTACGGCGGTTTCTGGAAAAGACAGCCGGGTAATTAAAGCCTATATTTCTGCAGGGTCCGGTCCTGTCACTTTAACGCTGGGAAGTCCTTAAATTAATTCTTTTCCGGTCCTTCGAACATATACCGGTCCCCGGTAAACTGCGGGTTTATGTCCGGGGGCAGGTTTATCCATCCGCTGTACCTTGGTTTGTAGATATAGCCACGCCCGCTCTTCATAACTATAGCCGTTGCATTCTCTGAAACAGGCCGGGTTTCCTGTATTGAGCCGAGCACCGCTTTTTGCGAAACGCCGGGGTTTTGGTAGGGGGAATGATTAAGCAGGGCGGCCATGGCCCCGGCCAGCGCCAGATAGCTTACAGGCTTGTCTATTGTTTTTTGACGTACCGGAACGCCGTTATACCCGGGACCGAATATTCTTATCCCGACCGGCACCAGGGTTATTTGAGGGAAGGGTATGTCGCGCAGGTCTGCCGCCTGCAGTCGGGTCCCCGCCAGTGCCGCGCCGTGTTCAGGCACGAATATAACCACGGCCTTGCGGCCGGAAGTTTCCAGCTTTGCGAAGAACCGCTCCAGTTCGCCAATGAAGATACCTAAGAAATCGTTATAGCGCACCTGCCTGGGTTTTGCCCAGGGATTCTTCACTACGGACCTGGAATAATGCCCGCCCGTGTGCATACTGATGGTGTTATAGTAAACCGCCGCCGGCATTTTTGAACTTTCCGCGGTTTGCAGCCATTCATTCAGCGTTTCCAGATCGCTGAAGATAGGGCTGTCGTCGAAGTCGAGTTTCTCCGGCTCGAGGTGCAGGGTGAACATCGGGTCCCCCTTCGCGTTCTTCATTATACTGGACATGAAACCGCCATATATACCGTCGTGGTTGAGAAGGGAATAGGTCTTGTACCCGCGCACGCGCAGGTCCTGCATCAGATAGCAATTCTCGGGGGCTTCCTTGAATATGGCGCTGTTGGAGCGCTGGCCGCAGGGCGCGCGCAGCAAGCGCATGGCGGCCGGGGTGCTGTAGGCGGTGGCGCTGTTGAAATTCGTGAACAGGTAGTTGAATCTGGAAAAGAAAGGCCTTGCGTCAAATTCGGAATGGGCAAGGTCGTCCCAGGACAGGGAGCATACGTGTATTATGATCAAGTCAAAATCCGGCTTGCGGGTCCCGGGTTCGTTCAGACGCACTTCCCTCAGGGACTCGCTTTTGTAAAATTCGTCTATTTCCCCGGAGGTGTGGCGCGGCCCCGTTATCCCCATGGCGGCTACGAGAAGAAAGGTTAGCGGGGTAAGACGTATTTGCCTTTTTGAGGCGGCCAGCGAGACAAAAAAAGCTGCCGCTACCCCGGCGACCATCCACGGGCTGAAGTTCTGGATCGTGAACTGCCAGGCGTAGGCTGCCGAAGGCCGGGAGGCCGGGTCCGAGAAAAAATGCCAGATCGTGGCCGGGGCGGGCAGCCAGGTCTCGCTCCAGAACAACATCAGGCCCAGCGGGATCGCGGCGGCCATGCGCAGTTTTTTTATAAGTCCGGCGCGGGGCACACGCCGGGTGATGGGTATCGCGACGGCCAGGAGCAGCAGGAAATTCCACAAAAAACCGGCGTGCAGATAGCCCCTGAAGTGAAGAAAAGCCTTGGCTAAGAAATAGAAATTCCAGAAAACCATAGATCCTGTGCCGGCTTAAATTAGCGGTGCAGTCCGGACGATGACGGCATGCCCCGCAATAAAGGGGCATGCCCGGAAAGGCGGCCTCTCTTAATTTTCAAGAGAAGCCGATTTTATGTAGTCCATCTTGGGGAATTCCGCTTTCAGGTATTTGTTGCCCTGCAGCTGGACCAGGCCCTGGTCGGGGCCCATGCCGTTGGGCGCGCCTTCGCCATAGCCGGAGTAGATGCTCTCGACCACAGCCATCCCGTCCACCACCCTGCCGAACGGCGAGAAACCCATCCCGTCAAGGTTCGAGTTAGCGCCGTAATTTATGAAGAACTGCGTGGTGCGGGTATTAGGGCCCGCCATAGCGTAGGAAATATAGCCCTTGGAGTTGGACTGTTTCACGGGATCGTCCTTTATGCGGGCTCCGCGCCAGGCGGAGGCGACGGCAGGGTCGCCGTGTATCCCGAATTGAACCATGAAGCCGTCTATTACGCGGAAGAAGGCCGTGTCGGTGAAAAAACCGGCCTTGACGAGGTTGTAGAAGCGGTCCGCTCCGAGCGGCGCCCAGCTGCGGTTGACCTCGAGCGTGAAGTCGCCTTTGGTGGTGTTAAATTTAACCTTGAAGGTTTCCGGGGCTTTCTCGGTGGCTTTTGGGGGGTTATTGAGTATTTCCATGTTCGTGGTCGTCTCCTTGATTTCCGTCGGCGCGGCTGCGGACTGGGAGGCTTCCGGCACTTTGGGGGCGCAGGAAGCTGCTAGAACTGCGGCTGACATAAAAGCTAAATGGCGGATGTTCATTTC